>CBFHLW010000001.1:0-59483 GCA_965656805.1 Alphaproteobacteria bacterium
TTGCCTGTCTTTCTGTTGTATAGGGTTCACCCAAACGCTGTAATATCTCAGGTGGAAAACCAGGCCCATCATCTTCAATCGTTATGATAATATCGGTTTCTGAGTAAAAGGCTGAAATATTTACAGAGGTTTGCGCAAAATCTGTGGCATTTTCAATCAAATTGCCAACCCCATATATAATTTCAGGCCGACGGGGCACTACCGGCTCCTCATCCAATGTACCTGAAACATCCAACACAATTTCTCTGGCCCCGATATCGACTTCTTGGATCGCCTCATTGAGCATCTCACGCAGAGTTAAACGCGAGATCAACACATCGCTCTGCGTGGTTTCGTCGGTCAAATGAGATAAAATTTGTCGACAGCGGAGGCTTTGCTGATAAAGCAGCTCCAAATCATTGCGGACAGTCTCTTCAAGGCTTTCTTTCTGCAAAAGCTCTTTCGAAATAAGTGTAATAGTGCCTAGTGGCGTTCCTAATTGATGTGCGGCCGCTGCGGCAAGCCCATCAAGTGCAGAGAGCCGCACCTCACGCTCTAAGACTTTCTCGGTCGCAGCGAGCGCGCGCGACATTCGTCGACGTTCATGAGAGACGCGCCAAATAAAGCCAGGCATAAAAACAATGCTTAGCATTAAACCAACCCATACCCCCGTGAGGTAAAGATCGGGCATTACAAGGCCCGGCACGAAGATTGGTGCCTCTGAAAACCTCAAAAATGCTATTAATAACTGTCCAATCACCCCTAAGAAAAAAACGGATCGCGCCCGCAAAACTGTGGAGGCCATCGCAATGGGCGCCAAAATCATCACAGCGAACGGATTAGCAAGCCCGCCGGTTAGATATAAAAGCGCCGTAAGCTGAAAAAGATCATAACTAAAAAATATAATTGCTTGGCGGTCGGTTAAAATATGGCTGATTGGATAGCGCAATAAGAGCCATAGATTGACGAAGACTGACGCAAGCACAAGCAGAAGCAGCTCCGCAATTGGTAGCGAAAACTGCAATACACTGTCTGTAATAAGTATCGCGATTAACTGGCCAACGACGGCAAGCCATCTTTGCTCAATATGAACACGTAGCCTAACCCCATGGTCGTCACCCAGCAGCGGTGTCGAAAATATACGTGCCCACCACATATTAATTACGTTCAGCTAGAAGTCGTTCTTGTATTGAACGAAATCTATTCTCACGCGCCCAATCAAGTGCTGTGCGACCTGTGCGGTCGGTTTCATCCAAATCAGCGTCAACACTTAACAATAACCGCACCATCATCTCATCGCCCAAACGGGCGGCTGTAATTAACGGCACCTCGCTACCAAAACCAGGTCGGTTCGGATTGGCTTTGTTTTGTAATAATACTTTAACTATAGCGGGGTGACCTCGCGCAACAGCTGCAGCTAACGCCGTTTGCCCTTCTCCCGAACGCAAATTAACGTCAGCCCCTTTTTGAATCAGAAGTTGCACAGCCTTTAATTGCCCGGCATCGGCTGCAACAACGATGGGTGGCACCCGATCACGACCACGATCATTGACGCCAATACCGCTATCCATCGCCGCGACCATTGCCGCGAGATCACCCGCACGGGCACCTGCAATCAAGTCATTATCCTCTACGGCTGGCTTTCTTTGCGCTTCAGCTGGAGCAACCAAAATGAACATAAACGCGAAACTCGCGACAAAAAGTCCAACTGAAAAATGTCTAAAAGACATATACGTCTCCCCCTCAAAGAGTTACTCTCTTTTCCATAGCATGAAATATATTTTTTAATCAAAGGCAATAACATCATGAAGAAATTACAAATATCCATTCTCGCTATTTCTGCCCTCGGTATATTGATCATCTTAGGGTTGCTGACCAATGACTTAATGAAATCAAATCCAGAGCCAGAACAGGTCTCGGCCACGCCTATGCTGTCCATTGAATATGATCTGATCAATCAAGATAGCAAGCCAACCACTCAGCGTGATTTTGCAGGGCGCTATCAGCTCGTTTATTTTGGCTTTGCATTCTGCCCGGATATTTGTCCTTTCACACTCGATGTTATGAGTGAAGCGCTCAATCAAATTGGTGATCGGGCCGATATCATTCAGCCTATTTTTATCTCACTTGATCCAGAGCGCGACACGCCTGCTGAACTTGCAACTTATATTGATAGCTTTTTTCCTGGCTTCATTGCCCTCACGGGAACAGACGCGCAAGTTGCGGCTGCAGCCAAAAGTTTTAAAGTTTATTTTCAAAGAGTGGACGATCCTAGCTCAGCTGGCGGTTATGTGATTGACCACTCGTCTATTGTTTACGTCATTAACCCGGATGGCGATCTGGTCCATTTTTTTACGCACAAAGACACAGCAGAAGACATCGCGACAAAATTAAACGCCCTAGTCTCCGAATAACCAGTCAAACAACCCCCGGCGCTTTTGTGGAGCGCTTTCACCCAGGCCAATGGGGGCTGTGTCGGTAATTGATTGTTGCGCAACCATAAAATTATGCCAAATTTGAGCTGGCATAAAACCACCTGTCACGCGTTTCATCGGGGTCGCGTCATCATTTCCCACCCAAACGCCAACAATAAGATCGCCTGACATACCAACGAACCAGGCATCACGCCAATTTTGCGTAGTACCGGTTTTGCCGCCAACCCGTAAACCCTTCACCCGCGCCGCGCGACCCGTGCCTCGCTCAACGGCGGCAACAAGCATGTCTTGAATTTTATTCACATTCTCTATGGATATTGCGGGAATGACAGAGCCCGCCACACGTTTATAGAGCTCATCACCGTTTGAACTAATCACATCTTCAATGACATAAGGGAACGTCCTAAACCCATTATTAGCTATAGTGGCATAAACCGTCGTCAGCTCAAGCAAAGACACCTCAAACACACCCAATGCAATTGATGGATGCGGGTAAAGATGGGACGTAATCCCTGTCCGACGCGCAACATCGATGACCCGCTCGCGGCCAGCCCGCTCGGTCACTTGGACGGCAACAGTATTGAGCGAATTTGCCAAAGCCTCTGTAAGAGACACATCACCATTATATTCGCCATTATAATTTTGAGGCGACCAATCCTCAATCGATATAGGCCCATCATGCATTATTGTCATGGGCTCCATACCAGCCTCTAGACCAGCAAGATAAACAATTGGTTTAAAGGCAGAACCTGGCTGGCGCTTGGCTAAGACGGCCCGATTATATTGGCTTTGCGCATATGAGCGCCCACCAATTAAAGCACGAATAGCGCCTTGGGGTGTCATGACAACAACGGCAACCTGTTCCACGTTACGCTCTTCACCATATTTATTCAAAACCTGCAAAGCCGCTTTCTCAGCGGCAACCTGCAAAACGGGATCAATGGTTGTGATAATATCAAGATCCGTCCGCGGACGACCAACAAAATCTGGGAGCTGTTCCATCGCCCAATCAATTGCATAATGGGCTGTATCACTACTACGCGTTACAACACGGACTTGGGATAACGGATCTTCAGCAAGTGTCTCTTCGCTGATCGCCCCAATCTCATACATGGATTGCAAAACCAATTGAGCGCGCGCGCGCGCGCCATCGGGGTTGCGGGTTGGCGCTAGCCGTGATGGAGCTTTTAGCAGACCAGCTAAAATAGCAGACTCGCCAAGCGTTAACTCCTGAACAGGTCGTGCGAAATATGTTTCGGCGGCGGCGAAAATACCATACGCGCCCGATCCAAAATAAACCCTATTCATATAAAGAGTGATAATATCTTCTTTGCTTAAAGTGGCTTCCATCCAAAACGACAAAAGCAACTCCTGCACTTTGCGTTTAATCGTACGCTCCGGCGTTAAGAAAACATTCTTGGCTAATTGTTGTGTAAGTGTCGAACCTCCAGCGACCAGGCCACCAGCACGAATATTGGCATAAACGGCGCGCGCTAACCCACGAATATCGATACCAAAATGATTATAAAAACGCCGGTCTTCTATCGCAATCACAGCCTGAACAAGGTGTGGGGGAAGATCACGAAATAAAAGCGGGCGACCATTTAATCTCCCGCGACGAGCTAGCGGCTTATCATTCGCGCCATAAAACCGAAATTCTGGCTGGTTCTCCACCTGCCATAACTGACGTGTATCGGGCAGGTCGAGTGCATAATAGCCAACAAGGCCGGCAAGCCCAATGCCCGCCCATAGGCCAATGAATGTCAGCCAATAAAGAACACGCCCAAACCCATTACGCTTAACAGTCGTTTTGGGGGTTTTCTTTTGCTTCGTCACGGCCACGGTGGGCTAATCCTTCAACACATCAAATATCAAGATTAGAGACAGAGAGCGCATTATCTTGAATAAATTGTCGGCGAGGCTCAACCACATCTCCCATTAATTGCTCAAACAAATTATTGGATTCTGCGACATCGCGAATTTTCACCTGTAACAATGACCGAACCTCGCTATCGAGCGTTGTTTGCCATAATTGATCTGGGTTCATTTCGCCCAATCCCTTATAGCGCTGCAAGCTAACGCCGACGCGACCATAATCCATGATCGCTGTCAAAAGATCTGTTGGGCCATTAATCGTAATAACCTTATCCTTGATCCGCAATTGCGCGGGCTCTAGATAAACGGCCTGTAGATGTGGTGCCATTGCATCAAGGCGACGCGCATCGGCGGATGCGATCAGCGGTCCATCAATATTAATTGCTTCGCGAACCCCGCGCAAAACACGCGTAAAGATCAAGCCGCCATCGCCCGTGGGAGCACCTTCCCATCCACGCTCGACTTCATCTTCAAGGCGGTCTAGGCGGCGCGCAATATATTTAGATCCTTCAAGCGCCATTTTTTCATCGGATAAAATCGTCGGTGTTAACGCACCAGCAATTGCGGTTTGCTCGATCGCACTTTTGGGATAGCGCGGCGGTAGGCTGGCAAGCATATTGCGAACACTGCGCGCCTCTTCAACCAATTGACGTAAGTCCTCACCACTACGTTGCTCACCCGAGCCAAGTGTGAGCACTGCATCACCAGAGCCGCCATCTATTAAATATTGCTCCAGGGCAGGCTGATCTTTTAAATATGTCTCGGAGCTTTGGCGACGTACTTTATAAAGGGGCGGCTGTGCAATATAGAGGTAACCACGCTCAATAATTTCAGGCATTTGACGATAGAAGAATGTTAGAAGCAGCGTCCGAATATGAGCACCGTCAACGTCCGCATCTGTCATGATAATGATCTTATGGTAACGCAGTTTCTCAATATTAAAATCTTCGCGTCCAATGCCGGTTCCAAGTGCTGTGATCAGCGTCCCAATTTCGACAGATGACAGCATTTTGTCAAATCGGGCACGCTCAACATTTAAGATTTTACCGCGAAGGGGTAAAATAGCTTGATTGGCGCGATTGCGCGCTTGCTTGGCGGAGCCACCCGCGCTATCGCCCTCAACAATGAAGATTTCAGCTTTGGATGCATCGCGCTCTTGGCAGTCTGCTAATTTTCCGGGCAGGCTTGAAATATCAAGCGCGCCCTTACGTCGTGTTAACTCTCGTGCGCGTCGTGCCGCTTCGCGTGCGGCGGCGGCTTCGACAACCTTAGCAATAATTGTTCGCGCCTCCTGCGGATGCTCCTCAAACCACGTCGAGAGCACTTCATTCATGACACTTTCAACAACCGGGCGCACTTCCGATGATACGAGCTTGTCTTTTGTTTGACTGGAGAATTTGGGGTCCGGCACTTTCACCGAAAGAACCGCTGTCAGACCCTCGCGGCAATCATCTCCGCTCATGGCAACTTTTTCTTTCTTAGCAATGCCGCTGGTTTGGGCATAACTATTAACAGCGCGGGTGAGTGCGCCCCTAAAACCGGCCAGATGTGTTCCGCCGTCACGCTGAGGGATATTATTGGTGAAACATAAAACTGTTTCATGATAGCTATCATTCCACCACAAAGAAACTTCCACGCCGATATCATCAGACTCGGCCATGATCGTAATAGGCGTGTCGAGCAATCCATTTTTGTTCCGGTCCAGGTAACGGGTAAAGGCTTCTAGGCCCCCCTCATATGCAAGATCAACAACAATGGGTTCTGGCGTACGTGCATCTGTGAGACGAATGGCAACGCCACGATTCAAGAATGCCAATTCACGAAGACGGTGCTCCAGCGTTTCAAAGCTGAAATTTGTCATGGTGAATGTTTCTCTCGATGGATGAAACGTCACGGCAGTGCCGGTTTCTTCTGTATCCGCGACGACTTCCAAATCACCAATGCCGTCACCATGTTCAAAGCGCATTTTATGAACTTTTCCTGCGCGAGAAATCGTAAGCTCAAGCCAGTCACTAAGCGCATTCACGACCGAAATACCAACGCCGTGCAGACCGCCAGAAACTTTGTAACTATTTTGGTCAAATTTGCCGCCCGCATGCAACTGGGTCATAATCACTTTTGCTGCAGACATGCCCTCTTCTTCATGCAAGTCAGTTGGGATGCCGCGACCATTATCCGTAACCGTGACCGAGCCATCGCCGTTTAGGGTGACGGTAACCGTATCGCAGTGACCGGCAAGTGCCTCATCAATCGCATTATCGACAACCTCATAGACCATATGGTGAAGGCCTGTGCCATCATCCGTATCGCCAATATACATTCCAGGGCGTTTGCGAACCGCCTCAAGCCCTTTAAGGACTTTGATTGAATCAGCGCCGTACTCTGCGGCTAGTTCGTTTGGTTCATCGGTCATCTTAATTCCCTAACTTCAAATCTTCATATTTTGAGGTTGTAACATGCCATTGTCGACATCGACATAATAGGCATCCCCATTAAAAGCCGAGAAGCTATGCCGCTCGGTACCTGTAATCCAAACCTGACCCCCCAAATGCTCAAGCACCTCAGCCAAGGCAGCACGCCGGTTAACGTCAAGATGCGCCGCCACCTCATCTAACAATAGTAATGGCACATCGCCACTTCTTGCGGCCACGCAATTTGCTTGAGCCAGTATCAGTCCAACCAAGAGCGCCTTTTGCTCACCTGTTGAGCATTGCGCTGCCGGCATGTCTTTACCCGCATGATAGGCCAAAAAATCTGTGCGGTGTGGCCCTCGCAAGGTACGCCCGGCGGCGGCGTCTAGGTTTCGGTTATCAACCAATGCTTGCCGAAACTGATCTTCCACCTCAAGCATAGATAAACTGCGCAGTGCAAGTTCGAGCTCTCCCTCAAGCCCAATACGCGCACGCGGAAAAGCATTTTCAGGCATCTCGCTCAGACCAGCGGCCAGTAAGTCAAGCGCATCTAGTCGTGCCAAAGCAATCGCTGTTCCCTGAACGGCCATTGTTTCTTCCAAACTATCAAGCCATGCGCCGATAGAGACCGTCACCCGATCCGCCAACAGTCGGTTGCGTTCGCGCATTGCCTTTTCATAGGATGCCAGCGCCGCGGTTAAAGATGGGTTTAATGTTATCGCAAATCGATCAAGAAACTTCCGGCGCCCAGAAGCGCTCTCAACAAAGAGCCGATCCATAGCAGGGGTCAACCATAATTGTGGCAGATGGGCGGATAAAGCCTCAAAGCTTTTCCGAACATCACCATCCATATGCAAAATGCGGCCCCCGTCCCCCTGATAACTCACACGCACCTTGCTTTCACCAAATGGCAAAGCAATATCGGCACCAATTGCCCAACCGGCATTGGTGCCTTTAGAGGTTAGTTCAGCAAATTGTGATCCACGTAAACCGCGCCCTTGACCCAGCAAGCTCACAGCCTCAAGAATATTTGTTTTGCCCATACCATTGGCCCCAATGAGAATATTGAGCTGAGCACCAAAGGGACAGGCGGCCTCGATATAATTTCTAAAATTTTGCAATCTTAAAGCCGTAATGTGAGGCATCCGCGGAACAATAGCGGCCGGCACCGTGTTTTCTTGTGCCGCCATTTTCTGCTTATGCCCCAGCGTTTCTCGCACCTCAGACCCGCATCGGCATTAACACATAAAGCGCGTCTTTATCCGCAAGGTCACGCACAATGGTTGGCGAACCAGCGTCAGCCAGCTCCATAGATGCTGTCTCGCCTTCGATCTGCCCCATAATATCAAGCAAGTAACGGGCGTTAAAACCAATCTCTAAAGACGCAGCATCATAAGCAACCGATAATTCATCAGAAGCGCTACCACCATCTGGGTTAGATACGCTAAACATAAGACGATCATTATCGAGCATCAATTTAACCGCACGCGACTTCTCGCTGGAAATTGCCGATACGCGATCAACGCTTTGCTTGAATGCGCGCACATCCACACTCAATGTCTTGTCATTGCTGCTTGGAATAACCCGGGTATAATCTGGAAACTTTCCATCAATCAGCTTTGAGGTCAAAACAATTGACTCGAAGGCAAAATTAATGCGCGTATCAGAGAGCTGAACGCTCACTTCGCCACCAGCTTCTTCGAGGAGCTTTTGTGTTTCATTCACTGTCTTACGGGGAACAATAATCGACGGCATGCCGGCCGCGCCGACAGGTTGATTAATTTGTGCCTGAGCTAAACGGTGGCCATCTGTTGCCACAGCGCGCAAAAGACCGCGACCACCTTCTTCAACCGTATGCAGGTAAATCCCATTTAAATAATAGCGTGTCTCTTCGGAAGAAATAGCAAAGCGTGTCCGATCGATGAGAGATTGTAATTGTTCAGCAGGCAGAGCAAAAGTAACCGGCATTTCGTCTTGCGACATGGCGGGAAAGTCATCCTTGGGCAAAGTTTGCAATGTGAAGTGCGACGGCCCCGAACTCAAATTCAGGCGCCCCGCATCCGCATCAAGCGATAGCTCAACCTGGGCACCATCGGCCAGCTTCCGAACAATATCATAAAGCATATGCGCTGGCGCGGTGACGGCACCTTCTTGATGCACATCAGCCTCAATTTTCTCACGGATCTCAATTTCCAGATCTGTTGCTGTCAATGACAAGGAGCCGCCCTGGGCTTGCAAAAGAACATTGGACAAAATCGGAATTGTATTGCGGCGCTCGACCACACTTTGCACGTGATTTAACGCTTTGAGTAATGCACTTTTTTCAATAATCGTCCGCATGATGCTCTCTCCAATTTGCCACAAGCACTTTTGTATCGCTCTGGCTTAGATTTTATGTGGTTATTAATGTGCAAACCAAGTTTTGCAAACCAATTAACCTCATGTGGACTTAGTCATCATGCCTTATCATCCACACACAATACCTGACTGCGCGCTTGTGCATAACGAATCATATCCACAAAGTGGCTTAAACTATAACAGAATCTAATCCGTTTGTTGAACCGTTTTGGCGAAAACAGAGGCTTTTTTGTTTAATTTTCAAGCATCCGACGCAAGAGATCCACATCTTCGTCTAATGCAGGGTCCTCGCCACGGAGTTGATCAATTTTTTTAACGGCATGAATAACTGTTGTGTGATCGCGGCCACCAAATTTACGTCCAATTTCTGGCAAAGACCGAGTGGTCAATTGCTTAGACAAATACATTGCAATTTGGCGCGGACGGGCAACAGTTCGAGCACGACGCGCAGACAGCATATCGCCAATTCGAACGTTAAAATACTCGGCAACCCGACGCTGAATCTCATCAATCGTCACACGACGTTCAGACGCCCGCAGCAGGTCGCGCAAAACATCCTGCGCAACCTCAAGCGTAATCGCACAGCCAACAAAAGATGAATAAGCAACAATACGGTTCAGGGCGCCTTCAAGCTCCCGAACATTATTGGTTATTCTCTGCGCCAAAAACTCCAATACACCCTTGGGAACTGTTGCGTGGTCACCGCGCGCCATTAAGGCATCGGCTTTTGCCTGAAGAATGCCCAGACGTAATTCGTAATCAGTCGGATGAATATCGGCAACTAAACCCCAGCCAAGGCGCGAACGAATACGTTCTTCAATGCCCTGAAGATCAGATGGTGAGCGATCGGCTGAAATAATAACCTGGCGATTATGGTCAATTAAGGCATTAAAAGTATGGAAAAACTCTTCTTGTGTAGAATCCTTACCCGCAATGAATTGGATATCGTCAATCATCAAAACGTCGACTTCACGGAACTGCTGCTTAAAGGCCATTGTGTCTTTAAAACGCAATGCGCGGACAAATTGATACATGAACTTTTCAGCCGATAAATACAAAATCGTAGAATCTGGCCGCAATTTATTAATTTCCCAAGCAATAGCGTGCATTAAGTGGGTTTTGCCAAGCCCAACACCGCCATATAAAAACAACGGATTAAAGACAACGCCGCTATCTTCCGCCAAACGCCGTGCGGCAGCATGAGCAAGCTCATTAGACTTGCCGACTATGAAATTATCAAACGTAAAACGTGGATCAAGTGGCGCTCCCATATCTGGACGCTTAATCGGCGCACGCTCAACTGGCGCAGCCGCTGTCGGACGGCTCGTGAAATTTGGCAAACGACTTGGTGGGGCTGTTTGCACGCGTGTCTGAGCCGCTTGGGGAACATATTCAGGCTGAAGATCAATATCAATCCGCTTCACAGTCTCATCTTCAATGCGCCAATACTCCAAAATACGATTGAGGTAATGCGCCTCGATCCAGCTTCTGACAAAACGCGTCGGCACTTGCAGTGTTATCCGCCCACGGGCACGTCCTTGAACCGTCAAAAGCTTGAACCAACTGTTAAAAGTTGCCTCACCAAGTTCAGCACGCAAACGCGACTTCACCTTGTGCCATTGCATTTCGAGCAAGCGCAACTCTGGATTTTCAATTTCAACTTTTTCGGAACCGCCCTCAGCGCCTACTTCTTGTTCATTTTCCATATGCCAGATATTCCAACTCTCTAACTGTTTTAATGCTCAATGCCCCGTAACACAGATCTCAGCAATCACATTTGTTTCCATGGCAAGCCGTCGGCTTTCCATCCATTTATAACGCCCCGATGTCCATTAGCATCGACATCACCCTCAAAACCACCAGCAATATTAAACACCAACGTATATCCTAATGTCACCGCGTATTGGGCTGCAGCCATAGACCGCGCGCCGGAGCGACATAACATAAAAATAGGCGTCGTTTTATCGGGAATGCCTTGCTGCAAAGCAGTCCCAAAATAGTCATTCAAACTCATCGTCGGATAAGTTTGCCATTCAATCTTAAAGAAACAATCCGCAGGTACGTCCGGCAGACCGACAAATTGCCATTCGGCAACGGTACGGACATCAACAATAGCCCCACCCGACCTATTTTCATCGCGGTGCGCAATTGCACCACAAGCGGTCATAGGTGTTACATGTCCAGAAAACCCATCGTAAGGTATATCAAGCAAATTAACGTCGACCATTGTGCTTTTATACCTTTCAAAACTTATTAAATATGTCGAGCAAATAAACTCAACACCGAGACATTTTTTGACCAATAACACAGGAAAGGGTGTTACCTTAAGCCATTGATTAACTTAAGATATTTCGCACGCGTTAGAGCAAATTAGGTTTCTGCGCTTGGCAGTGCCCTAGTATAATTTCAGGTGAGCGCGTAATGCAATAGGAAGGAAACGAGAACATAGAATGTTTTTTTTTCAAAGGCACGGTCTATACAAAAAATTGCATTAAATTCGGTTACTTGCGGAATAATAAAAATTACAATTTTTTTTTAATATTTTTCATTTCCCAATAAATGCATCTTCATTTTTTAAAATACCATCTCCTCAAGAGGCTTCAGACGAATTTTTAAAATAGAAATCCACTTACAAAAGAATTTTTATTTGTAACCATTCTGCAGAATTAGCTGAAGGGCACAAAAAAACCCTCCTTAAAAGGAGGGTTGAATTATGTCTTTAATCGACAGTAAAACCAAAATAATCAGTTTACACACCAGCGTGGTAAGCGCCAGTTCGATTTAAGAAGATAATCTTAAAGCGCGTTAACGCGCTTTGCTAAGCGAGACACTTTGCGAGAAGCTGTATTGGGATGCATAATGCCTTTTTGAGACGCACGCATAATTTCTGGTTGCGCATCCTTCAAAGCACTTTCAGCTACGGACTTGTCACCACTTGCAAGAGCTTCTTCAACGCGGCGCAAGAAAGTACGCACACGACTTAGGCGGCTGCGATTTACTTCAGTACGCTTTGCAATTTTTCTTACCATTTTCTTGGCAGATTTTGTATTCGCCATTTTCTAATCCATCACCCCAAACGGGGACCTTCACTATAAAATTGTTTTAGATCAACCATTAAGCCAATTAACAAGCCAATCAACCACAAACAGCCATTTACGCTCGTAAACGGCTTATGAGCGCGGTTTATAGGCCGAAGGTGGCAGTGCGTCAACCCGTAATTGACTATCTATTTTGAAACTTCGGGGCACGTTTCTCAGCAAAGGCCGCCATACCTTCTGTTTGATCCTCAAACGCAAATAATGAATGGAAAACCCGCCGCTCGAAGCGAACACCTTCGCTCAAGGTTGTTTCATAGGCCCGATCCACACATTCTTTGGCAATCAACACAGATGGCAATGACTTTTCAGCAATTTTATCAGCTGTGGCCATGGCCTCCTCAAGCAATTTTTCGGCTGGTATAACGCGACTAACAAGCCCACACCGCTCAGCCTCTTCGGCATCCATCATGCGCCCTGTTAGGCACATTTCCATTGCTTTTGATTTGCCGACAAAGCGTGTCAGGCGCTGTGTGCCGCCGGCGCCTGGAATAACGCCAAGATTGATCTCTGGCTGCCCAAACTTAGCCGTATCGGCGGCGAGAATGAATGAGCACATCATGGCAAGTTCACAGCCGCCACCAAGCGCGTATCCGGCCACTGCCGCAATCACAGGCTTGCGGGCTTTAGCCACCGCCTCCCAATTCGCGGTAATAAAATCTTCACTCAAAACATCTATGTAATTTTTGCTTTGCATTTCTTTTATGTCTGCACCCGCTGCAAATGCTTTTTCAGAGCCTGTCAGAACAATGCAGCCAATCGCTGGATCAGCATCACATTTTTCAATCGCATCTGTTAATTCGTCCATCAGCAAACCGCATAAGGCATTGAGCGCCTTTGGGCGATGTAACGTAATAAGAGCAACCCGGCCCTGCGTTTCGAATAAGATGTTTTCGTATTTCATTTTTGAGCCTCTTTAGCGTTCATCTTGATGTATAGGGGTTATCGTTAATTCCACATGATCGGGCAAGACCACAATACGTAACAATTCCGCATCACGGAGATATGCCAAACTTGTCTTAGCATCGGGGGTTTCCGTCCAGCCCAAATTGGGCAAACTATCTGCGTAAAATTGGATAATTTTAACATCGCTTAAGCCGTCCTCTCGGCCGAGTATGACTGTTAAAATGCGGCCTTCGGCTTTATCAAAGCTAAAAGCATCTTGTTCACGTTCAATCAATCCATCCGCCAATGGTATATCCGGTGCCGCAGATAAATAACCGGGTTCAGCATGGGCTGGCAACAAAACGGCACACCATAATCCAACTAGAAATGCCAAAACCACGAAAGCATGCACCGGCATTTGGAGAGCTGATGAACGGCCTTTAATGATAAATTTTGTCATATCGCCACACTTACTTTCTTAAGAACCGTCATATTCAGATCACCTTTGACATGTTCCACAATAAAAGCTCGACCGCCCCGATTGGACAATGCGTTTAACTATACCTTGGCATGTCGCCCGTGAACAGGCCTCATTCGCACGATCATAGACATCGAATTGGTGTTGGAAGTAACCAAGCTCACCATCGCTGGCGCGAAAGTCGCGTAAAGTAGAGCCACCGGCTAGAATGGCTTCCCCAATCACAGCCTCAATTGCCGCGCCAAGCCGCGCCAAACGCTGTTTGCTAATTTTATTCGCACGCGTTTTGGGCGAAATGCCCGAGCGAAACAAAGCCTCACAAACATATATATTGCCTAAGCCCGCCAATACTGACTGATCCAGCAGGGCAGACTTAACCGGGCATGACCGGTGCGCGAGACGTTGCGACAAACCCGCAACATCAATTGGCTGTGTCGGCTCGGGGCCCATCGTGACAAAAGCCGGATATTTTGAAATATCTGCTTCCGGGATGAGGTGCATAAAGCCGAATCGTCTTGGATCGCAATAGGTAATTTGCGTATTATTGCGCAATGACAGGATCACATGCTCATGCGTTTCGCGCGGCTCGATCTGATTATGAAACCGGCCCGGCGTATTAGCGCCATCATTATATATTGTAAAACGCCCCGTCATTCCCAAATGGGTAATCCAAACCAAGTCATCATTTTGCGCCGTTGTGATGTGACATAGTAAATATTTAGCCCGTCGGCTAATATGTTTGATCTCAGCCCCCAATAAGGTCTGTTCAAATTGCGCCGGAAAGGGGTAACGCAAATTGGGCCGACGCAAGGCAATATAGTCAATAACCTGCCCCACCATGTGAGGTTCAAGCCCGCGACGTACTGTTTCAACTTCTGGAAGTTCTGGCATGAAGAACAAGATAGCCTAGGTTTCACAGAAACATAAGGAAAAACAGCAAAATAAGAAATGAATGCTTATCTAGCCAGGGGCGTCTCTTTCGTTTATCTTCGCGGCCATGAGTGAAAAAAGCCAAAACAATGAAACCAATTTTGGGTTTACAAAAATTCCAACGAGCGAAAAACAATCGCGCGTGCGCGGTGTTTTTGATGCGGTCGCTGATCGCTATGACATAATGAACGACATGATGTCCGTCGGGCTTCACCGACTTTGGAAAAACCATATGATACGCCGCCTTCCTTTGCACGCCGCACGCAAGCCCATGACTATGGTCGATGTTGCCGGTGGCACCGGAGATATTGCCTTCCGCGCGCTCAAAAGCCCTGCCGGTCGCAACGGCCTTTTGGATGTTCGCCTTATTGATATTAATGCCGAAATGCTGCGCGTCGGCTATGCCAATGCGCAAAAACAAAACTTAGATCATCATATACAAGCCAGTGTCGGCAATGCCGAGGCCTTGCCGCTCGATGATAAAAGCTGCGATATTTACACGATTGCTTTTGGCATTCGTAACGTCACCCACCGCGATGCGGCACTCAAAGAGGCCTGGCGCGTGCTCAAGCCAGGGGGGATTTTTGCCTGCCTTGAATTTTCACATATTCCGAATACGTCCATGATGAAAGCCTATGACGCTTATTCATTTAACTTGATACCGCCTATGGGACGTTTGGTTACTGGTGAATCGGCGCCCTATAAATATTTAGTTGAGAGCATTCGTACATTTCCACCCGCCGATGATTTTGCAACAGAGGTGAGCGAGGCTGGCTTTGAACGCGTACGCCATGAACGACTCTCGGCAGGCATTGTTGCTCTACACCTTGGATGGCGGCCTCTATGAGCCGCACAATTGGAACATTAAAACTTCTGCGAATGGTGCGCTTATTGCTCGCACAAGATAGCGTATTGCCGCCCGATTTCAAAAAGCGTGCGCCGCTGACACTGCGCGCCGCACGCCGCATTTTCACCTTGGGCGTCCCTAATTATAGCCATCGCGAACGCGGCGAAAAACTGTCAAAGCGCATTGCTGATCTTGGGCCAACCTATATTAAACTTGGTCAATTTCTAGCAACGCGGCCCGACGTTATTGGCGCCAACCTCGCCGCAGACTTAAGGTTATTGCAAGATAAAATGGCGCCTTTTGATCAGGCCATCGCAGAACAATTATTACGTGACGAAATTCCAGATGCAGACGCTTACATAGTAGAGCTCGGCTCTCCTGTTGCCGCCGCATCCATCGCGCAAGTACACCGCGCCAAGGATGCGCGTAATCGCGATGACGATCTCGCCGTTAAATTACTCCGCCCCAATATAGAGGCCAAACTGCGCAATGAGCTTCGTGTCTTTTTTACCATTGCCCGTTTAGTAGAACGCTTCATCCCTCGGGCGCGGCGCTTACGGCCAACTGATAGCCTCCATGTTCTTCAGCGCACTATAAGCCTAGAAACGGACCTACGCCTTGAGGCCGCCGCATTATCGGAGATGTATGAAAATACAAAAGATGACCCTTTCTTCACCGTGCCTAAAGTTATCTGGGAAGCCACAAGCAAGCAAATCCTTACCATGGAATGGATTGATGGTACGCCGGCCAGTCATGTAGACGCACTCATAAAGGCTGGGCACGATATGCCCGCGCTCGCCACACGGCTCATCCAAACCTTCCTAAACCAAGCATTGAGAGACGGCTTTTTTCATGCCGATATGCACCAAGGGAACATGATGATTGCTCACGATGGTGTTCTGGTTGGCATCGACTTTGGTATTGTCGGCCGCCTTGATTATGATAGCCGACGGTTCTTAGCAGAAATACTTCACGGCTTTATCACACGTGATTACGATAAAGTGGCACGCATACATTTTGAGGCTGGTTATGTCCCCAAGCGCAATAGCATTGATGAATTTGCACAAGCCCTGCGCTCGATTGGTGAACCTATTCGCGATCAAAATGCTGAAAATATTTCCATGGCCAATCTCCTCACGCATCTTTTTGACGTGACAGCCCAATTTGAAATGGAAACCCAACCTCAGCTCTTATTGCTCCAGAAAACCATGGTCACAGTGGAGGGAGTTGCCCGCAGTTTTGATCCCAAGCTCAATATCTGGGATGCCGCGCAACCCATTGTTAGCACATGGTTAAAAAAAGAACTCGGCCCAGAAGGCAAGCTCCGCGAGGCACGTGCAGGCTTAAAAAGCATCAGCCGCACCATAAAAGGTTTGCCCGACACATTAGCCGCTCTTCAATCGGCCGCAACCCAACTAACAGAACAAGAGCCGCAAAAGCCAGACTGGGTGGCGCGCATAATAGGCCTTATGGCTCTTTTCACTAGTCTATATGCTATTTGGCTATTCATTCAGACCTAATCGATAAATTATTTAATACACAATGTTTTTATCGGGAA
This sequence comes from Alphaproteobacteria bacterium, assembly GCA_965656805.1. Taxonomy (GTDB): domain Bacteria; phylum Pseudomonadota; class Alphaproteobacteria; order RS24; family RS24; genus JAYODZ01. The sequence goes on from CBFHLW010000001.1 coordinate 16,852, forward strand.
CTTGAATTTTCACACTTTATAATAGTAGAATAAAGCTTAAACGCGGCGCATCCTTGTCCGCCCTCAACATCTTGGGTTTTAATGAGTATAAATCGTATTCTAATCATTATTGGTGGCGGGATCGCAGCATATAAAGCGCCCGAGCTTGTCCGCGCCTTTAAAAAACAAGGGATCAGTGCACGCTGTATCTTAACGGCCGCCGCTGCACAATTCGTATCTCCTCTATCAATTGCAAGTGTCTCTGGCGATAAAGTTTATGAGAATTTATTCGACCTCAAGGATGAGGCCGAAATGGGCCATATTCAACTCTCGCGAGAGGCTGATGCAATTTTAGTGGCGCCGGCTACCGCCGATCTTATTGGCAAAATGGCCATGGGCGTGGCCAATGACCTTGCTAGTACCACATTATTAGCGACAGATAAGCCTGTCTTTATCGCCCCTGCTATGAATGTCCGCATGTGGCATCACCCCGCAACACAGCGTAATTTAGAGCAACTCAAAGGGGATGGCATTCGCATGATTGGCCCTGACGAAGGCGATATGGCTTGTGGTGAGTTCGGGCTCGGACGCATGAGTGAGGTTGATGATATTGTCTACCAGGTAATGCAGGGTCTCAAACAACATGAAACTGAACACGCAACACTGGTCCGCACTCATAACGATGGGACGCTTAATGGAAAACACGTGCTCGTCACAGCAGGTCCGACCCATGAGCCGATAGACCCTGTGCGCTATATCGCCAATCGGTCTTCGGGCAAACAAGGCTATGCCATCGCCGCGGCTTTTGCCGCATCGGGGGCTTTGGTGACGCTGATTAGCGGGCCGACCGACCTGCCTTGTCCAACGGGCGTGCAAATAACGCGCGTGGAAACAGCCTGTGAAATGTTAGCACATGTCCAAGCCGCCTTACCGGCAGATATTGCCGTCATGACAGCCGCCGTCGCCGACTGGCGTGTTGAAACCCAAGCAAGCCAGAAAGTCAAAAAGAATGCTGACAACGCAGCCCCCACTCTCACGCTTGTTGAGAACCCCGACATTCTGGCATGGGTGAGCCAACAATCTGGCACACAACGACCAAGCTTGGTCATTGGCTTCGCAGCTGAAACCGAACATGTGTCTGAATATGCGCAAGCAAAACGCATGCGCAAAGGATGCGACTGGATTGTCGCTAATAATGTTTCTCCCGAGAATGGTATTATGGGAGGCGACCATAATACGGTCGACATTTTTACCAATGATGACCAAGACAATTGGCCGCCAATGAGCAAGTCAGAAGTCGCGCAAAGGCTCGTGGTTAAAGTCTCAGACTATTTGCGCGAACAACCCGAGTAAGGAGTACAAACGTGTCGAATATTAAAATTCCTGTTGTTCAACTCACTCACGCAGAGGGACTTGAGTTGCCTTTTTACGCCACAGAGGGTGCCGCAGGCATGGACCTCAAAGCCGCCCTCACGGCACCTATCATGTTAAAACCAATGGCGCGCGCACTCATTGAGACAGGCCTATGCATTGCTTTGCCGCAAAATTTTGAGGCACAGATTAGACCGCGTTCTGGACTTGCCGCAAAACATGGCGTCACAGTTCTAAATACACCCGGTACAATTGATTGCGATTACCGAGGCGAAGTTAAAGTCATATTGATCAATCTTGGCGAAGAGGATTTTATCATTGAACGCGGGGAGCGCATCGCTCAAATGATCTTTGCGCCAGTCACCAAAGGTATTTGGGAAGTAACCGACAGCCTGCCCGAAACCCAACGGGGTGAGGGTGGATTTGGCTCCACAGGTAAGGCCTAATATTATGCAACCATTATCACGTAAAACCATGCTTGCCCTGGAAGCCGTTATTGACGTCGCCGTACATGCGCGACCCGAGCCCGTTCAAGCACGTGAAATTACCGATCGCCAACAAGTACCACAGCGCTATCTTGAACAAATTATGCAAGCACTTGTCCGAGCTGATATTCTTCGGGGGGTTCGCGGTCCCCGCGGCGGTTATCGTCTTGCAAGAGAGCGTCGTCGCATTAGTATTGGCGAAATCATTCGCGTGATTGATAGTCTGGACAATAATGAGGAACAGGTCACCCTCCGCTCTGTTTTAGGGCAAAGCGTAATCATGCCATTATGCGACAAGGTCGCTGAAAATATGCGCCTAGAACTTGATGCCATTACGATTGAGGATTTATGCCGCGACGCTCCTAATGTTGCTACAGCGATACAGAGCGAAGACTTTACAATATAGTTTTGTATGAAATGGCAAGCGTAAAAATGAAACGCAAAATAAGAAGGGAAATTAATTATGAGTGAGCAACCACGCACAACAGGTCGAGGGAAAATTTATGACTCAATCATCGACACAATTGGCAATACGCCAATTGTGCGCCTCAATCGCTTACAAGCCGCTGAAAGCTGTCAGGCCAATCTCTTAGCCAAGCTTGAGTTTTTTAATCCGATTGCAAGCGTCAAGGACCGTATCGGCGTTGCTATGATTGAAGCGCTCGAGCAGAGCGGCCAAATAAAAGAAGACACGGTGATTATTGAACCAACATCCGGCAATACAGGTATTGCCCTTGCTTTTGCTTGCGCGGCCAAAGGTCTTAAACTCATTTTGTGCATGCCCGAAAGCATGTCGATCGAGCGCCGTAAAATGCTCGTGTTGTTAGGTGCGCAGCTTGAGCTCACGCCAGCTGAAAAAGGAATGAAAGGGGCCATTGGTCGAGCTGAAGAATTGCTCGCGCAAAACCCAACATGGGTCATGCCACAACAATTCAACAATCCGGCAAATCCACAAATTCATCGCATTACAACGGCAGAAGAAATATGGAATGACACGAACGGGACTGTCGATATTGTCATTTCTGGCGTCGGTACTGGCGGCACTTTTTCCGGCGTCGGCAGCCGCCTCAAAGAACGCAAACCCGAAATCAAAATGATTGCCGTTGAACCTGAAGACAGCCCAATCCTCTCTGGCGGGGCTCCCGGGCCACATAAAATTCAAGGTATTGGCGCTGGCTTTATACCTGGTAACATGGAAGCTAATTTAATTGATGAGATTGTCACCATATCCAATGAGACCGCATTTGAAACCGCGCGTCGTCTTGCGCGCTTAGAAGGTGTGCCAGGCGGTATTAGTTCAGGTGCTGCGGTTGCTGCGGCTCTTGAGGTTGGCAAACGTCCTGAGATGGCAGGAAAAAATATCGTTATCATTCTTCCAAGTTTTGCCGAACGCTACTTGTCCACCGCTCTATTTGAAGGTCTATAAAATATGACAGATGACTTGCACGCGCCTGAGCTGCGCTATCGGCGTCATCTGTTATTGCATCAAATTGGCGGAGCGGGGCAACAAAAACTCAAGGCAGCTCGTGTACTGATTATTGGCATGGGCGGGCTAGGTTGTCCGCTTGCGCAATATTTGACTGTTTCTGGCATTGGGAGATTAGGACTCGTTGATAATGACAAAGTCGAACTTAGCAATCTTCAGCGGCAAATATTGTTTTATGAAAATCATATTGGTCAAAACAAAACCGTCGCCGCGCGCGAGACCTTAGCTTCGCTTAATAGCAAAACCAGTTTTGAGCTTCATACATTACGTGTCACAGAAAATAATGTTGCAGCACTGATTAGTGATTATGATGTTGTTGCAGATTGCAGCGATAATTTTGAAACACGGTTTATCATTAGCGACGCCTGCTATTATCACAAAAAACCTCTCGTCACCGCCGCCGCAATTGGGTTTCAGGGACAGCTCACAACGCTCAAACCCTATCTCAATGACCCAGAGGGTGTGCCCCTCCCAACTTACCGCTGCCTCGTGCCGACAGATGTTAACTCAGAAGATGATTGTATAACCCAAGGTGTGCTGGGTGCAATTACAGGCACATTGGGCAGCCTGCACGCTGTCGAAGTCGTCAAAGAAATTTTGTCCATCGGAGATAGCCTGGCTGGACGTCTGCTTATTTATGATGGGCTTTCTTCTACGATAAGAACAATTAAATTACCCCATGACCCGTCCAATCCATTAACCGGCACAAAGTTAAAAACATAATGATGATGGGTATAATGCTAGCGCGTGCTTAAAGGCACAAATTCCAGCATCTAAATTGATGCGGAGCTTGGCAAAACGCGATCCGGCGGGCGGTGCTCATCGGCAAAGGTTTGTATGTTTATAATAACCTTCTCGCCCATGCTTTGGCGCCCTTCACGTGTTGCCGAACTCATGTGCGGAATAAGGGTAACATTGGGCAGTTCAAGAAGCGCCGGATGGACGGCTGGCTCGCGCTCGAAAACATCAAGCCCCGCACCACCCAATAAACCATCGCTGAGAGCGCGGGCTAGGGCGGCTTCGTCAATGACTTCCCCACGACTGGTATTAATAACACTCGCGTGTGGTTGCATTTGCGCAATCCTGCGCCCCGATAAAAGATGGTAGGTCGCCGGTGTATGAGGACAATGGATGCTTAATATGTCTATGTGCCGCAGCATACGGTCCAAACTTTCCCAGTAAGTTGCCCCCAATTCCGCTTCTGTTGTTTCGTGAACTCGATGACGATTGAAATAATGTATCTCTAGCCCAAAAGCACGAGCGCGCCGTGCAACAGCTGTCCCTATTCGTCCCATTCCAATAATGCCAAGTTTTTTTCCGCCAACGCGCTGTCCGAGCATCCAATTCGGCGACCAGCCAGTGAATTGACCAGCCTGATGGACAATGCGATTACCCTCTACAAGGCGCCGGGAGACGGCGAGAATAAGGGCCAGTGTCATGTCTGCTGTATCTTCCGTGAGTACACTTGGCGTATTTGTAACCGTTATGCCATGAGCATAAGCAGCATCAACATCTATATTATCAGTGCCATTCCCAAAATTTGCTATCAACTTAAGGCGCGGACCCGCGGCCGCAATTAGGTCAGCACTTATTTTATCGGTGACTGTTGGCACCAAAACATCATGGGTTTGCATGAGCTTGACCAGTTGCTCTGAGGAGAGCGCGCCATCGTCCTCATTGTAGGTTACAGAAAAAAGTTCTCCCATACGAGCCTCGATGGGTGCTGTAAGACGGCGTGTTAATGCAATGTTAAGGCGACTGTGGGACAATGAAAGCTCCTGAGCGTTTTCATGATATTAGCAAATTCCACTCTCTCTAACAGAAGTTTTTATGTGAGTTTATGGTTCAGCGTCGCTTTTAATATCGTATTGCAAATAAATTTCTAAGTGCTTGTCTATTCGAGTGCGCGTGATATTTTCGGGGCATGAAAACATTTGCCCGTCATTATTGTCTTCCTTATGTCGTTATATGCACGCTATTGCTTGCCTTTCCGGCTCGCATTTATGCAGATTCGTCCGCACCGTCAGGCCTAAAACTTCCGCGTTTTGTTAGTATTGTTTTTGATGAAGCTAATATGCGGGTGGGGCCGGGGACTCAATTTCCTGTTAAGTGGCAATATCGACGCGCTGGAATGCCTTTAGAGGTGATCTCAGAATATGATCAATGGCGCGAGGTCCGCGACCGTGATGGTATTCATGGGTGGATGCATGTCCGTTTGCTTACGGGCGCACGTTTCGGGCTCGTTACCACAACTGAACCCGGTATCCCAATGAGACGAGACCCGGAAGCTGAAGGCTATATTCTAGCCTTCTTGCGACATGATGTGATTGTAAAGCTCAATCAATGTCTTGGTGATTGGTGTGGTGTGAGCACTACGGGCCTTGAAGGATGGGTGCAGCGCTCACACCTTTGGGGTATTTATCCTGACGAAATGTTCGATTAATTAAAGCGAAACATTCTTTGAGATATGAAACGATAAATCTAAAGATCGAAGTCTTGAGCTAATGACTGACGCGTTTCAGGCGTTAAGACTGTCATGTGAGCATAGTTTTCATGATCAATGCCAAGCACAACTTGCTCTTCGCCAGCACAGAACTTCTCAATCAGATGATCTGGAAATGGGAAGTGTAAGAAATGAACAGATGAGGTCTTGCCATCAGAGGCTGTTCGCTCAACATCTTGCTCTGGGACAGCGTAGACTTTTTCACCAGCAACTTGGACAAATGTTTTTAATTCAACATCTGTGAGGCTCCGCAAAATACTGCCGCGGCGAACGGGGTCATCAATTTCGAACATGAGTGTCACCGTCAACTCTTTGCCTTGTGGAATTAATGGATTATAAGCTTCCAACTCATCAACAAGCTGTTCCTCGCCACCTTTTTCGATGTAGAGCATTTCTTGAATTTGCTGCAACATCGTTTCGTAGCTTTCAAAATAAAATGTAGCATGCGGACCAACATCAATCCGGCGTGGTTTTTTTATCTCGACGATACGCTTACGCAAAGTCGCTCTTTGGGCAAGGTAATCTTCTGGGCTTAAAATATCATCGCGTGTAATACGTTTGGGAGAAGACATGTGCGATCCTTTCAGAAAGTCTTTTGATTTAAACTAGGTTATAAGCGCGCGCAAAGACCTCAATTGGGTGTGCGGCCTCTGGTGGGTTTTCGACCGTATCCAGGCCATCAACGACCTGAACAAGGTGTTTTGCAGCAAGCGGACAATCAGAGCACACGGTCTCAGCATTGCTTTTGGCAACAAGGCGACCAGCAGGCTTACCGATTTTCATTGCAATATCATGTGTCTCTTTCATGACGCCAAATGTGCCGCCATGGCCAGAACACCGCTCAATCACTGTGACCTCTGCTTCTGGTATATAGCGCAGAAGTTCAGCAGATTTTGGACCAATATTTTGTGCCCGCGCGTGACAGGCAAGGTGCATGGCAACGCCACCTTTGAGCGGCTTCATGCCATCGAGAAGCCCCTCATTATTGGCAATGCTCACGACATATTCACTAATATCCTTCGTGGCCGCGCTCAGCGCTTTGACGTCTTCATTATCTGGCAAAATAAGGGGCCATTCAAATTTAAACATCAATCCGCAGCTCGCTGTTAGGGTGATAATATCTTTACCAGCATCTACCAATGGCCGAAGCATGGCTGAAACCTTTGCAGCATTCTCAGCTACTTTAGCAATATTACCCTGTTCTAAGAACGGCATGCCGCAACACCCTGGATAATCGGTTTGAACCTGCACACCCAAATGGGCAAGAACAAGTGCTGCAGCCTCGCCAACCGTTGGGTTGTTGTAATTGACAGCGCAGGTAGCGTATAGCACAGCCTCGCGACCTTTAGCAGGCCCATTTGGGTTTGGCGCATATGCGCCAGATTTCACCGCGTCGGCGGCGCGTTTCATAAATGTTTTACCCGCAAATTTCGGTAATTCGGCTTTTTTATCGATACCAATTGTTGCGTCCATGATCGGGCGTGTAATTGGATTACCCGATGTGCTCGCCCAATTCGCAATACCTGCAATAGGAGCAATGGCTGTCCCGTTACGGTCCATTTGTGCAAGCTGATTTTGGACAAAAGGAGGAGACCCTTTCTCCTTTAATTCTACAGCGCGTGCACGCAACATGAGGTGAGGGAAATCAAGATTAAATTCGTGTGGCGGCACATAAGGACATTTGGTCATGAAGCAGAGGTCACATAAAGTACAAGCCTCAACGACTGGCGCAAAATCTGCGCTTTCTACCGTGTCAAGCTCGCCGCTCTCGCTGTCGTCGATCAGATCGAAGAGTCGGGGGAAACTATCGCAAAGATTAAAACAGCGTCGGCACCCATGACAAATGTCAAACTGGCGGCGCAGCTCTTCATCAAGCTCTGCTTGATCATAAAATGCTTCCGTTTGCCATTCGATCGGATGGCGGATTGGCGCTTCTGTGCTGCCTTCTTTCATAACACTCTCCAAGAGTATGCTGTCGCATAATAAATAGTGTGATACTTGAAACGCTATATCAGGTCATTACAATAAGTGTCGCCGTCTTTTAAGCACTTCGTTCAAATCGTCGCCGTCATAATCGGTCCGGCCAAAGCCGGACCGATATGTCGTCTTAGTCTGTCTTATTAGTCCATTGAATCCAATGCTTTTTGGAAACGTCCGGCGTGCGACTTTTCTGCTTTCGCAAGTGTTTCGAACCAATCTGCGATTTCGTCAAAACCTTCGTCACGCGCTGTACGCGCCATGCCTGGATACATGTCTGTGTACTCGTGTGTTTCACCAGCGATTGCTGACTTCAAATTGTCTTCTGTTGAGCCAATTTTTTCGCCCGTTGCTGGATCGCCGACTTCTTCCATGAACTCAAGGTGACCATGCGCGTGGCCAGTTTCACCTTCAGCTGTTGAACGGAAGACTGATGCAACATCATTATAACCTTCTACGTCGGCTTTTTGCGCGAAATAGAGGTAACGACGGTTTGCTTGGCTTTCGCCAGAGAACGCGTCTTTCAAGTTTTGTAGTGTTTTCGATTCTGCAAGAGACATTTGTCACTCCTCAGTTTGCGTTAACCAATCGGATTATACCGACACCAATTTAGACAGAGGCGAACTCTATCTGTTACTGAATATAGTGTCCCTGATGGATGGCGTCAAGTAATTTAGAATAATTCTAAAAAATAATTAGAAGCTTCAATTGAAAATTATAAAAAAGTTTAATCTTGGAACGCAATTCCTTGTTCAAGCGACCACAGCCATGTGACGTATCGCACTGATAAGGTATGTCTCACAAAGCCGAAAACCTTAGAAATAAAGGATTAGGCTGTTTTAGGGGTTAAGCGTAAAACAATGTCAACGCCGGACATATCAAAACCCTCAGGGGCTTTGGGCAGATCGCTAATCTGTATTGCTTTTGATGGGACGTCGATGAGTTCACCAGTAGATTCAACAAAGAAGTGATGATGGCCACCAAGATTTGTATCAAAATAGCTGCGAGCACTATCAACAACAACCTGCCGTAATAGGCCTGCGTCAAGAAACTGGTTCAGCGTATTATAGACAGTTGCCAATGAAACAGCCAATCCTTCGCCTTTCGCCTCTTCATACAACCTCTCGGCAGTTAAATGACGGTCACCGTGACGAAACAGCAAAAAGGCTAATAACATGCGCGGACGCGTCATGCGCAGACCCGCAGCACGCAACCGTTGTTCTAGGGCGCGCTCCTGCTCAGGAGATACGTTAATAGATTTATCAGCGGATGTGTCTAGGGTCATGTTGTAACGCACTAACTTGGCTGTTTATAATCATTCCAAAATAGTCTTGCTTAAATTTAATGTCAAGAACAGATCCGCATAATGCGGATATCCTGTGATTTGGTGCCTTCGCATGCTTGTTTGAGGCTGTTTTTGCATAACCTTTAAAAAAATTATCAATAAACCAATCTGACATTTCCAATATGAGACGCAATAATAAGCCTCTATGGCTTTGCCTATAAGGACACATCATGCTAACTTTGGTCTTAATACTAGTAATAAATGAGTGGCCCCAGCTGCTCTTGGGGGGTTAAATTGTCGGAACGCAAATCGTCATTAACATATGAAGAACTCATCGCCTGTAGCCAAGGTAAAATGTTTGGCAAAGGGAACGCACAACTTCCGGCGCCGCCCATGCTTATGTGTGATCGGATTACTCATATCAGCGACACAGGCGGGGCATATGACAAAGGCCAAATCATCGCCGAGCTTGATATTAAACCAGACCTTTGGTTTTTTGAGTGTCACTTTGAAAACGACCCTGTCATGCCCGGCTGTCTTGGATTGGATGCAATGTGGCAGCTTATTGGCTTTCACTTGGGTTGGCTTGGTCAGAAAGGACGAGGACGCGCTCTGGGCTGCGGCGAGGTCAAATTTAGAGGACAAATTCTGCCGACGAATAAATTGGCCCGTTACGAAATTGATATACGCCGCATCATGACGGGCAAACTCATTATGGGAATTGGCAATGCACGTTTGCTTGTCGATGAAAAAGAAATTTATACGGCCACCGATTTACGCGTTGGTCTTTTTGGGGCGAATGCATTCTAGCATTATACCTTTAACAAATATATTCTGGAGATAGATTATGCGCAGAGTAGCAGTTACCGGCCTTGGTATTATTTCTTGTATAGGGAATAACGCAAAAGAAGTCTCTCAAAGCCTTTATGAAGGTCGCTCAGGCATCACCGCTTACGCGCCATTTGCTGAACTTGGATTCAGGTCGCAAATTGCCGGTGTGCCAACCATCGATATTGATAGCGCCATCGACAAGCGCGTTCGTCGCTTCATGGGTGATGGTGCCGCATGGAACTATATTGCAATGGAGCAGGCAATCGCAGATGCCGGGCTTGAAGAAAATGATATTGTAAACCCTCGCACAGGCTTAATTATGGGCTCAGGTGGACCCTCGACCAAAGCGCTTATTGCTGCGGCCGATACAGCTCGCAATTCCAGCCCTAAACGGGTTGGCCCTTTTGCGGTTCCCAAATGCATGAGCTCAACCAATTCGGCAACGCTTGCAACACCCTATGGTATTAAAGGTGTCAACTACACCATCAGCAGTGCTTGTGCCACATCAACGCATTGTATTGGCAATGCCGCAGAACTCATTCAGTGGGGCAAGCAAGACGTAATGTTTGCCGGCGGTGGTGAGGAGCTTGACTGGGCTTTATCTGTTTTATTCGATGCCATGGGTGCCATGTCGAGCAAATATAATGAAACCCCAACCATTGCTTCACGTGCCTTTGATGTAAATCGCGATGGCTTTGTGATTTCTGGTGGTGCTGGCGTTTTAGTGCTCGAAGAAATGGAACGTGCAAAAGCCCGGGGCGCCAAAATATATGCAGAGATTGTTGGATATGGCGCAACCTCAGATGGGCAGGATATGGTGCAGCCTTCTGGTGAGGGCGGACGCCGCTGTATGGAAATGGCGATGGCTGGCCTCGATGGCCCAGTTGACTATATCAACCCCCATGCCACATCAACACCTGTTGGTGACACCAGCGAAATCGACTCCCTCCGCGCTTTATTCGGTTCCAACTGCCCATCCATTAGTGCAACAAAATCTCTAACGGGGCACAGCTTAGGCGCCGCTGGCGTACAGGAAGCTATTTACAGCCTCCTCATGATGCAGGGCAATTTTATTGCGCCTTCAGCTCACATTGAGGAGATCGACCCCGCTTTTGCTGATATGCCTATTGTTCGTGAGCGCATTGATAATGCAAAACTCGATATTATCTTATCCAATAGTTTTGGTTTTGGCGGCACCAATGGATCACTCGCCTTTAAGCGCGTCTGATGCGACTTGCAACCTAAGGCACTCACTTTCGTGCAAGAAATATAAATCCGCACATAAAAAAACGCCGCCCAATCTCTGGAGCGGCGTTTCTTTTATTGACTATTCTTAAGATTAATCAGCAGCTTCATCGGCGCTTTCAAGGTCGGCACCTGTTTCCTGATCAACGACTTTCATTGACAAACGGACTTTGCCACGATCATCAAATCCAAGCAGTTTTACTTTGACGGTCTGACCTTCTTTAACGATGTCAGAAACTTTCTCAACGCGGTCTTCTGCAAGCTGTGAAATATGGACAAGCCCATCACGCTTGCCAAAGAAGTTTACGAATGCACCAAAGTCCATGACTTTGACAACCGTACCTTCATAGATCACGCCAACTTCTGGCTCGGCCGCAATAGAGTTAATCCAATCGATCGCTGCTTTGATCTTGTCACCATCGCTCGATGCAACTTTAATCACACCATCGTCAGAGATATCAATTTTTGCGCCCGTCGTTTCAACAATTTCACGAATAACCTTACCGCCAGAGCCAATCACTTCACGGATCTTATCAACCGCAATTTTAATGGTTTCAATCTTAGGTGCATAAGTTCCAGTTTCACCGCGCGCCGTATCTAAGGCACGTGACATTTCCCCAAGAATATGGTTTCTGCCGCCGCGTGCTTGGTCGAGAGCAACGCGCATAATCTCTTCTGTGATACCCGTAATTTTGATATCCATTTGAAGAGACGTAATGCCGTCGGCCGTACCCGCTACTTTAAAGTCCATATCGCCAAGATGATCTTCATCACCTAAGATATCTGAAAGAACTGCGAATTCATCACCTTCTTTGATTAATCCCATGGCAATACCAGCAACAGCTGTTTTCAACGGCACACCTGCATCCATCATCGCAAGCGATGAGCCACACACCGTTGCCAGAGATGAAGATCCGTTAGATTCTGTGATTTCAGAAACCAAGCGCAGTGTATAAGGGAATTCTTCTTTGCTTGGTAAAACAGCGTGTAATGCACGCCACGCCAACTTGCCGTGACCGATCTCTCGGCGACCCGTAAAGCCAACACGACCTGTTTCACCAACTGAGAATGGTGGGAAGTTATAATGCAGCATGAAGTTTGATTTATATGTGCCTTCAAGCGCATCAATCATCTGCTCATCATCACCTGTTCCCAGTGTTGCGACAACCAGTGCTTGTGTTTCACCTCGTGTGAACAGGGCGGACCCATGCGCACGCGGTAAGACACCTACTTCAGATTCAATACGACGCACATCTTCAAGGCCACGCCCATCAATACGTTTTTTCGTTTTAAGAATTGAACCACGCACAATGTCGCTTTCCAAACCTTTAAATGCGCCCCCCACAGCAATAGACTCATCCGGCGTGCTGGTTGCGGTCAAAAGTGCTTCTTTCACGTTATCTTTTGCGAGGGCAATTTTTTCTTGTCGTTCCTGCTTGTCGCCAATCTGATAGGCTTCTTCAAGCGCTGACTGAGCGATCTCTGCCACTTTGGCGCGAAGCTCCTCGTCATTAACTTCTGGGACAACCCGTGGTTCTTTTGCACATTTTTCGGCCATGCGAATGACCGCATCGATCACAGGCTGGAAGTGTTTATGACCAAACATAACGGCCCCAAGCATGACATCTTCAGATAGCCCTTTGGCTTCAGATTCAACCATAAGAACCGCGTCTTGCGTTCCTGCTACAACAAGCTCGAGGTCGCTATCACCATATGTATCGATTTCTGGGTTAAGCACATATTCGCCATCAATAAAGCCAACGCGCGCAGCGCCTATTGGCCCCATGAAAGGAACACCTGAAATTGTGAGCGCTGCAGATACAGCAACCATTGCAACAATATCAGGATCATTCTCAAGATCATGCGATAAAACTGTCGCAATAACTTGGGTTTCGTTTTTAAAACCTTTAACAAAAAGCGGACGGATTGGACGGTCAATCAAACGAGAAATCAATGTTTCACGTTCGCTGGGGCGTCCTTCGCGCTTAAAATAACCGCCGGGAATTTTACCCGCAGCATATGTTTTTTCTTGGTAATTCACAGTTAATGGGAAAAAATCAATCCCAGATTTTGGTTGGCGATCGGCGACAACCGTTGCCATGACAGTGGTTTCACCATATGTGGCTATAACAGCACCATCAGCCTGACGAGCAATCTTGCCTGTCTCAAGTGTGAGCGTGCGCCCACCCCATTCTATTTCTTCACGCGTAATATCAAACATCGTTCTTCTATCTTTCCTTACCAGCAGAATGTACCGGGCACACCTGCCGCCGCCAAAACGGGTTTTCCAAAATGAGGCCTCCTATGAGCCGACCTCGACATAATAGACATCATGAGCAGTTTCTAAAGAAACTGCTTTTGCCGGGCTCTACGACAAAGTTTGGCAAAATTGCCAAATAGGAATTAACGGCGAATACCAAGACGCTCAATCAAAGATTGGTAGCGGCTTACATCACGCGACTTTACATAATCAAGCAAGCGGCGACGTAGGCTCACCATTTTTAACAATCCACGCCGTGAGTGGTTGTCTTTCTTATGAGACTTAAAATGCTCAGTCAGATTGGTGATACGTTCGGTTAAAATGGCAACTTGGACTTCAGGAGAACCTGTGTCGCCCTCTTTTGTTGCATATTCTTTTATTAGCGCTTGTTTGCGCTCATCAGTTATCGACATCGTTACTCCATTTCGTTTACGCCCATAGGGCTTTGGTTAATAATCCGTGACGGCTTAAAAACACTTTCTCTTAGAGTGCCAAGAGCCACCGCTTTGGTTTCATAGTGAACCCAAAACATATCAGCCGATAATCTATCGTCTGACACGGGAATTGACTGGCCATGCCGCACCATGCGGGCTTGATTTTCATCAAGAGCCAATGCCGGGATGTCGTCCAGCACGGTCTCAAGCGGAAGGATCAAGCGGTCAAGCTCATTCAAATCGGGCGCACTATGGCCTAAATCCATAAGTTTTTCTAGTCCTATTGCGTGATCAAGCGAAAAATTGCCAACCCGCGTGCGCCGAAGCGCACAAATATGCCCAAGCGAGCCAAGTTCCTGAGCAATATCCCGGCCAAGGGCCCGAATGTAAGTACCTTTGCCGCAATCCACGCGCAATTGTAGATGGTCTGGGTCGGGGCGCGCAATAACTTCAATATGGTCTATGCGCACCTGGCGAAGTGCCAAATCTAGCTCTTCACCCGCCCGTGCCATTTCATAAGCGCGGCGACCATCAATTTTTAGAGCAGAATAGGCTGGCGGCTTTTGACTTATTTCACCCGTAAATTGGCTCAATACCATTTGAATAGCGCCATCATCTGGACGAACAGCGGTTTGATTAACAATCTCACCTTCCAAGTCATCCGTCGTCGTCGTGGCACCAAACCGAATGGTGCACTCATAGGTTTTGGGGGCATCCATCATCATATGAATGGTTTTTGTGGCCTCACCAAAGGCGATAGGAAGTATCCCGCTTGCCAAAGGGTCCAATGTTCCAGCATGGCCTGCTTTTTGAGCATCAAATATTCTGCGCGCGCGCGCAAGGGCCGGTGTGGAGCCAATGCCGACCGGCTTGTCTAGTACCAACCATCCGGAAACAAATCGTCCTTTACGACGCCTCGCGCCCATTAATCTTCAAAATCCGATCTGTCTTTTTTGACATCGCGCTGAACCGCATCACTCATCAGGATTTTATCAATCGCCGCCGCGGCATCAAAACTATTATCTGCTTTAAATTTTATGGCCGGCGTATATTTAAGGCTTAAATCACGTCCGATTTCACGTCGAAAGACGGCGCAATACGTATTGAGAAGCGCAACAATTTTATCAAGGTCTTTACCGCCAAGAGGCATCACATAGGCGGTCGCATTTTTAAGGTCTGGACCAATACGAACCTCAGTCACCGATATAATCGATTTATTCAAAATCTTTTCATCAAACCCGCCACGCGTTAAACGCGCAGCAAGGCTGTGGCGAATGGTTTCGCCAATGCGCAATTGACGCTGGCTTGGCGGCCGGCCAGCAACTGACTTACCGCCTTTGCCAGATGAAGCGCGCGCGACCAAACTAGGCTTCCAATGTTCTTGCCACGCTTTCAACTTCGTAGCATTCGATCACATCACCCGGCTTGAGGTCTTGGTATTTTTCAAAGGCCATACCGCACTCTTGCCCAGAAGGAACTTCTTTCACTTCATCTTTGAAGCGACGCAAAGATGAAAGTTCACCTTCATGGATCACCACATTATCGCGGATCAAACGAACCTGCGCGCCTCGGCGAACCATGCCATCGGTAATCCGACAACCTGCAGCTTTACCCGCTTTGCCAACACTAAAGACTTCCAGCACCTCAGCATTACCGAGCATATTTTCCCGTAAGTCAGGTGATAGCATGCCAGACATAGCGGCACGAAGGTCATCAACGAGATCATAAATAATATTATAATAACGGATCTCAATGCCTGATTGTTCCGCGGCCTGACGTGCTTGAACATTCGCCCGCACATTGAAGCCAACAATTATCGCGCGTGACGTCGCAGCCAGCGTAACATCACTCTCCGTAACACCGCCAACACCAGCGTGAATAACACGGGCACGGATTTCGTCATTACCAAGTTTCTCAGCAGCTTGAGCTATTGCCTCAACAGACCCTTGCACATCACCCTTAACGATCAGCGCAACCTCTTTAACTTCGCTGTCTTTAAGTTGCGTCATCATCTGATCAAGGGTTGTTCTGACACCACGAGCGGAACTTTCATCACGCAATTTGCGCGCGCGGTAAGCCGCAACTTCCCGCGCCTGAGACTCGCTTTCAACAACATTAAAAACATCCCCCGCGCGCGGCACACCGCTAGATCCCAAAATCTCGACAGGTTTTGACGGACCCGCACTCTTAATTTGATTTCCTTGATCATCAATCAAAGCACGAATGCGACCGGATTCTTGACCAACAACAAAAATGTCACCAACCTTAACCGTACCGCGTTGGACCAAGACCGTTGCAACAGCGCCACGCCCTGTTTCGAGCTTTGCCTCAATAACGACACCAGAGCCCTCGCGATCTGCATTGGCGCGCAACTCCATAAGCTCGGCCTGTAACAAAACACTCTCAAGTAGGGCATCAAGTCCTTCTCCTGTATGTGCTGACACAGGAACCATTTGGACATCACCACCCATATCTTCAGCGAATACCTCGTGTTGCAATAATTCATTTTTAACACGTTGAGGGTCTGCTTCTGGCTTATCCATTTTATTAATAGCAACAATGATTGGTGCGCCAGATGCTTTTGCATGTGAAATCGCCTCAATCGTTTGTGGCATTACACCATCGTCAGCTGCGACAACCAGAATAACAATATCGGTCACCCGCGCACCGCGTGCACGCATAGCGGTGAACGCCGCGTGACCTGGTGTATCGATGAATGAAATCAGACCGCCAGCAAGTTCAACCTGGTAGGCACCAATATGCTGCGTAATGCCGCCAGCCTCGCCATTTGCAACTTTTGCTTTTCGGATGGCATCGAGCAATGAGGTTTTACCGTGGTCGACATGGCCCATAACCGTAATAACCGGCGGACGTGGAACACGATCTTCATCGCGGTCATCAATACCAACAACTCCTTCCTCAACATCTGACTCGGAAACGCGCTTAACGATGTGCCCCATTTCTTCAGCTATCAGTTGAGCAGTGTCAGACTCGATCACATCATTAATCTGCGCCATCATGCCTTGTTGCATCAAATGTTTGATCACATCAACAGCACGTTCAGCCATGCGGTTGGCAAGCTCTTGAATGGTAATCGTATCTGGAATAACCACCGTCCGCGCGACCTTTTCGGTCGGCTCATTAGACTGACCTTGTCGCTTATCACGCTCGCGACGGCGGCGGATAGATGCCAGAGATCGCATACGCTCTTCTTCATTGAGTGCATTTGAAATTGTGAGACGGCCTTCGCGACGCTTGCGATCACCTTTAGCGGGCGCAGCAGGTTTGCGATCTTCGCGCACTGGCACTGACGTCTCGCGTTTTACTGGCGTTACGCGCGCGGCTTGTGGCTCAACGGCAGCAACATCATTATCTTTTTTGGCAGAACGCTCTTTCTCGCGTGCCAATTCTTCACGTCGCTTAGCTTGCTCTGCTTCTTCGCGTGCCCGCTCTTCAGACAATGCCAATTCTTCTTTCAAGCGGCGCTCTTCATCGATCGCACGTTGTTTAGCTTCTTCAACTTCACGGACTTTAGATTCTGCAACAGCGGCTAACCGCGCTTCTTGCTGCGAGCGGCTCAGACGCTCTTCTGCAACTGATTTTTGAACAATCGGTTCTGGCGCAGGCGCTGGTGTTGGTGCAGCCGCTTGCGGCGTTTCCTCGGCGCGGCCTGGAATTATTGTGCGCTTACGCTTTTTTTCAACAACAACCGCTTTGCTTCGCCCATGGGAAAAGTTTTGACGCACTTGACCAGATTCAACCGTGCGCTTGAGGCTCAATGGCTTGCTTTGGCGCGTTTCTTTATCGCCTTTTTCTCCGTCATTCGTCTCGCTCATATTATCCTCGTTTCCTCTTTAGGTTGATACCTAATAATCCGATCACATGTGTCGCCGAGCCTATTGGCCCAGCCTTTATCAATGATGGCGCAATGCACGACATTTTCTTTGCCGAGCGCCGCGCTCAATTCAGCGACCAAAGACACACTGCGTGTCTCAATCTGGCAATGGTGCGCAAGGCGATCTATTTTTCTGCGCTCATCAGCCGACCCGTCTGCCGCATGAAGAACCAAGAAGGCTTGCCTCTTCTCGACAGCATTCATAACCTTTGCGGAGCCTAGCACAATTCCACCGGCTTTACGCACAAGGCCGAGGAGATTAAAGAACTGTCTGTGTAAAAGTGTAGATACACGCTCGGGCAGATCATCCGACACCTCAACGCTGGCCCGCGCAGCCCGCGCAAATTGCTTGCGGGCAACAGCCTGCCTGATCAGATCATGGTTTGCCGTAACCCAGAGGCCTCGACCTGGAAGTTTTTGTTGCAAATCAGGCGTAATGCAACCATCTGGAGATGTTACAAAGCGCACCATTTGCATGCAAGGAAGGGTATCGCCGGTTACAATACACTGGCGATGGGTGCTAGGCACAGATAGCAAATTTTCAGCCTCAAAGCGCTCCATCTGTTGCCAGATCCTCCTCAGCTGTTGCATCTTCGGCAACATCGTCTGTTTGCGACGCTGACATAGCGTCCCACTCTTCTTGCGTTAACCAACCAATCGCGACACGTCCGGCCATAATAAGATATTCTGCTTCTTCGGCGGTGAGGTCAAAACCATCCAGAATACCCGGCTGGCGAACCCGCTTTCGGTCAACCGTTTCATACCACCCAATAAGATCATCTGGAACGCAACCAGCAAAATCATCCAGGCTCTTAATGTCATTCTCACCCAGTGCGACGAGCATTGCTGGACTAATGCCCTCAATGGCGGCAATGGCATCGCTCACACCAAGGCTTGTCCGTTTCTGATCCATTTCTATATTCTGGCGTTCCATTGCATCAACAGCACGATTCTGAATTTCAGAGGCGGTGTCTTCATCAAAGCCTTCAATCATCATGATTTCGCTTATTGGAACAAAGGCAACCTCTTCAACCGTCGCAAAACCTTCCGAAGCCAGCAGCTGAGCAATCATTTCGTCGACATCGAGTGCCGACATAAAAATTTGAGTGCGCTCAGCAAACTCAGCCTGGCGGCGTTCGCTCTCTTCAGCTTCCGTAACAATATCAATGTCCCAACCTGTCAATTGCGACGCCAAACGGACATTTTGTCCACGGCGGCCAATAGCAAGGCTCAGCTGCTCGTCCGGCACAACGACTTCAATGCGCTGCGCATCTTCATCGAGCACCACTTTAGATACCTCAGCCGGGGCGAGGGCATTGACGATAAAAGCAGCCGCATCTTGCGACCAAGGGATAATATCAACTTTCTCACCCTGGAGTTCATTAACAACCGCCTGAACACGGCTCCCGCGCATACCAACGCAAGCTCCCACAGGGTCTATGCTTGGGTCATTCGAAATAACAGCAATTTTGGCACGACTGCCAGGGTCGCGGGCCACAGCGCGCACTTCAATGATGCCATCATAAATTTCAGGCACTTCTTGCATAAACAATTTGGCCATAAAAGTGGGGTCTGTCCGCGACAGGATCACCTGAGGACCGCGCTGTTCACGGCGACAGTCTTGAATAAAGGCACGAATACGGTCACCAGGACGGAAAACCTCGCGCGGGATCAAGTTATCCCGGCGAATAACGGCTTCGCCGCGCCCGAGGTCCATAACCACATTGCCATATTCCACACGCTTAACGACACCGCTAATAATCTCACCAATACGGTCTTTATATTCTTCGAACTGGCGCTCACGTTCGGCGTCACGGACACGCTGCACAATAACTTGCTTGGCTGCCTGTGTTGCAATCCGACCGAATTCAACAGGAGGAAGCTCATCAGAAATCTCATCACCAATTTGTGCGTCAGGATGGGTGCGATGCGCAATCGGCAAACTAATCTCAAGATTATCATTTTCAACGGTTTCAACAACAGTCACCACACGCATCAAACGTGTATCGCCTGTCTTTGGGTCAATCTCAGCGCGGATGTCATTTTCTGCACCGTAACGCGCTTTTGCCGCCTTCTGGATCGCATCCGCCATTGCCGCCAAAACGACAGACATCTCGATACCTTTTTCACGCGCAACTGCATCTGCAATTTGCAAAAGTTCTAGCTTGTTTGCACTAACACCGGTTGCCATTCAAAACTCCTTCATCCAAGAAAATTTGTTCATTTCTTGGCCTACTTTGGGGACTTAGCCCCTTTTAAGGCCAATTTCAACACTTCATCCGTTATAATCAATCGCGCCTCGGTAATATCTCGAAGCCCAAAACCCAAAACTTGTGGCGTGTCATAACCCGCCAGCTCAACCTCTAGCAAAGCCTCGCCGTCAACAAAGCCAGCAACAACCCCGCGAAACCGCCGTTGTCCGTCGACCGATTGGGCAAGCTCTAGCTTCGCCTCATGGCCCTGCCAACGCTCAAAATCGACAGCGCGCGTGAGAGGCCGCGCCAACCCTGGCGACGATACCTCAAGCGTATATTCACCATGAATGGGATCTTCGACATCAAGGACAGCTGATAGTGCAGTCGAAATCGCCTCACACTCGTCAATGCCCAAGAGACCGTCTTCTCTTTCCGCCATCACCTGCAACACAGGCGCGCCGGCTTCTCCCGTCATGCGCACGCGTACCAGAGAAAAACCAAGATCATGCACCACAGGATAGACATAGGACAACAAACTGCGTGCCGGCCCAGGAGCCACCAAATGGGCTATCCCATCCAGCGTTGCAAGATCATTGTCCATTGCGGTATTAAATTCCGTCAAGTTCTCTATCTTTCGATGATGCGCTTCAGGCAAACCCAAAACGAGCAGCCAAAAGAGCAATAAAAAAAGCGGGGCTCAGTTGAGCATCCCACTTACCTGTAACTTAGTAATGTTGCGATATAGATATCAAATCTATTCAAAAATGCAAGCTATTTTGCAAAACTGGTAATGTTTTTGGTTTAATGAAAATTTAAGCAAGTGGCTTAAATGTTAAATAACTTGGATTGCGGCCTGCCGCAATGGCTTTGGCTTCATATCTGGTCCCAGGCCAATCAGGAAATGGCACGCGCCAATCATCTGCGGTCTTAGCGAGCCATTCAAATTTGCCATGGGCACGAACGGTTGCGAGTGTCCAGCTTGTATAATCGGCAATATCAGAGGCAAAATAGAAATACCCATCATTTCTAAGTATTCGGTGAAATTGCTCTAAATGTTGGGGTGAAACAAAGCGACGCTTATTGTGACGCTTTTTATGCCACGGGTCAGGATAAAGTAGGAAAATTGCTGAAAAACTGTTGTCAGGCAGACGTTCGATTAGATCTCGGGCATCCTCATCATAAATGCGAATATTCTCCAAACCATGATCCGCGACCTGCGCAACTAACTTTGCGACACCATTTAAGAACACTTCAGACCCAATAAAACCAATATCTGGGCGGGCGCGGGCCCGTGCTGCTAAATGCTCACCACCACCAAACCCAATTTCGAGTGCATAAGTATTGACTTCGGGCTTTGCTTCAAAAAGAACGAGTGGGTCTGCGTCATCGAGGGCAAAAGCCAAACGCGGAAGATGTTCCTCCACAATAGCGGCAGGGCGTGGATGCAGTTTATGACCTTGACGGCGTCCATAAAATTTACGCGGGCGTAACGTCATAATTTAAACCTCTTATTATCATATCAGAGGTCTAAAACGCTCCTTTCAGGGCGTCAACTAGATCAGTGCGCTCCCATGAAAAACCACCATCAGACTCTGGCGCACGGCCAAAATGCCCATAAGCAGCCGTGCGGGCATAAATGGGTTTATTTAAACCCAAATGATCGCGGATACCGCGCGGGCTTAAATCCATCACATCCATGAGGGTTTGGGCCAGTTTTTCTTCATCAACTTGCCCTGTACCAAAACAATCCACTAAAATGGAAAGTGGCTTAGAGACACCGATTGCATAAGAAAGTTGCAGGCAGCATTTTTCAGCCAAGCCAGCGGCCACAATATTTTTTGCTAAATAGCGAGACGCATAGGCTGCTGAACGGTCAACTTTCGTTGGGTCTTTTCCCGAAAAGGCGCCACCACCATGGGGTGCGGCCCCACCATAAGTGTCAACAATAATTTTACGCCCCGTCAAACCCGCATCGCCATCTGGGCCACCAATGATAAAGGTACCTGTTGGATTGACATAAAAGTCTTTGTCATCACACATCCAGCCTTCGGGTAAGACGCGCTCAACAAATGGACGCACAATATCGCGCACATCAGATTGCGATAGCCCCTCATCATGCTGTGTCGAAACAACGACTGACGTCGCGCCAACGGGCTTTCCATTTTCATATTTCAGAGAGATCTGACTTTTTGCGTCTGGACCTAAGCCTGAGACCGCGCCGCTATGTCGGGCAGCAGCCATATCTCTAAGAATTTCATGTGCATAAGCAATTGGCGCTGGCATTAACTCAGGTGTCTCCTGACAGGCATAGCCAAACATAATGCCCTGATCGCCGGCGCCTTCATCTTTATCATTGCCGTCTGCATCCACGCCTTGCGCAATATGCGCCGACTGCGCATGCACATGCACCTGAACCTCTGCATTTTGCCAATGAAAACCGTCTTGCTCATAACCTATATCGCGAACAGCATGACGGGCAATGCTCTCCATTTCGTCTTTGGATACAAGCCCCTCGGGGCGAACTTCACCGGCGAGGACAATAAGATTGGTTGTGGTTAATGTTTCAACCGCAACGCGCGCATCCGGCTGTCGCACTAAGAACGCGTCGAGAATGCTATCGGAAATACGATCACAAACCTTGTCGGGGTGACCTTCAGAGACAGATTCGCTTGTAAAAATGTAATTTTTGCCTGACATGCCGCGTGCTCCTAATGTGAAGTTGGCCAATATAGCTATATAAAGATTTCTTTATATGGCAGGATGAAAGAGCTTGGTCAAGAGCTGACTGCCGCAAAAATATCAGCTCGAACCACACTATATATGCCTATTTACCCCACTCGCCTCTCAGATCCAGCATTGCTCAATGCCCAGTAGAATGAATTTAAATATTTATGCTGACCAGTATTATCATTAATAAATAACGCGATCATTTATCAAAATCGTTTATCAAATTGATCGGATGCACAAGGATCTTATCTGTTTTGTCTTAACTGTTTTGGGCAAGGGCAGTCAGGCAATTCATGAAGTAAGTCATATAGTCGTTAAGTCTCCGAAACAGACCGGGAAATAGACTCCGAGAGAGAAGGGGAAACAGACGGGCCTGCGTCACCCTTGTTACCATCTCGCATATCCTTCATTCCCCAAAATGTACTGGCCCCAAAATGTAATAGCTTTCCAAGCTCCAAGAATATTATTTTTAGCGATGTGCGTTTATGAAGCTAAGCGCTATTCTGCCAAACGGCCAGTGCATTTTTGTTACGATTACCTTCGCCGCATGGGCATTGCTTGTGCGAGATCACTTACCAATGTCACAATATCGCGCCTTACATTTGCAGAGCCAATCCCGATAAAGGCCTGGTTGAGCTGAATGCCCTCGGCACTACTAACAAAAGCTAAATAAGGAGACACATATGGAAGCGGTTCAGAACCTGTTCCCGTCGCACCGCCCTCTGAAAGTCCCATTGGCTCATCACTGTCATCGCCAGTTTCGACTAATCCACTAAAAAAATAGCTCATCGGAACATCCAATATAGAGGCAATATAAAAAAGACGACTCGCCGAAATCCTGTTTGTTCCTTTTTCATATTTTTGTATCTGTTGAAACGTCACAGAAAGACTTTCTCCAAGTGCTTCTTGACTCATACTTAACATTAAACGGCGCAGCCGCAATCGCGAACCGATATGGGCGTCAATCGCCTTTTCATTAACCTTGCTCACTAAAACCTCCTCTTATTTTTATTATTTTTGGGTATTAATTTTTACTTTTTAGACGAGCATCAACAAGTATATGCAAAGTGAGAGCGGAAGCAAGATATCAAAAGTTGAAATAATTAACAGTCTGGCTAAAGTGCACGTAATTCATCAGCTATAAATTATTAAGATTATAGAGAGCTCTCATTCGCGCACAAACGAAGATGGCGTATCACTCGTGCTTTACCAAAGGAAGGGTCACAACCAAAATGCCCTTTTGACCCAATTCCATTCGATCTAGCTCACGCCCCATATGATCAAAGACAACCGACACGCCTGTATTGGCCGCTCGAATAAGAGGCCGTCCCGTCTCAATCGCACGCAGACGCGCTTGCGCCATATGTTGATAAGGCCCTGCGGATTTCCCGAACCAAGCATCATTGGTTAGATTGAGCAAGACATCAACCTTTGTCGCCGCCTGGCTCTTCAGGGGAAAAATAGCCTCATAGCAAATTAACGGCATAAATTTTATTCCCAAACCAGAAACCAAAACAGACTCCGATGTCCCCGGCATAAACCCACCGCGTTGTCGTGTTAATTGCTGAAACCCCAACCGCTCCAAAAGCTCTTGAAAAGGAAGGTACTCGCCGAAAGGGACAAGATGCTTTTTATCACTCACATCGAGAAGGCGGCCAGCACCCGACCATAGTTGCGCAGAGTTATAATAATCATATAAAGACGCGTCATCGTCATCCGCTTCAATTGTTTTTTGTCGACGAATAGCCCCCGTTACCAGCACGCTGGTCTCGGGCATAATGCCTCTCAGTAAACGACCAAAATTCGGGTCCTCATCAATCAAATAGGGAACAGCCGTCTCCGGCCAAATAATATAATTGGCTTCTTTCTGAACGGCTTGAGCCGTTAAAGCTAATAACTCCTGTAGGGTTTCTTGGCGATCCTGCTGTCGTAATTTACGTTCCTGCTCAACATGAGGCTGAACAATTGCTATTTTTAAACTTTGCTCAATTTCAGGCTCTTTTTCCAGTCGCCAGAAACCAAAGCTGGTCGCAATCATCAGCACGCCTAACGATATAATGATTGCTTGCATGCGACGACCCTGCGCCCACAAACTTGCTGGAACAATCAGCCACAAAAGGACGATAAAACTTAATCCATAAAACCCGGACCAAACAATATTTTGTGATAACCACAACCAGCCCCCCCACGTCATTGCGATATTGTTCCATGGAAGTCCTGTTAAAACGGTGCCTCTAGCAAATTCGCCAAATGCTATAAGTGCCGCCAAGCAAATGGCATTGAGCCAATGTTTATTTCGACCTATTTTTTCTCTTAGGCCAAACCAAATCGCACTCGGAAGCGCGATAAAAATGGCCAAAAAAGCGGGGAAGGCAAATAAAGCAAATGGCACAAGCCACCAAAATGTCTCAGCCTCGACCAGAACCGCATTGCTAATCCAGTAAAGACCAAAAACAAATTGTCCAAAACCAAACCACCACCCTGTGCTTATAGCACTGCGCCATGTTTGGGAGCGCAGAAGATGCCTCCAAAAAACATAGTAACTAAAGCAAGCAATGGGCAAAAAGTTTAGCGGAGCAAATGCAAACGGTAAGATCGCCCCAGATGCAAAAACCGCATAGCGTGGATTATGATAGAAAAATGATTTAATTTGCCGATACAAGATTGGCATCCTCGATGAGGTGGATTTCTAACATTTTAATGCGCCTTGGGTCAGCTTCTCGAACCAGCATCTCCAATAATCGTTTATCAGCAAGATGGCAGTGCAAAATCTCGCCGCGTTGTGGAATGCGACCAGCGATCGTAAACGCCAAACCACCAATTGTATCGACATCCACAAAGTCAGTATCGGCCAAAGTAATCGATAACGCCTTCTCTAGCTCTTCTACCTCAAGTCGCGCATCGGCATGCCATTTGCCTGAACTATTTTGAACAATGACCGGATCGTCTAAACCATCATCATGTTCGTCTTCGATTTCACCGACGATCTCTTCAACCAGATCCTCAATTGTTAATAGGCCGTCTGTGCCACCATATTCATCAATGACAAGTGCCATATGCGTATGTGTTGCTTGCATGCGCAAAAGAAGTTCGAGTGCGGGCATTGATGGCGGCGCAAACAAAACATTACGGATCACAGATTTAAGCTCAAATTCAGACGCACCCGTGCGCGAAAAAGGCAATATATCCTTAATGTGCACCATACCAACGGGATTATCGAGCATCTCATTATAAACAGGTATTCGCGAATGCGCGCATTCAACAAATTGTTCGAGCAATTCATCGAAGCCAATATTATCTTCAACCGCCGTTATATCTGCCCGCGGCACCATAACATCCTCAACTCGCACATCACGAAACCCCAGCAAATTTCGGATCATGTGATGCTCCTCATTGCTTAAGTCGCTTTCCCCTTCTGAAGCCTCAACCAACATATCATTGATACTCTCGCGCCAGTCTTGGTCTGCCAGACCAAAAACGCCTCGTATCTTGCTCCATAAATTGGGCAGAAAACCTAATTTATTTTGATTACTCTCTGCGTTCGCCATCACGCCTCCTCCAGGCTATAAGGATTATCATAGCCGAGCTGTTGCATAAGCGCGACCTCAAGCGTTTCCATAATTTCTGCATCGCCATCTTCGATATGATCGTGCCCCAATATGTGCAGAAGCCCGTGCGTTAGCAAATGTGCCAAATGAGCTTCAAACGATTTGCCCTGCTCATTCGCCTCGCGAGTTATGGTCTCGAATGCCAATATGATATCTCCTAATAAAAATGGCCTTTGTGGCAAGCGCGCCATATCAATGGGGCCCTCTGATAATAAAGTAGGGAAACTTAACACATTGGTTGGCTTACTCTGATGACGATACTGCGCATTTAATTCGGCAATTCGCCTGTCATGGGTGAGGACCACGCTCAATTCACCATAGTTAATCTCTAACAATTGAATGAGTTCTTGCAGCAAAGATAAAACAAAAGAGTTATGAGCTTGCCACGCTTCATGGTCCTGGGTTATCTCGACGGTCGCCGCAGGCAGTTTGTTTGAATGATCAGCACGCGGCCTGTCGGGATCCTTAGGCATAATTACTGGTCATCCGCTGGTTTGTCATGGTCTGTACTTTTTTCACGATCAGACAGTCGCAGCCTTTGTCCGTCGCGCTTATTATATGCCTTAACAATGCGTGTCACCATATCGTGGCGGACAACATCCTCCTCGGCAAACCGAATAATGGACACACCCGAAACAGACGGCAATATTTCCAAAGCATCCTTTAGGCCCGACTTTGCCCCAAACGGCAGGTCGACTTGTGTTGGGTCGCCCGTAATCGCCATGCGGCTGTTTTCGCCCATACGCGTTAGAAACATTTTCATCTGCATAGGTGTCGCATTTTGCGCCTCATCGAGAATGACAAATGCGTTGCGCAACGTCCTTCCGCGCATAAAGGCCAGAGGTGCAATTTCAATTTCGCCAGACTCCAAACCGCGGGCAACTTGTGGCCCTGGCAACATATCATAAAGCGCATCATAAAGAGGGCGGAGATAGGGATCGACTTTATCGCGCATATCGCCGGGCAAAAACCCGAGCCGCTCCCCAGCTTCGACAGCTGGACGTGATAAAATAATGCGATCAATTAATCCATCTTGCAGCATGGCGGCTGCCGCTGCGACCGCCAAATATGTTTTACCCGTACCCGCAGGCCCTGTCCCAATAACCAATTCATCGGACAAAAGAGCTGAAATATAATCAGCTTGGTTTGGAGACCGAGGCAATAGCTCTCTTTTTTGAGTCTTAATCATAGGGCCAAATTCCCGGCGTTTTACTTTTTCGTCTTTTGCCGCGCTCATACGAATAGCTCCATCAACATCTCCAGAAACCAACTCAGCGCCGCCGCTTAGCCGCGCATAAAGCATTGTTAACACTTTTTCCGCGCGGTGGCAGTCAGCCTGATCGCCAGTTACGACAACCCGATTACCTCGATTGGCAATGCTTACACCTAATTTTTCTTCTATACGCAAGAGATTACGGCCCTGCGCACCGTATAGCTCAATGAGCAATGAATTGTCATCAAAGTCTATGATCAGTGGCTTTGCATCACTTGCTTTAGGCTGCAACTTTTCTAACTCACTTCGGCTAGACCCCACGCAGCGCCTCGCTATAATTGTTTTGCAAAGAATTTATTCCAACAAATATCATTACCAATAACTATCTCTATATTTGTTTAAAAAAACAAGGCTATCTTACCAATTGTCTATATATGTTTTTTGCTTAATCAAGCGCAACCGCGCTTAATGAATTTGCATGAGCGCCAGTCACACGAACAGTGACAAGCTCACCCAATGCTGTTTCGTTCATATAAACATGAACAGGCTGCAAATAAGGACTGCGTCCAGTTATTTGTCCGTCTATTTTACTTTTACGCTCAAACAAAACGGGCAGTTCCCGGCCAATAAGGCTTTCGTTAAACTCCTTTTGTTGTTTGTTCAACAAATCTTGAAGCGCCGCCAAACGTTTGGACTTTACGTCCTCATCTACCTGTTCTTCTTCTGCTGCCGGCGTGCCTGGGCGGGGGGAGTATTTAAAAGAGAAGGCCTGGGCGTATGTTACCTTAGCGACAAGCGCCATTGTCTGTTCAAAATCATCATCTGTCTCGCCAGGGAAACCAACAATAAAATCTGACGACAAAGCCAAGTCGGGGCGCGCCAAACGAAATTGACTGACCAGATCCATATAATGCTCAGCGGTATGGTGGCGGTTCATTGCCTTTAAAATTTTATTCGAACCAGCTTGCACAGGCAAATGCAAGTAAGGCATTAATTTGGGTAAATTCCCATGCGCAGCGATTAAATATTCATCCATATCCTTTGGGTGCGATGTCGTGAAGCGTAAGCGCGCAAGGCCATCAATGTCAGACAAACGCTTTAGCAAAGCAGCAAGTCCTGCACCTGTTTCACGATCATACCAAGCATTTACATTTTGCCCCAGTAATGTAATTTCTTTCACACCCTGAGCCGCTAAAGTCTCGGCTTCCTGCACAATATCATGCGCAGCGCGGGAAACCTCTGCGCCGCGTGTGTACGGCACAATGCAAAATGTACAAAATTTATCGCACCCTTCTTGAATGGTGACAAAGGCTGTCGGCGAGCGCGTAATCGGCTTACGCTCTTGCAACGGCAAAGCCTCAAATTTTTCTTCGGCGGAAAACTCGGTTCTGACAATGCGTGCCTTTTTGCCCGCAGCGCGCGTCTGCGCTAACTCATTCAACATATCTGGCAGAGCTTGATAAGTTTGCGGCCCAAACACCATATCGACACTTGGGGCCCGACGGATCATCTCATCACCCTCAGCTTGCGCCACACAACCAGCAACGCCAAATATGAGATCCTGGTTTCTATCCTTTAAAGGTTTCAGTCGGCCTAATTCTGAATATACTTTTTCAGCAGCCTTTTCGCGGATATGGCATGTGTTTAAAATAATCATATCGGCCGCCTCTGGCGTGTCGACAGAACGATAGCCCGCTGCCGCCATTGCCTCGGCCATGCGCTCGCTATCATAAACATTCATCTGACATCCGTAGGTTTTTATATAACAACCCTTAAGATTTTGTTTAGCTATCTGATCTTGTGTTTTTTCCATAGAATTGGCTTATCCATTTTCTGGCTTTGGAGCAAGCCCTTGCCTTATAATCTGCTCCATACCGTTTCTCACCAAAGACTCGCAATATAGCGCTAGCTCTTTGCGATGCACCGCTACATCCTGGCTGGGGACAGTATGGTAATAGAGATCAATCTGGATTGAAGGCGAGGCCAGAACATAGAGTAAATGAGGGACAAGCTCTGTATCACCATACCATCCATAGGCCGAGCGCTGCCGACGTCCCATCGCCAGACCGGATTTGCGTGTATAAACCATGCTAACAGGTTGCACTGGATATTGCATTTGACCTTTATCAGGCATCACAGCTGCAAACAAAGCAGACTTGAACGGCAGCACACGTAGCCCATCGCTGCTTGTACCTTCCGGGAAAAGGACTAAGCAATCGCCTTTCTCAAGTCGCGAACCAATGGACGTGTTTTGAGCACGCGCTTGGTGGCGGCGTGTGCGATCAATAAAGATTGTTCGGTGAAGCTTGGCCATTTGACCAAATAGAGGCCAGGATGAGATTTCAGCCTTTGCAACAAAATGCACAGGGCGTTGTGCCCCTAAAACCAAAATATCCATCCAGCTAATATGGTTGCTGACAATTAATGTCTGGTCGGTTGGGTGATCGCCTTGCAAAACAACACTTACGCCAAAGAGCCAGAGCAAGGTTCGAAAATAATAGACTGGCAACCAGCGTGCGCCGAATGGAAAGACGAATAAAAAGATTAGCTGAAGAGGGGCCGCCACAATCGTGAGGCAAACAAAACACACCACTCGCAATAGCACTTTCATACCCAACCCAACACCCTACCTATGACCTTCATTCAAAAGCTATTGTCCCTTTTTAATTGGAACGCCGTAAAGTTCTAGGCGATGATCAACGAGGCGATAGCCAAGCTTTTCTGCAATTTCTTGCTGCAGTCGCTCAATTTCCTCATTGATAAATTCGATAACCTGCCCCGATTGAATATCAATCAAATGGTCATGATGACCTTCTGAAACGGGCTCATAGCGCGCGCGGCCATCACCAAATTCATGGCGGGTTAAAATCCCTGCTTCTTCAAATAAGCGAACAGTTCGATAAACGGTCGCAATCGAAATCCCTGCGTCTTGTTCCGCCGCACGGCGGTGGACCTCTTCGACATCTGGGTGGTCATCGCTTTCAGCCAAAACGCGTGCAATAACGCGGCGTTGCTCCGTCATACGCATGCCCGCCTCTTGCGCCTTGCTCTCAAAGTCACCGATATTCTCGGCGTTTAGGCTCCGCGCATTTTCATTCTTATTACTCATTACTATCTATTACCCGTCGCCCTTCCAAGCACAGTTTAAACATATTGCATCAATCAGAACAATCAAACTGCATTAAAATTGCGGTTTCTGTTCCATAATAATTTGGACGACATCCTGTCTCATGAAATCCTAATTTGATATAGAGCGCCCGCGCGGCGAGATTCGTCTCAGCCACTTCTAAATGAATATTTTGAACGTTCCGCCCTCGACACGCCTCAAGCGCAGTAACGAAAAGACGGCATCCAAGCCCTGAACGCCGCTTTTGCGGCACTGTGCACAGAGTTAGAATTTCAGCCTCATTGTGCACCGAACGGCACAAAATAAAGCCTTCATCTTCTTCATAAAATCCAAAAACGTTTTGATCAGACAGTGTGTTTAGAAAACTCTGTTCAGACCATGGTCGATCAAAACACAAACTGTGTAATTGGGCACAGACCGTTGCGTGCGTTGGCATTAAGCTGTGCATTTAATCTTGCGCAACGGCATGTGCTGGCCGTTTGCTCGGATCAGGAAGCGTAGCATCTGCGGCACGGAGATATATTGGTTCAGGTAAAACATGAGCTGACAAATCCGTCCAGTTTTGGGCACCAGCCATACTGGCAACATATCGTGCTTGTGGATACTCCGGAGCATCAGACCAATTGGCAAAAGGCGATTGATCAAGGACAAAAGATGCGCCGGTTCCAATAACTGCGAAGGGCTCACCTGGCAAATATTGGGCTAGTGCATCGCGCGCAATCACCAATGGCGGTGTCAATCCAGCGCGCCCCTGAGGGTTTTGATCTTTCGAAAATAACTGGCAATAGAACTCATCGCGGCGCGCATCAATCGCCACAAGAACAGGCTTAGACGTTGTCTCAGCCTGCGCCATAGCCTGCATAGTGGATATACCCATAAGCGGCACATCCAAAGCAACGGCATATGCCCGACACGCCGCCAACCCCAAACGCACACCCGTGAATGTGCCGGGACCTGTCGTAACAGCAAGCCGCGCAAGCTGGGCTGGCGCAATGCCAACCGCTTCCAACGTCTCAATAATCATAGGCATTATTGCTTCGGCATGGCCACGTGCCATAGGTACGATTATTTCTTTCAGAAGTTCATCGCCCTTAGTTATGGCCACAGAACAGGCGCCTTGTGTCGTGTCACAGGCAAGCAGAAACGGGCCGGCCTTAGACAAGCTGACAGGCATCCAAAAACGCTAGGCGGGGACTGCGCTCAAAAACGGCCGTTTCATCGCCATGTCCAAGACAACAGATAAAATTGGTTTTAAATGCACCATCGGAAAAGAATTGATTATTCACACCCTCTTCATCAAAGCCAGAGAGGGGGCCAACATCCAGACCAAGCGCACGCGCAGCAATCATAAAATAAGCGCCTTGCAAAGTGCTGTTGCGTATCGCTGTCATAGCAGCAAGCTCAGGAACATGCGCAAACCAGTCGCGCGCGCCAGGGTTATGCGGAAATAATTCTGGAATTCGGTCATAGAATTTCGTGTCATAAGCAATAATTGCCGTCACCGGCGCTTGTCGCACTTTCTCTTGATTTGTTTCAATCATGAGTGGTGCCAATTTTTCTTTTGCGGCTGGCGTGCGCACAAAAACAAGGCGCATAGGGGAGCAATTCGCGCTGGTTGGGCCCATTTTCATCAAATCATAAATAGCTTCAAGCTGATCATCGGTTACAGGTTTGTCATGCCATGCATTCTGCGAGCGCGCCTCACGAAAAAGTTGATCCAAGGCCTGATCTGAAATTACTGATGTCACGTCTGACTCCTAAAACTCATTATAATATAAATAGTATAACCTTAGATAACGGCGCGAACCTCTAAGACCTCAGGCACATAATGCCGCAATAGGTTCTCAATGCCTTGTTTTAAGGTCGCGGTTGCACTGGGGCAGCCCGCACAAGCACCGCGCATGTGAAGCGACACAACACCATCGGTGAAATCATGAAACACAATATCGCCACCGTCTTGCGCAACAGCAGGACGAATGCGCGTATTAATTAACTGTTTAATTGCTGATACCGTCGGGTCGTCTTGACTGTCATCACTGGGCTGACTAAGCGCCTGCTCATTCATCACTGGCAAGCCTGCAACAAAATGATCCATAATGGCTGCTAACAAAGCTGGCTTAACATGCTGCCACTCGCCGTCTTTCTTGGTGACGGCAATAAAGTCAGAGCCCAAAAAAACGCCCTCGACGAGGCCCGTGCGAAATAAGCTTACGGCCAAAGGCGAGGCACTGGCAGCATCTTCATTTGGAAAATCCATCGGCGCTTGTGTGCCCATGACCTCACGCCCTGGCATAAACTTTAATGTCGACGGATTTGGTGTTGCTTCAGTCTGTATGAACATGAGAAACCCTTTCTGCTGCTCGCATCTTATTTTAAATATATCTCTAGATATATGCTCTTAATGCCAAAAGAAAAAGGCTATTAGGTGAGAGCATCAATTTCTTCATCTGATAGACCGCCAGGAATAACGGTCACAGGAATTGGAAATTCCGTTTTACCCCGCGCCAGCGCTGAGACGAGAGGGCCAGGACCCGATGGGTCCGTGCCAGAGGCCAAGACAAGGGTCGAGATTGTAGAGTCCTCAGCAAGAAGCTCGCGGATAACTGTGACCGCCTGCCCCTCACGTATATGTTGTTCTGGCTTATCCCCACCTAGACCTTCAATTAAAACCGCCAATTCACGCAAAACCGCTTCAGCTTCAGCGCGCGCCTCTTCTTGAATGAGATTGCCAACTCCGAGCCAATGCGAATAATTTTCTTTATCCAAAATCAAAAGTAGCGTCACTTTCCCGCCGGTGCCATGCGCCCGTCGCGCTGCAAAATAAACCGCGGAATGGCTTTCGGGCGTCCCGTCAACAACAACCAGAAACTTGCGTTGTAAATGTTTATTTATGTCCATAGTGCTATCGTGACACTACTGTCGCGAAGCGGCAAGCCTCATTTGCGGCGTGCACCCAAAAAACCAACTTTTTCTTTTATATCTGCCATTACTGGCGCTGCGACAGCGCGCGCACGCGCAGCGCCTTGGGCAAGAATATCATCTACATGCGCAGGATCAGCCATTAAACGCTGCATTTCACTTGTAATCGGTGCCATTTTCTCAATTAAGAGATCGGATAAGGCATTTTTAAGCGCTGAGAACTGCTGACCAGCAAAGCCATCAACGGCTTGAGACAAGGGAACCTCAGCAAGTGCAGCATAAATACCTAGGAGATTAGAAGCTTCAGGTCGCGCCTCAAGTCCCTCAATTGATACTGGTAACACGTCGGGGTCTGTCTTGGCTTTTTTAATTTTGCGCATAATCGTATCAGCATCATCAGATAGGGTAATCCGCGACATATCCGAAACATCCGATTTTGACATTTTGGACGACCCATCCCGCAACGACATCACGCGTGTCGCGGGTCCCTGGATGAGGGGCTCTGGCAAAGGAAAATAGCCAGGGCCACCCTCGGCATGATCAAAATCATTATTAAATTTCTGCGCAATATCTCGGGCAAGTTCTAAATGTTGTTTTTGGTCATCGCCGACCGGAACATGCGTGGCACGATACAAAAGAATATCTGCCGCCATTAAGTTTGGGTAAATATATAAGCCAACAGACGCGTTTTCTCTTTGCTTGCCTGCCTTTTCCTTAAATTGGGTCATGCGATTTAACCATCCCATGCGAGAAACGCAGTTTAAAACCCACGCAAGCTCGGCATGCTCAGAGACTTGGCTCTGATTAAAAATGACATGTTGCGACGGGTCGACCCCCGAGGCAATAAACGCCGCCGCCACTTCGCGCGTGTTACGCGCCAGCTCTTCGGGGTCTTGCCAAACAGTAATGGCATGAAGATCGACAACGCAATAAAAGCATTCATGTGTTTCTTGTAGGGCGACAAAATTACGAATAGCACCGAGGTAATTACCAAGATGTAAATTTCCAGTTGGCTGCACACCTGACAAAACACGCGGCACAGCAGTCGTGTCCTGTAATTTTGTAGTCGAACCATTGTTTGGGTGTGATGACATACTTACGCCTCCCTCAGTATCTGGCATTTATGACGAATTATTAACGTCGGCGCAAGTGTGTGAGATCCGCCCGGGTAAAGCCCCGCAAAACCCAAAGGCAAATGCCATAAATGCAAGCCCCAATAGCAACGGCCAATAAGGTTACGCCCCAAAGCGATAATGACGAGTCTGGCCTTAGCCGCTCAACAAAAAGATAAACACATAGCCCCATTATCACCGCCGATAAAATTTGCGCGATGAGGCGCCAAATTAAATTCAGCTCTGGACGCCAATACCCAAGCACCAAGACCCGCACCAAGGTTAAGGCAAGCGTCACATAGCCAGCGCAAATGGTTGCAAATGCAATCGCCAAATGACCAAAATCATCGAATAAGAGCAATGATAAACAAATATTAACGACAACACCAATGGCGCCATCGATTAATGGTGTGCGCGTGTCTTGGCGCGCGAAAAACGCCGGCTGTAATAATTTAATCAAAATAAAAGCCGGTAAGCCAAGGCAAAAAATCCGAACCGCGGCGGCTGTCGCTAATCGATCTTCGGGCATAAAAGCGCCTCTTTCAAAAAAGATTTGGACAAGTGGTTCGGCCAAAACAGCAAGGCCAACGGCTGATGGAATGGTCAGCGCCATACCACTCACAATCGCATTGGACTGGCTTTGTGCGGCACCCTTAAGATCTCTTGCGGAAATAAACCGAGACATTGTTGGCAATAAAGCAACACCCAAAGCCACACCAACAATACCCATAGGCAATTGATATAAGCGATCGGCATAATAAAGCCATGAGGCCGCGCCCGCCTGGGCGGTTGCAATTGAGGTCCCAACAAGCAGATTAATTTGCCCAATGCCTGCCGCAAGAATACCGGGTATTGCCAGCCACCATAATTTGCGTACATCTGGGGTTAATCGCGGCAAGGTTAAATCAATCGTAATGCCCCGCCGAAAAGCGGCAATCACCGCCCAAGCCAATTGAACCGCGCCCGCAACAGCAACTCCCCAAATCAAATAATCAATCGCAATTCCTTCAGTGATAAATGCAATCGTTAGGGCTGAGATGAGCACAATATTTAATAAGACAGGCGCAAAGGCTGGCGCAAAAAAGGATCCTCGCGCATTCAGCAGGGCCGAGTAAAATGCAAGAAGCGACATAAATAATAAATAAGGAAATGCAATACGCGTATAGTAAACAGCCAAGTCAAATTGTTCTGAATTCGCTATAAAACCCTGCGCTATGGCCATAACCAAATAAGGCATGAAGATTTGCGCGATGGCCGTAAATAAGACAAGCACCAATAGTAAAACAGCAAAAACAGAAGATGCGAAATTCCGCGCATTTGTCTCACCGTTTTTTTCAAGCTGCTCAGAATAAAGCGGTACAAAAGCGGCACTAAAAGCCCCTTCAGCAAATAACCTACGAAATAGATTTGGCAAACGAAATGCGACGACAAAAATATCCGAGATCGGGCCTGCGCCCAACGCCGCGGCAACAAATATATCTCGTACTAATCCTGTAATACGACTGATTAATGTCGCCGATCCTACCGAAAAGGCCGCTCGCAAAACATTGGGTTTAGCAGGCTGCGTATCTGGCGAAGCCTGTTGGTCAGAGCGTGACATTATGACAAAACCTTATCACGTCGCGCCGCAGGGCGCGCGCTCGCCGCCGGGTCGGCAATAACCGCTTTTAACCTGTTTGTTATTTTTGTCAGTTTTGCCGTGCTTGTTATTTTATAGCCCATGAGATCTGTAACATAAAAAACATCGACAGCGCGCTCACCCCATGTAGCAACCCGAGCTGCCGTAATCGACACATTATCATTAAACAAATCACGCGATAAAGCATGTAACAAACCTGGGCGATCCAGTCCGCTGACTTCAATGACTGTTGCTTGATCGGATAGATCATTGTCAATCATAACCCGCGCTGGAACACTAAATGCATTTAACCGGCGCGCGACACGTGCTGGGGCAAAATTATCTGGCGCACTGATTTCCCCCAAGAGAACGCCGCGCATTGTCTCGCGTAATCTGTCATGGCGCGCCTTGCTAAGCGGACCTTCTGCTTCGGGATCTCGCACATAGAGCGTATCAACAGCCATACCATCACGCGTGGTCGTAATTCGCGCATCGAGAATATTAAGCCCGGCTACAGCGCATGCACCTGTGAGGCGGGCAAAAAGACCCGGGTGGTCGGGGCTGATAAATGTCACAGCTGTCACACCACGCAAGTCATCGAAATAGAAATCGACAACCATTTCATCGTCATGTGATTGGGTTAAAAGATCATAGTGCCGGCGCTGAATTCCTATATCGAAATTGAGCCAATAGGCATCTTGGTGGCGATTGAGATAAGCCTCAACTTTTTTCGGCGATTGGCTGGGAAGCAAATCCTTAAGCGCCGCACGGGCACGATCTAACCGGATGCTGCGCTTAGCCATTGATCCGCCACCAGTCAGAATAGCTTCAGCTTCTTCATAAAGATCACGCAGTAGTTGGGACTTCCAGCTGTTCCAAACGCCCGGCCCAACCGCCTGAATATCAACCACCGTTAAAACATATAAATGTTTTAACCGCTCGGCCGATTGGACAAACGAAACAAAATCTTCAATCGTCTTCGGGTCGCTTAAGTCACGGCGCTGGGCGACATCGCTCATGACCAAATGCTCTTCAACCAACCAAGCAGTGAGCTCCACCTCCTCGACACTAAACCCCAAACGGGGGCCGAGCTTGCGCGCGATCCGAGCGCCAGCAACGGAATGATCTTCTGGGCGTCCCTTTGCGATATCGTGTAATAGCATTGCCAAATAAATGACGCGCCGGTTCACCGCACCGCCCATCAGCTGGCTGGCCAAGGCATGATCTTTTTGGTGTAGGCCGCGATCAATTTCAGACAATATGCCAATGGCGCGTAGCAAATGCTCATCGGCCGTATAATGGTGGTACATATTAAATTGCATGAGGGCAACAATACGTCCAAAGTCTGAAATAAACCGACCCAAAACCCCAGCTTCATTCATGCGACGAAGGGCGCGCTCAGGGTCTTTTCGCGATGTTAGAATTTCTAAGAAGAGCGCATTGGCTTCTTCAGCTTGACACAGTTTGCGATCAATTAAATGTAATGACCGCGTAAGTTCACGCATCGTATCGGGATGAATATCAAGGCCATATTTGTCAGCCAGGTTAAAAACCCGAATAAGATTAACTGGATCTTGTTCAAATACATCAGAGCGCGCTGGGGCAAGCCGCCCCTTACTGATTGCAAACCCATGCACATTTTTTTGGCGTCGAAACAAAGCGGGCAAGCGCACAAGGCGGCTCCTCTTGGTCTGCTCTTCTTCAAGGGCGGCACAAAAAATAGCCGTGAGGTCACCGACATCTTTTGCGACAAGAAAATATTGACGCATAAAACGCTCAACTGCATTGAGACCCTTGGTTGGCTTAACCCCCATGCGGCGCGTTAACTCTGTTTGCACATCAAAGCTGAGGCGCTCCTCGCCGCGACCGCTCATAAAATGTAAGTGGCACCGAACAGACCATAAAAACCGAGCGCATCGCTTAAATAAAGCGAGCTCGTCTTTTTGCAAAACTTCAAGTTTAATAAGGGCGTCTATATCGTCAATGTCATAACAATATTTAGCGACCCAAAAAAGCGTGTTCAAATCTCGCAGCCCACCCTTGCCCTCTTTGAGATTGGGCTCAACCAAATAGCGCGACCGTCCCGATTGATTATGACGCTGATCGCGCTCTTCAAGTTTAGCGCTCACAAAATTGCGGCTGGTTCCTTTTTTAACCTTTGTTTTAAAAGCTTTTAAGAAGTCAGCGTAAAGAGCATCTTCGCCCCACAAATGGCGCGCCTCGAGCATGGAGGTGCGGACTGTCATATCATCGAGCGCTTGACTAACGCATTCATTAACTGTGCGTGTTGCGTGCCCAACTTTCAGGCCCATATCCCAAAGCATATAAAGCACATATTCGACAAATTGCTCGGATGAGGCATTTTTTTTATAGGGGAGTAAAAACAGTAAATCGACATCGGAATAGGGCGCAAGCTGCCCGCGGCCATAGCCGCCTACAGCAACAACCCCAACCTTTTCAGCGTCCGTTGGATTGGCCAATCGCAGAACATGTATGAGCGTAAAGTCACAAATGGCGCCCAATAACTCATCCATGAGCTGGGAAAGAAAAATACTACATTTTTCGCCATTAATTTGCCCGCTTTCAAATTCTGTTTGGGCATAGGCACGGCCATTGTTCATTGTTACCTTTAACAAAGCGAGCGCTTCATTTCGCAAGGTCATATCACTGCCTTGATGCGCGCGCGCTATTGCGCTCAGCGCAACCCGCAATTGGCTTCCATCAATAAGCGCTTTGTGAGGTATTGCTGGCTTCTTGGCGGTTTCTTGCTGAATAGGCAATTTTGCCATATCGTCTCCATCGTCCATCTGACTTATTCTATCACACCGCATACCTGAACGCATCTCAGATGCGCGTCAATTAAAAATAAAAAGCGCTAAAGCATTTTGCGCAATCGATAGAGCCAGTCGAGTGCGTCCCGCGGTGATAAACGATCGGGGTCAATTTCAGTTAACGCATCTCGCAAGGCATCTGTCTCCGGCTGTCGTACAATGCCTGCCTCAAACAATGGCAAACCATCCAGCGTCGGCGCAAGCGAGCTGGCCGAACGGCTCTCCTCCAAGGTCTCCAAAATAACCTTGGCGCGTTCCGTGACAGAAGCCGGCAATCCAGCAAGCTCGGCGACATGAATGCCGTAAGATCGATCTGCAGCACCAAGCGCAACTTCGTGCAGAAAGACCAGCTCTCCAGCATGTTCTCTTACCCGCATAGTCATATTAAACATGCGCGACATTCGTTCCGTTAAAGCTGTTAACTCATGGTAGTGGGTTGCAAATAATGTGCGGCACCCTGTAACCTCATGCAAATATTCCACACAAGACCAAGCAAGAGAAAGGCCGTCAAAGGTTGCTGTTCCGCGCCCAATTTCATCAAGAATAACTAAGCTACGCGGTGTCGCATTTTTCAAAATAGCTGCCGTCTCAACCATTTCTACCATAAATGTAGATCGGCCGCGCGCAAGGTCATCGGCCGCCCCAACCCGACTAAACACGCGATCAACCAAACCAATATGTGCTGACTTTGCTGGCACATAACTGCCCATCTGAGCCAGAATGGCTATTAAGGCGTTTTGGCGGAGGAAGGTCGACTTACCCGCCATATTTGGGCCCGTGAGCAATAAAAGGCGCGCGGCATCTCCCTCGGGGTCGGTTAGACTGCAATTATTCGCGACAAATCGAGCACGAGTTTTGTCCAACGCCGCTTCCACAACAGGGTGACGGCCGCCTTCAATATCAAATCGCATGTCGTCACGAAGTTGAGGGCGCGTCCAATCTTGCTCGCGCGCCAAAAGTGCCAAGGATACAATGGCATCAAGAGCCGCTAAGGCGCGCGCAAGCGTCTCAAGGCGTGGAGCAACGGTTAAGACCTGCTCTCGTAACTCAGAAAATAAGGTAAGCTCGCGCTGAAGTGCGGTTTCACCTGCGCGACTAATTTCGCCGGCAAGGGCTGCGAGTTCTGTAGTAGAAAATCGCACAGAGCTTGCCAGTGTTTGGCGGTGAATAAAGGTCTCATTAAAAGGCGGCGCCAACAATTTGTCGCCTTGCCCAACAGGCACATCAATATGATAGCCGAGAACAGAATTATATTTTATTTTGAGGGCTTTGACGCTGGTCTGTTCAATATATCGTGCCTGAAGCGCGGCAATGATACGTCGGCTTTCATCACGCAAGGCCCGCACATCATCGAGCGCTGGATCAAAGCCAGATCGAATAAAATTACCGTCACGCGTTATGAGTGGAGGTTGCTCTTCTACTGCGCGGCACACGATATCCTGCAAGGCATTAAGCTGGCTTTCTATCTCAACCGCCCAGTAATGATGAATGCGTGGCAATTCTAAGGGCGCCAGAACCCGTTGGATAAATTGCCCCGCTTGAATGGCGCGCCCAATGTTCAGTAAATCGCGTGGGCCTCCGCGATCCAGCGCAAGGCGGCTCAGAGCACGACTGACATCAGGTACGGTTTTTAAGACATTCATTATGTCATGGGTTGCATTGATTTGATCGAGGTGAAAGGCAACGCCATTGTGACGAGCCTCAATCTCCGCACGCATCAACAAGGGAGCCGACAACCAATGCGATAAAACGCGGGCACCTGCCGCACTTAAGGTGCGGTCAATTGTTGATAATAAGCTCCCCTTAAAAGATCCTGACTGCGTCCGCACCAGCTCAAGATTTTGGCGAGTTGCAGCGTCAATATCCATATAAGCGTGGGCGTTGAAGATTTGAGGCACAGACAAGCGAGGGATGCTCGTGATTTGCGTTGTCACCAAATAGTCGAGCAAAAGTGCAATCGCGCCCAACATCGGTCGCGATAGCGTTGCAGTATCCAGCTTTTCCTCAAAACACTGGGTAATCAGATCTGGTGCCATATCAGAAAGGCTCTGGGTCAGAGCGCGGGGCGTTATGGTTGTCATAGGGGATACATCTTGAACCACTTGATGGATCGAGCTGAGTGTCTCATCTCGCGCATCATCGATCATCAAAAGCTCGCTCGGCGCAAGGCGTACCAATGTACCAGGAAGATCATCCGAATGAACGTCGCTCACCCAAAATTCGCCAGTCGACATATCCAGCCAAGCTAGCGCCGTCGTTCCGCCAATGGCGGCAATTGCAGATAAGAAATTATGAGCGCGGGCCTCAAGCAAGCCCTCTTCACTCAGTGTGCCTGGTGTCACCAGGCGAACAACTTCCCGTCGCACAACCGATTTACTACCGCGCTTCTTTGCTTCAGCCGGGTCTTCTGTTTGCTCACAAACTGCAACTTTAAACCCCTGCCTAATCAAGCGATGCAAATAGGCTTCGGATGCATGAAACGGGACACCGCACATCGGTATATCCGCGCCAAGGTGCTTGCCCCGATGGGTCAACGTAATATCAAGTGCACTCGCAGCTATCACCGCATCCTGAAAAAACAATTCATAGAAATCGCCCATACGATAAAAAACCAAATAGTCCTCATGAGCGGACTTTATGGTGAGATATTGCGCCATCATCGGCGTTACGCCG
This sequence comes from Alphaproteobacteria bacterium, assembly GCA_965656805.1. Classification (GTDB taxonomy): domain Bacteria; phylum Pseudomonadota; class Alphaproteobacteria; order RS24; family RS24; genus JAYODZ01. The sequence goes on from CBFHLW010000001.1 coordinate 58,626, forward strand.
TCTAAGGCTGTCGGGTCAGAAATAGATTTTGCGGTCATGGACGCAGTCTAACAGAGACGCATAATTGGGAAAGGGCGCAAGACGCTAAAACCAAATTATTTTAATGAAAACATGACTGCTCCTTGTTATCTCGACCTCAAAGGCCTAAAAGAAATAAAAGAAATTTAGGATTATAATAATGTCGAGCGATAAATCTTTTACAGATCAAGAAGCACTTCGGTTCCACACGCGCGGAAAGCCCGGAAAGCTTGAGATCGTAGCAACAAAACCAATGGCAACACAGCGAGATCTCTCACTCGCCTATTCACCAGGTGTTGCGGCGCCAGTAAAGGCCATCGCTGAAAACCCTGACGCGTCTTATGACTACACAACTCGCGGTAATATGGTCGGCGTTATATCAAATGGCACGGCCATTTTAGGCCTTGGCAATCTTGGCGCCCTTGCGTCCAAGCCTGTAATGGAAGGAAAGGCTGTTTTATTTAAGCGCTTTGCGGATGTTGACAGCTTCGACCTCGAAATTGACACAGAAGATACCGATGCTTTTGTCGACGCGGTCCGTTATCTCGGGCCGTCATTTGGCGGCATCAACCTTGAAGACATTAAAGCGCCAGACTGTTTCATTATTGAACAGCGTTTACGCGAATTAATGGATATTCCCGTATTTCATGACGACCAGCACGGCACAGCCATTATTTGTGCGGCCGGTCTCATTAACGCTCTATTTTTAACTGGGCGCGATATTAAAGACATAAAAATTGTTATGAATGGCGCGGGTGCTGCCGGTATTGCATGTCTTGAGCTTATCAAAGCAATGGGGCTCCCTTCTGAAAATGCTATTTTATGCGACACGAAGGGTGT
>CBFHLW010000002.1:0-46533 GCA_965656805.1 Alphaproteobacteria bacterium
GCACATAAAAACGAACGCGAGCGATTGCTCAATCAAGCACGGATAATTTTGCCAAACATTACAAATGACGCAGCGCTCATCAAAAAATTAAAGACCGATGCAAAACCTCTTTTCGACGCAATACAAGCCCTCGAGCGAACAGAAACTATTGGCGAAATCCCCTATGATGCTGTGCTCATTCCTGATGGCGGGCTGAGCTTACGAAATGTTTCACCGCTTTTGCCATATTTTGATATTGACCCAAAATTTGTTCAGTTTCTTGGCTCGGGTTTATGGGATGACCCGTCCTTGTTGAATGAACCACCGTTAAACGGGGGTTGGTATCCCGCACCCAACCCAGCCGGTTGGGAACTATTAAGCCGACGTTATAATAAAGCCTATGGCGCTGAACCACCACGCCTGGTGAGTCTGGTTTATGATGCCGTTAGTTTGGTTGGTACGCTCTTAGCACAAGATCAAGTAACACCCTTTGCCTTTCAAAACGTGGTACAATCAAATGGCTTTATCGGAATTGATGGCCCCTTCCGACTGTCACCCGACGGCACCAATGAACGCTCATTTGCTATTATGCAAATTGCGCGCAAGAAAGCGCGGGTCATCAGCCCATCACCAAAAAGCTTTGCTGAAATTGATCAAATCCGGAAAACCGCCCGCGCCATGGCAGCAGAAAATGCTAGGGGTTCCGCCCTCTCTTGGCAGAATCGCAAACGGCCCAACCTCTCTATTTTTAAATAATAATAAAGTGTATTTTGTTAACACCGCGCGCATGACTTACTCCGATCGGCGCAACTGTCCAATGATATAATCTAAGACAAGCCACCCTTTGGCGGTCGCTCGTAAACCTTGGGCGTCATGGATTAAATAACCATCATCACAAAATTGACGAAGCGCTGAGGGATTGAGCTGCGGTGCAAGTATGTGAACATCATCAACATCAAGCCCAGAAGCTAAACGCAAGCCCAAAAGTAGCTTCTCTTCTTGCTGCTCATCGTCACGAAGAGGCTCAATATGCGACCACCCATGCCCTTTATCCGCCACAGCCGTCAACCATGCAGATGGACTTGTAATAGCTTGCGTGACCAATCGACGGCCTTGGCTCGTTAGGCGTCCGTGAGCACCTGGTCCCAAGCCAATATAATCTGCCCCTTGCCAGCTTGCGACATTATGGAGGCAAGTATGATCCTTAGCGGCATGATTAGAGACTTCATAAGCCGGCAAGCCATGAGCGTTACACATATCTTGGGTTAATTCATAAAGTACTGTTGCTGGGTTTTCATCTAGCGGTACCAAATCGCCGCGGCGGGCTTTGTGCCCAAATGCTGTGTTTGGTTCAATTGTTAATTCATAAAGCGAGAGATGTTGAGGCGATAAGCTCAGAGCCAGCTGCAACTCAGCCGTCCACATGGCCACGGTTTGCGCTGGCCGAGCATAAATAAGATCAAGTGATGTTTTGGGGAAAATGGTTTGAGCGGCTTCAAATATTTTAATAGCTGTGGCGCTATCATGACGCCGTCCAAGAAAAATCAATGCGGCATCATCCAAAGATTGCACACCCAAAGAAAACCGATTAATGCCCGCATTGTAAAAGTTCTTTAGGGCCTCAAATGTTAAGTTTTCAGGATTGGCCTCCATTGATATTTCTGCTTGAGCTGAAATCCCGAATGTCTGATCAATATCTGTTAAAATTTGATTGATTAATATCGGCGACATAAGAGACGGTGTGCCACCGCCAAAATATACTGTCTCTACAAGACCATCAGGCCGTAACGTTTTCGCAAATTGCATCTCATTTTTAAAAGCCTCGCGCCACGCACCTTCATCAACTGCGCGCGCTTTATGAACATTAAAGTCACAATAAGGGCAAATTGTAGCGCAATATGGCCAATGGATATAAATACTCAGGGGCGGGGTAAGGGCAGAACCTCCGACCGCTACATCTTGCGCATCTGAGGAGAGACTATTCAAAACACGCCGCAACGAGTTGCGCAAAAGCGTCAGCCCGATGTGACATGGCATGTTTGTCCTCAGGCTTCATTTCCCCAAATGTCAGGTGACCATTTTTCGGCAAAAATACTGGGTCATAGCCAAACCCCTTATCGCCACGCGGTGGCCATACCAATGTGCCATCAACGCGGCCTTCGAAAGTTTCACAATGCCCATCTGGCCATGCCAAACACAAAGCGCAAACAAAAAAGGCTTCCCGTGACGGCGCCGTCATCTTAGCAAGCGCCGCCTCGACTTGCGCCATGGCAAAATAAAAATCTCGGGTACCGTCGGGCTTTTCGGCCCATCGCGCCGAATAAATGCCGGGGTCATTATTGAGCGCAACAACACAAAGCCCACTATCATCAGCCAGCGCTGGTAAATTAGCCGCACGCGCCGCCGCCAAGGCCTTTAATTGTGCATTGCCGATGAAGCTATCTTCTGTCTCGTCGGGCTCAGGGAGCCCAAGCGCACCGGCACTAACGGGCTCCACCTCAAAGTCACGCAATAAATCACCAATTTCAACGACCTTACCTTGATTGTGGCTGGCAACGATAAGCCGGCCCTGCTCAATTTTTCGTGTCATGAGCGCCTCTTTTCTCTAAGCAATCGCCTTACGCTGATGCGCCACCAGCTCTTCAATGCCCGCGCGTGCAAGGTCAAGCAAGGAGAGAAACTCGTCTTGGCTAAACGCAGCGCCCTCAGCTGTTGCTTGAATCTCGACAATATTTCCTTTGCCCGTCATCACAAAATTACCATCTGTATCTGCGGTGCTATCTTCGTCATAATCCAGATCAGAAACTGGAAGCCCTTGATAAATACCGCAAGACAGGGCCGCAATATGATCCGTCAACACAGGTGCTGTAATCGCGCCTGATGCTTTGAGTTTCTCAATACAAAGCCATAAAGCAACCCAGCCGCCAGTAATTGACGCTGTTCGCGTACCACCATCGGCTTGAATAACGTCACAATCCACTGTGATCTGACGCTCGCCAAGCGCCTTAAGATCAACAACGGCGCGCAGCGAACGACCTATCAAACGCTGGATCTCTTGTGTTCGGCCGGACTGTTTGCCGGCGGATGCCTCGCGGCGCATACGATCGCCGGTTGCCCGAGGTAGCATACCATATTCAGCAGTTACCCAACCCTCGCCGCGGCCACGAAGCCAAGGCGGCACGCGCTCTTCGAGGCTTGCTGTACACAAGACATGTGTATCACCAAACTTTATTAAGCATGAGCCTTCGGCGTGTTTAGAGACATTGGTCTCGATTGAAATTTCACGAAGTTGAGCGGCCTGACGGCCAGATGGACGTTGAATTGACATTTATTTTCCTCATTTATAGCCTTCACATTTAGCCAAGTCGGGCAATAGTCGCAACCCTATACCCATGTCTTTTATGCGCCCCTAGGATTTTGAAGATAAAGTACCTACATATAACGCATGAGCCAATTAGCAGAACTTAATGAGCGCGCAAGGCACGTGTTTCGCTCCATTGTCGAGAATTACCTCGAGACAGGTGATCCTGTGGGGTCCAAAACCTTGGCCGAACAAATGAGCGCGTCTGTTTCTTCTGCAACCATCCGAACAACAATGTCCGAACTCGAACAAATGGGCTTGCTATATGCGCCGCATGTCTCTGCGGGCCGTTTGCCAACTGAAATCGGCCTTAGGCTATTTGTCGACGGATTGCTCCAGGCTGGAGAAATTAATGAGCAAGAGCGCAAAGGCATCACACCTGATATTAAAGCCGATGCTCAATTAAGTGATGTCGTCACCCAAGCTGTTGAAAGCCTGACAGGCCTCAGCAATTGTGCAAGCTTAGTCGTTGTACCCAATCGCGCGCAGACCATTAAACACATTGAGTTTGTGCCTATTTCCAAACAAAGTTTGCTTGTTATCGTCATTGATGAGCGCGATCATGTCGAGAACCGCATTATCAACCGCCCGCCGGGTGTCACCCAATCAAGCTTAATCATGACCAATAACTATCTCAATGTCCGATTGCGCGGGCGAAGCTTAAGTGACATTCGTCAGTCCACCCAAATGGAAATTGAGACTGCTGAAAAAGAGCTCGACGCGCGCGCGGCAAGGCTTGTCGAAGCTGGCCTGGCCGAATGGAGTGGAACAAGCGATCAATATCAACAAACAACGACCAATCCAAACGACTCTGTTTTAGATAAATCGCTTATTGTGCGCGGCCAAGCTCATTTGCTTAACAATATTGAGGCGGCCGAGGACCTTGATCGCGTTAAAATTTTATTTGATGACTTAGAGCGAAAAAAAGATCTAATTGGTCTTTTATCTGGTACCGAACAAGGGCACGGCGTAAAAATCTTCATTGGTTCAGAAACAAAATTATTTTCATTATCCGGCTCAAGCTTGATTGTCAGCGGTTACCAAGATAAAGAACAGAAAATCATTGGCGTGTTAGGTGTCATCGCGCCGACGCGCAGTAACTATGCGCGGCTTATCCCGCTGGTTGATCATACGGCGCGCATCGTCTCTAAAGCGCTAGGCCTAACAGAAACTAAATATTGAGCAAATTGCAATAAGGACATTAAATGACTGAGAATGAAACACCAAACCCATCCGCCCAGACAGCATCAGAGCAAGCTTCTACGCATGGCGATACGGTATCACCGCAAGATCAAATCCATGAGACCGCCTCTGAAAATCAAACTGGCAATAATCAAAGTAATGATCATGCGGCGGGCCAAGATCAAACGGGCGAAGCAACAGACGCAGGCGAAGCGCCCGAAGACGCCCCTCAGCCCGTATCACTAGAAGATCAAATTACAGAATTGAATGATAAATTACTCCGTTCATTGGCCGAATTGGAAAATACACGCCGCCGGGCTGAACGTGATCGGGCAGAGGCTCAGCAATATGGAATGATGCGCTTTGCCCGCGACATGCTCTCTGTGAGCGATAATTTTGGTCGCGCGATGGCAGCGCTTTCAGAAGACGCCCGCGCTGAGCTTCCAGAATCCGTGGCTGCCGTATTTGAAGGCATTGACGCGACTGAACGCGAATTAAGCGCGATATTTGAGCGCCATAACATTATTCGTGTGTCGCCTTTAGGAGATAAATTTGATCCTAATGTTCATGAAGCCATGTTTGAAGCCCCTGGAACAGGCGCGCCCTCAGGCTCTATTATTGAGGTTGTCGAGGTTGGTTACCGCATTGGGGACCGCTTGTTAAGACCCGCACGTGTTGGCGTGGCCAAAGACTAGACCAGTATAACGCTCAAAACACTTCAATTTAAGGATCCGACTTAAGGGTTTGTCACACGCCGCAAGGTAAGGTTAATACGACCGCCGTCGGCAAAAGGGCTATCGGGCTCGACCGCGCGGCTGAGTAAAGAAGACGAGCCGTATAAAATACGGTCAATGCCATGAAAATAATGCCGCGCAGGACCCCCAAACAAAAAAGCGTCACCAGAGTGGAGCTTTAGGGACTGCGTCGGCCCTTTGCGCTTAGGCCCTCCCATACGAAATACGGCACTGTCACCGAGTGAAAATGACAGAACTGGCGCATCTACCGCCTCTTCGTCGCGATCCTGATGTAAACCCATTTTGGATTTAGATTGATCGTAATAATTGATTAAACAACACTGCGGCGGCGCTTTGTAACCGGTCAAGTCATCCCAGGCTTGCAATAAAATGTCGGGTATAGCTGGCCATTTTTGCCCTGTAATAGGGTGGTGGTCTTGATAACGATAACCATTTCGATCAGAAACCCACCCCAGATCGCCAAGATTGGTCATCCAGATAGACCATGGCTGTCCTGTCCGCGGCATCGTTGGTTTGAAGAGTGGTGCGGCATCAATAAACCCGCGCAGTGTGGCCAAAACAGCAAGCTGTTGCTGTGACCCCCAATATTCTGGGGTATAATGAGTTCCATCACCCAACATATGGCTTTTTCAAATAATTCATAGCTAATGCTTGTAGCTCCATGCAGAGATACCTATATAGAACTCAACCGGCGTTAAACAAACGCCATTTATGATAAAGTTTAAAGCTGAACGACATTTTATCGTGACGCGCAATAACATAAGTGAGAATAAAATGGGAAAAGTAATTGGAATTGACCTCGGAACAACAAACTCTTGTGTCGCTGTTATGGATGGCTCAACGCCACGCGTAATTGAAAACGCTGAAGGCGCACGCACAACCCCGTCTATGGTTGCCTTCACGGAAGACAGTGAGCGGCTCGTGGGTCAGCCCGCCAAACGTCAAGCGGTCACAAATCCCGGCAACACATTGCACGCTATTAAACGCCTGATTGGTCGCTCTTATGCAGATCCAGCAACTCAAAAAGATAAAGAGAGTGTGCCTTACGAAATCGTAAAAGCCGATAATGGCGACGCATGGGTCGAAGCTCGCGGAGAGAAATATTCTCCCTCACAGATTTCTGCATTTATTTTGCAAAAAATGAAAGAAACTGCTGAGGACTATCTAGGCGAAACCGTTGACAAAGCTGTTATTACCGTCCCAGCCTATTTTAATGACGCGCAGCGCCAAGCCACAAAAGATGCGGGTAAAATTGCTGGTTTAGAAGTTTTGCGGATTATTAACGAGCCAACAGCCGCATCTCTTGCCTATGGTCTTGATAAAAAAGACGGCCAGACCATCGTTGTCTATGACCTTGGTGGTGGCACATTTGATGTGTCAATCCTTGAAATTGGCGATGGCGTGTTTGAAGTTAAAGCAACCAATGGTGATACATTCTTGGGCGGTGAAGACTTTGATAGCGCAATTGTTGATCACCTCGCCGATGAGTTCAAAAAAGAGAATGGCATCGATCTTCGCGGTGACCGCCTTGCCTTGCAGCGCTTAAAAGAAGCCGCTGAGAAAGCAAAAATCGAGCTCTCTTCTTCGAGCCAAACAGAAGTTAATTTGCCATTCATCACAGCTGATCAGTCGGGTCCAAAACACTTGAACCTTAAAATGACACGAACAGACCTTGAGAAATTGGTGGAAGCACTTGTTCAACGCACACGCACACCTTGCGAAGCCGCGCTAAAAGATGCTGGCATTAGCATGTCCGAGATTGATGAAATCGTCCTTGTTGGTGGCCAAACGCGCATGCCACGTATTCGTGAATTTGTGAAAGATGTATTTGGCAAGGAACCAAACATGAGCGTTAACCCTGATGAGGTTGTCGCTATGGGAGCTGCTATTCAAGCGGGCGTTTTACAAGGCGACGTCAAAGACGTTCTATTGCTTGACGTAACCCCACTTTCATTGGGCATTGAAACTTTGGGCGGTGTGTTTACACGCTTAATAGATCGCAACACAACAATCCCAACCAAAAAGTCGCAAGTCTTTTCAACCGCTGACGACAACCAATCCGCCGTGACCATTTCCGTACACCAAGGTGAGCGCGAAATGGCAGCTGATAATAAATTGCTTGGTCAATTTAACCTTGAGGGCATTCCAGCCGCACCACGCGGCACACCTCAAATTGAGGTTTCATTCGATATTGATGCCAATGGTATTGTTAACGTTTCTGCAACGGATAAAGCGTCTGGTAAGGAGCAAAAAATTCGCATCGAAGCCTCTGGTGGTTTGTCAGATGATGACATTGAGCGCATGGTTAAAGAAGCTGAAGCAAATGCGGAGGCAGATAAAGAGCGCCGCGCTAATGTTGAAGCTAAAAATAATGCAGAAAGCCTCATTCACGCTACTGAGAAAACAATTTCAGAAAATGCTGAGAAACTTGATCAAGGTGATGTTGATGCGGCTGAGGCAGCCATTGTTGATCTTAAGGCCGCACTTGAAGCAGATGATAAAGCAGAAATTGAAGCAAAATCACAAGCTCTCAGTCAGGCAGCAATGAAGCTCGGCGAGGCCCTTTATAAAGAGCAACAAGATGCAGCTGCCGAGGGTGATGCCCGTGCGGATGGTGCTGGTCAAGACGATGATGTCCTTGACGCCGACTATGAAGAAGTTGACGATAACGATAATTCAAAAGCATCGTAACTTTTAAATAGGTAGAACAAGATCGTGTCAAAAAAAGATCTTTATGAAGTATTAGGCGTGGACCGGTCGGCTTCCGCGGCGGAGCTTAAATCTGCTTACCGAAAACTTGCTAAGCAATATCACCCTGATGTTAATCAGGGTGATGAGGCAGCTGAGAAGCGCTTCAAAGAAGTTACCAATGCCTATGATATTCTAAAAGACGAACAACAAAGAGCGGCCTATGATCAATATGGGCATGCTGCATTTGAGGGCGGCCAGCAGGGTGGCGGCTTTGGCGGCGGTGGCTTTGAAGGTTTTGGCTCGATGGGTGACATCTTCGAAGAATTCTTTGGTGGGCGACGACAAGGTGGCGGCCGCCAACGTCAACAACGCGGCAATGATCTTAGAACCGATGTTTCCATCTCATTAGAAGAGGCGTTCACAGGTGTGGAACGCAAAATAAAATTAAACAGAAACGCACCATGCACGACCTGTTCGGGCTCTGGCGCAAAGCCAGGCACATCTCCCAAAAGATGTGATACGTGTAAAGGCCACGGAAAAGTTCGAGCCCAACAGGGTTTCTTTATGGTCGAACGCCCATGCCCAACCTGTCATGGTGCTGGTCAAAAAATTGAAGATCCATGCTCAGATTGTTCGGGGCGTGGTCAAATACCGCAAACAAAAACATTATCCGTTTCAGTCCCGGCGGGCGTTGAAGACGGAACACGCATTCGCCTCTCTGGTGAGGGCGATGGTGGACCTAATGGTGCGCAATCTGGCGACCTCTATGTCTTTGTCAGCGTTGACCCCCACCCTGTTCTCCAACGTGATGGCGCAGATATTTTTTGCAACCTGCCGGTCACGCTGACGCAAGCTGCTTTGGGCTCTAGTCTTGAACTCCCCCTCTTAAATGGCAAACGTGTTAAATTAACCATTCCAAAAGGCGCCCAGCCTGGACAACAATTCCGCTTGCGTGGGAAAGGCATGCCTGTCCTGCGTAGCCGGGCAACGGGTGATCTTTATGTCCAGCTCACAGTGGAAATGCCTGCGCATTTAACGCGTGAACAAGAAAAGCTTTTAAAGAAATTTGAAGCAGCAAGCGGTGAGGACACGTATCCCGAAACGGCTCAGTTCCGCAAACAGACTGGCGCCCGATAAGTAAACTTAAAATCATTGGGTGACAGGCAGGCCAGCGCACTGATATAAACAGAATATGAAAATCGTAATTAATGGTTGTGCGGGGCGTATGGGGCGTAGCTTATTGCACCTTGTGACAGCACATAATGACATAGACCTTGTTGGTGGGCTTGAGCCGACAGGAAGCCCTGCAATTGGTCAGGATCTTGGCGCGCTCATGGGCGGCCCAGAACTTGGTGTTTTGGTATCCGATGATCCGCTGACAACATTAAAAGACGCTGATGGGGTTATCGACTTTACTGTCCCGCAAGCCTCTCTGGAAATTGCCGAAATCGCCGCGCAGGCCCGCATTGCGCATATCATTGGCACAACTGGCTTTACCCCCGATCAAGAAACCGAACTTTTGGCGGCGGCCCGCCATGCAACCATTGTAAAATCTGGGAATATGAGTTTAGGGGTTAACCTATTGGCAGGGCTGGTCAAACAGGCGGCCAAATCTCTCAATGTCGATTGGGATATTGAGATTCTAGACATGCACCATCGCCATAAGATCGACGCACCATCGGGCACAGCTTTATTGCTTGGCGAGGCTGCCGCGCAAGGGCGAAATGTTGAGCTCAAGACGGCGCGCATTGCCCAGCGCGATGGCATTAGTGACCCGCGCCAAGCTGGGGCCATTGGCTTTTCAGCATTACGTGGCGGATCCGTTGTTGGAGACCATGATGTGATTTTTGCAGGTGATAATGAACAAATTAGACTTTCTCATCGCGCTGAAAGTCGTGATATTTTTGCACAAGGTGCTGTTAAGGCTGCGCTTTGGGCACAGAACAAAGAGCCAGGCTTGTATTCTATGCAAGACGTACTTGGCCTAAATGAGGAATAGAAATGCCAAAACTCGTACTCGTCCGTCATGGACAAAGTGAATGGAATGAAAAAAACCTTTTTACCGGTTGGCGCGACCCAGACCTTACAGAACAAGGTCATTCAGAAGCCATTGCTGCCGGGGAGGCCTTAAAAGCGCGCGGCTTTATCTTTGACCTTGCTTTTACTTCAAAACTTCAGCGTGCCCAAAAAACATGCGGACATATTCTCTCAGGGTTGGGGCAAGAAACCCTTGAAACAATCGAGAGTGAAAAACTAAATGAGCGCGATTACGGCGACCTCTCGGGCTTAAACAAAGACGACGCGCGCGAAAAATGGGGCGAGGAGCAGGTTCATATATGGCGTCGCTCTTACGATACACCTCCACCTGGTGGCGAAAGTTTAAAAGATACAGCCGATCGCGTATTGCCTTATTTTAACAGTGATATTCTGCCTCAAATCAAAGCCAGCAAAAACCTGCTCATTGCCGCACATGGCAACTCATTGAGAGCCCTGGTTATGTTATTAGATAATCTAACGCCCGAGCAAATCATCGATGTTAACATTGGAACTGGCGTGCCCTATATTTACACGCTGGATGAACAAGGCCAAACGATCAGCAAAGAAATAATCGCAGACTAAACAGCACGATGAATGAGAGCCTCAACCATTGCTGCAACTATTGCGTCTTTTCATAGCAGACAAATAAATCTGATGGTCACATTGTGTCCTAGATCTGCGGGTCCTTAATGGGTCTCGGCTGATAATATTTTCTGCTTAATGACAAGCCCCCAACGATAACCGCCTAAACCACCACCTTGAGCAATCACCCGGTGACAGGGCACAAAATAAGAAATTGGGTTACGCCCAACGCCTCCCCCAATCGCTCGGGGTGCGCTGTCTAATAAATCCGCAAGCTCACCATAGGTTTTCGTCTGACCGGCTGGAATATCTTGCAATGTCTGCCATACACGATGTTGAAACGGTGTGCCTATTAGTGTCATCGGTAATGGTGATTGGAAAAGATCTCTTTCAGAGAAAACGGTGTGATCACAACGAATGTGCTTAAGTTTCCATTTATGTTTTAATTGTAAGAGCTCACGCTCCGCCGTAGGACCGAACCCGAGAAAGGCTAAGCGATCTTGAATGACCCCTATATGCGCCTGCCCAAAAGGTGTTTTGGTGCTTCGATAAACCATATCTAATCCCGTGAATGCGTCTTGCATGAGATATATTATATTTTTCTTTTTTCTCATTTTATATTCGAACACTTCCTAAACCGAAGCGGCATGTCGATGCCTATCTAATACACTAGAAACAGCTTCAAATAAACAAGCGCGTTCTTCTGGAGATAGAAAACCCCCAATATGGTACGACTTACCATGGGAAGATATTATAAGATCCCCCGGCACTTCTGGGTCATGTCGCGATGGCTTGAGTTCAAAGCGCAACCAATAGGGATTAAGCGATATTTCGCTCGCATGACCCTTGGCAGATATTTTAGTAAGTTTGAAACAATCGCTGCTAATCTCAAGCTCTTCAACCCGTCGCGCCGAGAAATAGTTAAGTCGAAATGCGCCATAAAGAAGCAAGACTTCAACTCCAAAAAACCCCATGACAGGCCAGGCGCCAAGATAGACAAAAAAAGCACCAGAGGCAAAGCTGACGAATGATACAAACAACATCAATGCCAAGAACCCTTTCTTCCCAAGAGAACTATGCGGCTTGAGCCGAAAAACAGTTGTATCATCTGCGGTTGCCATGGCGTTAAATTAAACCAGTTAAGCCCAATATCAAGCAGAGTGTTTGCGCATAATGAATAAAATCTTTAAAGTCTCATTATGAAAAAAGAAAATATTTCTGAATTTTTTCGTCGCCTCTCTGAGGTCGAAGCGCGCCCAGAAACTGAGCTTAATTTTTCAAACCCCTTTACCCTCGTTGTCGCTGTTGCCCTTTCTGCTCAGGCCACAGATAAAGGCGTGAACAAAGCGACGGAACAATTATTTAAGATTGCCGATACACCTGAAAAAATGGTTGCGCTTGGTGAAGAGCGCATCAGGGAAATGGTTAAAACGATTGGTCTCTATAAAACCAAAGCCAAAAATGTGTTCCTACTCTCATCAATGCTTATCGACGAGTTCGATCATCAGGTGCCCCAAGACAGAGAACAGCTCATGCGCCTGCCTGGCGTTGGGCGCAAGACTGCCAATGTGGTTATGAATGTTGCCTTTGGGTTACCTACTTTTGCTGTGGACACACATGTATTTCGATTATCAAACCGAACAGGACTGGCGCCGGGCAAAACCGTACTTGATGTTGAAAAAAAACTTGAAAAGCGCGTTCCTGATCCTTACCGCGTTCACGCCCATCACTGGCTTATTTTGCACGGACGCTATATATGTACAGCACGAAAGCCGCGATGCCCAGACTGCCTTGTGAGCGATTTATGCAAATTTAAAAGTAAAACAGTCCTTAAAGACGCATTCGTAAAATAAGTAGGACCCCTAAAAAGGAGAGTGATTATGAGCAAAACATTCAAGGTTATGGGCATGGGTGCGGCATTGGTTGATGTATTCGCCAATGTAACGGAAGCCGAGCTTGCCCATATCGGCAGTCCGAAAGCATCAATGTCGCTTATCTCCACCGATGAAGCTATGGCCTTAGAGGCTCAAATCAATATACATGCGCGCGCATCTGGCGGGTCTGCTGGTAATACTGTTGCAGGTATTTCCGCGCTCGGACTTAAAACAGGCTTTATTGGCAAAGTGGGCAATGACCCGCTTGGTCATTTCTTTAGTGAAGATATGAGGAAGCTCGGATCCCATTTTCCAATGGCTGCACATGATGAATTGCCAACAGGCCGATGCATTGTTTTGTTAACACCAGACGCAGAGCGCACCATGCACACACTGCTCGGCGCCAGCATATCAACACAACCATCCGATCTTGATGAGGCCGCGCTCGCCGATACAGAGATATTGTTTGGCGAAGGTTATATTTGGGATAGCCCATCTGCGCGCGACACATTTTTAGAAGCCGCGCGGATCGTCAAAAAAAATGGTGGGCGTGTTGCCTTTTCTTTGTCAGACCCGTTCTGTGTGGAGCGCCATCTCGGCGTCCTTCAATCATTTGTCAGCGATCATGTTGACATATTGCTTGCTAATCTCGAAGAGGCAAATGCCCTTTTTGGCACACGCGAACCCTTGGGCCTTGTAACCGCATGCCGTGCCGCAGGTGTTGAAGGCGTTATCACGCGCGGCGCCCAAGGCGCCATCATCGCATCACCTGACCAAGCAATTGAAATTGGGGCAGAACATGTCGAAACAGTCACCGATTTAACAGGAGCTGGCGACCAATTCGCTGCGGGATATCTATCTGGACGAGCCGATCATTTATCTATCGCCCAATGTGGACGCCGTGGCGCAATTGCCGCCGCTGAAGTCATTTCACATATTGGTCCACGCCCGGAAGCAAATATAACCGCTTTATTCGAAAAAGCTGGCGTTTAGGGTAATTAGATTTTTCGAAGCAATACCTGATCGATACTATGGTTACCCGCCTTATGTAAAATAAGGTCAGCGCGGGCACGCGTCGGGTGAATATTTTCAATCAAATTTTTGAGGTTAATCCGTTTCCAAATGTCGGTAGCCGTCGCGATGGCTTGCTCTTCGGTCAGTTCGGCGTAGCGTTGGAAATACGCACCTGGCTTTTTAAACGCCGTATCTTTCAAAAAAAGAAAGCGCTCAATGTACCACCGCTCGACCGCATCACGATCAGCATCAATGTAGATTGAAAAATCAAAATAATCTGAAACGAATGGAATATCATCGCCATCTTCTTTCAGCCTTGCGGGCTGAAGCACATTAAGTCCCTCAACAATGAGAATGTCTGGCTGCGACACGCTGACCATGTCATTCGGCACTATATCATACACAAAATGTGAATAAACGGGCGCTGTTGCTATTTTCTGACCAGACTTTACGTCACTTAAAAAAGCACGCAACCGATCTGTATTGAAGCTCTCGGGAAAACCCTTACGCTCCATGAGATCATTTTCAAGTAATGTTGCATTTGGATATAAGAACCCGTCAGTCGTAACCAAATCGACTTTGGGGTGATTAGGCCAACGCGCCAAGAGGTGACGCAAAATACGAGAGGTTGTACTCTTCCCGACAGCAACAGAACCACCAATACCGATAATGAAGGGCACTTTCTGCTCAGATCCAAGAAAGGCGTTCGTCGCCCCATATAACGTCTGCTTAGCTTCAACATAAAGGTTTAGTAAGCGCGAAAGAGGTAAATAAATTTGTTCCACTTCACGCAAATCGACCGTTTCGCCAAGTCCGCGCAGCTGGCTTAACTCATCCTCATTGAGATCCAGCAAAACACCTTTGCGCAGCTTCTCCCACTCGGAAGCAGAGAAATGTCGAAATGGGGAAAGATCGTGTTGGCGGATTGTCATTTAATTTTCCGTGCCGCGGCTTGCTTTTTCTGCCAAGCCCGACATTGTTTCGCGGCGCCGCAGTTCATCATAAACCGAGTCCAAGCTCACATTGCGCGCAACCAAAACAGCTAATAAGTGAAATAGCACATCGGCAGCCTCGCTCATTAATGCTTTGTCATCTTCTTGCATTGCAGCGATTAATGTTTCAACAGACTCCTCAGCCAGTTTGCGTCCTGCATAGGCCGGACCGCCTGCGATGAGCTTTGCGCTATAGCTC
Source organism: Alphaproteobacteria bacterium (assembly GCA_965656805.1). Lineage (GTDB taxonomy): Bacteria > Pseudomonadota > Alphaproteobacteria > RS24 > RS24 > JAYODZ01. The sequence continues at coordinate 14,667 of CBFHLW010000002.1, forward strand.
TCTTCTGGAGATGCGTTTGCACGATCCGAAATTGTTTTATAAAGTGTCTGCAGAACATCTTGGCTCACGGCAGGCTCTCCTCTATTTGGTCGCCTTTATATCCCTACTCAAGGATTTGAGGTTTATCAGGGTTATCTAAAAAGTCAAAATTATCATTCAGGCGCATTTCGATACCTGCAGCCATCATTGCTGATTTTGCTTCATGAATAGTGATTTGACCAAAATGAAACACGCTGGCCGCCAAAACAGCAGACGCATGCCCTTCTTTTATACCCTGCGCGAAATGTTCAATCGAGCCAACACCACCCGAGGCAATAACCGGAATACTGACAGCATCCGAAAGTTTGCGTGTTAAAGGAATATCGAATCCATCGCGCGTGCCATCTCGGTCCATAGAAGTTAACAATATCTCACCGGCGCCTCGCGCGACCATATCTTGCGCAAAAGTTACGGCATTAATGCCCGTTGACTTCCTGCCGCCATGGGTGAATATTTCCCAACGATCATCGTCAACACGTTTCGCATCAATTGCAACGACAATACATTGCACACCAAATTTCCGTGAGGCCTCTGCAACAATATCTGGATTATTAACGGCCGCGGTATTAAACGACACTTTGTCCGCACCCGCCAACAAAAGCGCGCGCACATCTTCAAGCGTTCGCACACCCCCGCCCACTGTCAGTGGCATAAAACAATGTTCGGCTGTCTGACGCACAACCTCTATCAAGGTGCCACGATTTTCATGCGAAGCACTAATGTCGAGCAAACATAGTTCATCCGCACCAGCAATGTCATAAGCCTTGGCAGCCTCAACGGGATCACCCGCATCAATAAGATCTACAAAATTAACGCCTTTAACAACACGACCATCGTGAACATCAAGACAAGGAATAACGCGCGCCTTTAACATATTACGAAACCCCAGGAAGGGCCAAAACTGCTTTGGGATCTAATCGACCATCATAGAGGGCACGGCCCGATATTGCGCCATGGACACCATCTGCTTCAAACGGCAAAAGTGCTTCAATGTCACTAATGCCGGAGAGGCCGCCCGATGCAATAATGGGCACATTAACAGCACGCGCTAGATCCGTTGTCGCTTCGACATTAACGCCAGTAAGCAATCCGTCGCGATCAATATCTGTAAATATTATCGCAGCAACTCCGCAATCTTCAAATCGAAGCGCCAAATCTGTGGCAGCTAGAGTGCTTTCCTCTGCCCAACCCGCAACAGCAACACGCCCAGCGCGGGCATCAATGCCAACAACAATTCTTTCTGGAAAGAGCCGACACGCCTGCTTAACAAAATCAGGATCACGCACTGCTGCTGTTCCCAAAATAACCCGATCAATCCCATGTGTGAACCAATTCTCAATTGTCGCAATATCGCGAATGCCGCCGCCTAATTGTTTATAGGCCCCTTTTTGCGCACAAATTTCTTCAACTGCTTTTGCGTTAACGGGGTTTCCAGCAAAGGCGCCATCCAAATCAACAATATGTAAATGTGTGAAACCCTGCTCAAAAAAAGTCTGAGCCTGTTCAGCAGGGCTATCATTAAAGGTGGTTGCGCGCGCCATGTCACCTTGTTCAAGGCGTACACATTTACCGCCCTTTAAATCAATCGCAGGAAATATAATCATGGCCGCCACTCCAGAAAGTTCGACAAAAGATATAGACCAGCACGCTGGCTTTTCTCGGGATGAAATTGTGTTCCTATAATATTGTCGCGCCCAATAATCGCGGGAAAAATTTGCGCATAATCGGTCGTTGCAATCGTGTCATTTTTTTTCTCAAGCTTTGCATAGTAACTATGCACGAAATACATATGCGCTTCATTCAACCCATTGGTCACAGGGTGTGGGCGGGTCAGAGAGATATCATTCCAACCCATATGTGGAATCTTCAATTTTTCTTGCGCAGGAACCAATGGGCAAACATCACCCTCAATCCACCCCAAGCCAGCGTGTTGGCCATTTTCATGCCCTAAGCTACACATAAGCTGCATACCCACGCAAATACCCAACATCGGTTGCCCCTGTTTGATAACGCGCTCTGTCATGGCTTCGACCATTCCTGGCAATGCCCTTAGGCCGGTTGCGCAATCTTCAAAAGCGCCAACGCCGGGCAAGACAATATGCGTTGCCGCCAATATATCCTCGGCGCGCGACGTCACCATCACAGACTGATCCGTAGAAACGTGCAGAAAAGCTTTTTCGGCAGAGCGTAGGTTACCCGCTCCGTAATCAATGATTGCGACGCTCATCCTAATTAGTTACCTAAAACACCTTTGGTGGACGGAATGGCATCAGCCTTACGGGGGTCGATCTCAACCGCTTCACGTAAAGCGCGGGCAAGACCTTTAAAGCAGCTCTCAACAATATGGTGATTATTCTCACCATAAATATTTTCAATATGCAGCGTTATACCTGCTGCCTGAGAAAAGGCTTGAAACCATTCTTTGAATAATTCTGTATCCATATCCCCTAATTTCGGTTTGGTGAAATTAACCTTCCAAATTAAATAAGGGCGCTGCGAAACATCAAGAGCCACTCGCGTTAGGGTTTCATCCATCGGGATAAAGGCCGAACCGTAGCGTGTTAGACCTTTAAAATCGCCCAATGCATTTTGCAGGGCCTGGCCGATCACAATGCCTGTATCTTCCGTAGTGTGATGAAAATCTATATGTAAATCTCCCTCCGCCTTAACCTTGAGATCGATTAAGGAGTGACGGGATAATTGTTCAAGCATATGGTCTAAAAAGCCAATGCCTGTAGACACGTCATATTCGCCGGTGCCATCGATTGTCACCTCGGCCGAGATTTTTGTTTCTTTCGTTTGGCGTTCAATTCGCGCTGTGCGCTGCAATGTAGACATAACTACCCCCACTTAGGCTGCATTATAGGCTTTGTAACAGGATCCGCCCAGGTTCACCAGCGTGAAGTTCAAGATGGACGCCGCAAGCGAACATAAAATGCGCCGCCCCCTCCATGAGCAGGCTGCGCAACGTGATAACCAACGACCATATGATTTAAGGGCGCATCGTTGAGCCATGATGGGAAATTCTCTCTAATAACACCACGCCCAGCCGTGCCTTTGCCTGTAATAACCAGCAACCAACGATATTGTCGTCGCTGTGCTTCAGCTGTGAACTGACATAACCGATTATAAGCGTTGACCAATGTCATCCCGTGCAAATCTAAGGTCGCATCGATTTCAATATGCCCACGCCTAACGCGCCTCACCTCTTTTTGATCAAGGGCCGCCAGGGTAATATGTCGGGATCGTTTCGACGCGGCCGAAGCCGGATTTGGAAATGGGGTGTTCTGGAACTCATTGCCCTTGAACGGGCCAGTGCTCGGCTTGGAAGGCAATGGCTCGTTCACATCCGCTAATTGGCTTTGATTTTTGGTTTTTGAAAAACTGGCTTTTAATGTGCGGCGCTGAGGGACAACACGCTTCGTTTTGGCTGGTGATATTGGGCGAATGGTTGCGGAAACGCGGCCCCATAGGTCCGTATCCGCCGGCGTTAAACCTTTTTTGTCACGCCCAGACAAAAACTAGACCGTCTCGGTTGCGCTCAATTGCCAATTTGGATCAGACGAACCAAGGGGGCGAACAAATGTCCAAAGATCTTCTGTACGCGCCGCTTCAATATCTTCACCTTCTAAGCCCGAGGCAATATAGGCAACAAAACGAATGGTAATATTCACCATATTATTTTCGATCAAAACATCGTCAATGACCGGCTTAGCCATACGCGACACGCGCGTTACCAGTTTTTCTCCAGAGGCTTCGCGCGCCTCAATTGCCGCAACAAAGCCATTATAGACCTCTTCAGTTAATAAAGGACGCAAAGCATCTCGATCTCCAGCGGCAAAGTCTTCCAGGATCATTTCATAGGCGCGTTGCGCACCCTGCAAAAAACCCGCCTCATCGAAATGAGGCTCTAGCGCCTTAAACCGAGCTAATCCGCGCACAATACCGCCATCATAAGGCTCATCTTCAGATGGTTCTGCAACAGGCTCATTCTCGACAACGCGCAATTTTGGTTTTTTGGCATTAGCTTGAGCGCCAAAAGCGGCGTCATTCATCTTAAAACCCGACGGTTTCCGGGAATCTTCGCCATCATCTTCATCGCGCATCCCCAAAACACCACGTAAGCGAAAGAAAATCACCAAAACAATGATAAGCAATATGAGATTTAACGGATCGATGACGATACTCCTTCAAAATGTCTTGGCTATTTTATAGCCTTTATTGGTTTCACCCTGTAAATTGGGTCAAATACACCCTATCTGAACTATATGCCTTTGGGTATAGCCGTTAGATTTGTTACATTAGAAACTTAACTATAGGTAATGTGAATAAAATGAAATTTCCAGCCCTTATCGTCCTATTTATCTTTTTAGGGACTGAATTCTACCTATTTTCGCTCGTCAGCGGCCAAATTGGCGGGGGGTGGACGGTTTTGCTCGTTTTTATATCTGCATTTCTCGGCGTTCAGGTCATTCGCCGATTGGGCTTTTCTGTTTTAACTGATATGCAAGCCGACCTGGCGGCTGGCAAACAGCCTGTTCTCAGCCTTATGGGCAATTTGCTCATATTTGTGGGCGGTGTCCTTTTGGTTGTGCCGGGGTTTTTTACAGATTTCATTGGCGTTATCTTATTAACCAAACCCGGCCGACGCATATTTTCGGGTATTGCCATTGCGCTCGCGCTTCCCACACTTTTAAACACATTTTCAAGCAGTCGCGTCTATGCGCAGAGTTTTGGAACGCGCCAGACCGCTAAACCCCACAATGACCAAGATGAACCCAATTCAAATCAGAAGAAGGGGCCGGTTATTATAGAAACCGACTACCGTGTTGAAGATGATCGCTAATAACCCCTTTATCCACGTCTCACACAATGCTATGAGAGAATTGAGAAAAGGAGTTCGACATGTCTGATGATCAAAACCCGGCTCAAGCCGCAACGCAGAATGAAGACACCCAGGCGGCCAGCCTGCAGGTGCTCACACAATATGTACGCGACATGTCTTTTGAGAACCCAAATGCGCCAATGAGCCTGGGTGCAAGTGATACGTCGCCTAAAATTGCCGTCAATGCTAATGTTGGGGTCCGCCAACTCGATGCGCAAGACTATGAAGTGGCCTTGGATTTCCGAGTTGAAACAAAACGTAATGATGAAATCGGCTTTATTGCTGAGCTTTCTTACTGTGGGCTGTTTCGTGTTAATAATATTCCAGACGAAAATCTTCGCCCCGTTTTACTGATAGAAGCACCTAGACAGCTTTTTCCCTTTGCCCGCCGCATTCTGTCAGACATGACGCGTGATGGAGGCTTTCCACCACTGCTCCTGGACCCAATAGATTTTGTTGCGCTTTATCAAAATGGTCAAAATGGTCAAAATGAAGACGAAAACAACAACGAACCATCAGAGCTACTTTCAGACCAAGATAATTAAATCTTAACTAAATATACTTAGTGTCGCCACATGGCCGATACGGGCAATCGATCCAGAAATAATCCGTGGGCCTCTTTTTCATGTTCGGTTATGCGGCCCGGCAAAGGTGTTGACCGACGCGGCTGGGGTTGGCGCGGCTGCGTTCCCCCAGAAAAGTCGTCGGCATTGCCACTATGATTGGCCTGGAAAACCAGCCCAGGCTGTTTACCTCCCATAAGCTCAAGATAAACTTCCGCTAATAATTCAGAATCCAAAAGCGCGCCGTGTTTATCACGCGATGAATTATCGACTCCAAACCGTCGGCATAACGCATCAAGGCTGGCTGGTGCTCCTGGGAACTTTCGGCGAGCAATCGCAAGCGTATCGACAATCTTATTTTTGGTTAAGACTGCACGCCCAATATTTGCAAGCTCGGCGTTCAAAAATCCCATATCAAAATCAGCATTATGGATCACCAGCGGGTCGTTGCCGATAAATGCCAAAAATTCATCCGCAATATCTTTAAACTTTGGCTTGCCCTCCAGCATCTCATCAGTGATGCCAGTGATTTCAATTGTCTTCTCGCTAACGCTTCTTTCGGGGTCAATATAATATTGAAAGCTTCGGCCTGTCGCTTTGAGGTTAACCACCTCAAGACAACCAATTTCGATAATGCGATCGCCTTGTCGCGGATCAAGCCCTGTCGTTTCCGTATCAAGAATGATTTCACGCATTTGTATTCCTATCAACCAAGGCGGTTTGCCAGGACGTGTCCCTCACGACCTTCTAGCTGTTTTAAGATATCGCGCACTTGTCGATGCGCGTCATCTACCGAAACAGAGCTATCAACAATAAAATCTGCAAGCTCCCGTTTTTTTTCGTCTGGAAGTTGCTTGCTAAAAATATCATCAAACCTTTCTTCTGTCATACTTGGTCGCGCCAAGACGCGCGCGCGCTGAACCTCATAGGGTGCACTTACCACCACAACAACATCAACACGGTCAGTAGCGCCAGCTTCTAATAATAAAGGAATATCTAATACGACAGCAGACTTTCCCTCTTCAAAATGTGTCTTAAGAAAGCTCACCTGTGCCACACCCGCCATAGGGTGCACAATACCCTCAAGCGCTTTAAGCGCCGTGTCATCCTTCAGCACAATCGCAGCTAATTTTTGCCGATCGATTGCACCGTCAACAATCGCATCGGGGAATAGTTCACCAACCGGTTGAACAGCCGCCCCGCCTTTGGCATAAAGCTCATGAACAGTTGCATCTGCATCATATACAGGCACACCTTCTTCCATAAAAAGTTTAGCGGTTTGAGATTTACCCATTCCAATTGATCCAGTTAATCCAATTAAAAGCATAATATTCCTTCCGCTTTATAACGCGCTCAAAATGTGAGCACGTAACGCTGTATCGACCTCTGGGCATACACCAAACCATTGTTCAAAAGCTGGAACCGCCTGGTATAAAAGCATACCCAATCCATCGACAGATTTAAGTTGTCGCGACCGCGCCTGCGATAAAAGAGGCGTTTCTAATGGGGCATAAACAATGTCGTAAACGCAGCCTGTCATATTCGTTAAGTCCATTTCAAGCGGCGCCTTACCGACCATTCCAAGGCTTGTTGTATTAACCAGTAAATCACAATCGGCTAGCTCTTCACTTCGGTCCAACCAATTACCTACGCGTGTCTTAGATGAGAGCTTGGCAACATCCTCCGCGCGATTAGGGCTTCGATTATAAATGTAAATTTCTGAAACGCCTGCCCCGTCTAGTGCAGAAACAATCGCCCGCGCTGCACCGCCAGCACCCAAAATATTTACCCGAGTTCCCGACCAGTCATGAATTTCTGATTGCGCGATAAGGTTTGCCATAAAACCATATCCATCCGAGTTATCGCCAATAATCTCTCCACTCTCGAACCGTAATATATTTACAGCACCCAATTGTTGCGCGGTTTGGCTTAACCTGTCTGCCGCAGCAAAAGCAGCTTCCTTATGCGGAGCAGTTACATTTGCCCCGCACCAACCGGCATCGATAAGCCTTATGAGTTCGGATTTAAAGTCATGCGCAGGATCAATGCCATGTCGGCCATATCGTGCATCAATATTATATTGTTCAAGCCAATAATTATGTATCTGCGGTGAGCGCGATTGCGCCACAGGCCAGCCCAGGATGCCTGCCTTATAGTGGATTAACTCCGTCATGTCTGAATGATATCGTGTTTTCGCAGCTCTTCAAGCAGCGGCAAAAGAGGCAGTCCGAGAGTTGAAAAGTAATCACCCTCTATATGGGCAAAAAGTTGCGCGCCCATCGCCTCTAATCGATAACATCCAACCGATGATAAAATACTATCACCCTCATTTTTGATATAGAGGTCTAAATATTCATCAGAAAAAGGGCGCATCGTTAAAGAAACATGATTTGTGAAAGACCAAACTTCCTCACCATCGCAACATAACGATAAACCATTTATTAAATAATGAGTTTTACCGCGTAAGAACATGAGGTTTGTCCGCGCCTCTTCAAGGGAACGGGGCTTGTCAAACAAACGATCTTCACACTGCAAGAGTTGATCGGCTCCCAAAATATAGCGGCCGTCATTTTCGCACACGGCTAATGCTTTTTCTTTGGCCAAGGCACACGCTAACTTTGCCGGCGCCCCCTGATGGCGCACCTTGAGTGCATCTTCGTCAACGCCCGAAACGCGTTTTTCAAAAGCAACACATGCCTGGCGCAAGATGGTCGCGCGCGAAGCACTGCCAGACGCCAATATAAAGTTAGATACAATCGACGTTTCGTTCATCGTCCATCTCCGCCAAGACGTTCTAAAATGTGTTCTTGGTGCATATTTATAACAGTCGCCGCCACCTCTTCAATAGATCGCCGTGTCACATCAATGACTGGCCACCCTTTACGCGCGCATAATCTGCGCGCTTCGGTTATTTCGCGCTGCACATTTTCTGGGTCTATGTAATCTGTTTCTTGGTTTTCATTTAGGGTGATGAGGCGATTTTTTCGAATTTGCCTAAGTCGCTCGGTTGATAAAGTCAATCCGACGACCAGCGGCTTTGTCAAAGACAAAAGCTCTTCAGGCGGCTTTATACCTGGCACAAGCGGCACATTCGCCGCCTTAAACCCGCGATTGGCCAGATACATACATGTCGGTGTTTTTGAGGTTCTACTAACACCCGTTAAAATAATATCTGCCTCATTCAAGTCACCCTGGCTTTGTCCGTCATCATGCATCATCGTAAAGTTAAGAGCTTCGATCCGCGCAAAATATTCTGAATCCATCGCTTGTTTAGAGCCAGCCTTGCCACTAACTGCAAGGTTTAAGAATGTCGCCATTGGCGTCATAAAGGGGTCAAGCACTGACATGCAGGGAATATGAAGCTTGAAACACGCAGACTCTAAGCGTTGCCGTAAATCAGGATTAATTATTGAAAAAAAGACCGGTCCTGGATAAAGGCTAATATTGGCCAATGTTCGTTCAAGCTGTTTCTCGCCCCGCACCAAACCATAGACATGTTCTAGAGGGCGAATATTTTCAAATTGCGTACATACTGCGCGCGCTAAAGTGTTAACGGTTTCACCTGTACTGTCGGAAATTAGGTGTAAATGAAATGTTTGTTTATTTGGCAAAATCATACCGATCAAAAATAAGGCAACCTGTTAACAAAGTGGATAAATCCGCAGTTAATGGCAAGGCCTGATTTTTATCCCCGCTAACACATAATCTCAAGACGAGTTGTTGGGCATTTAATAAACCAGAATTAGCATTGTGAATAAAAAGAATTCTTTTTTTATACCGAGTTACCCAAAACGATCCCCGCTATCCCCATAATTAATTAAATAATTTTACAACCACAACACGTTGTAACCTGGGAAAACTGTCACTTATTCATAAACCTATTATTTGTGTGTTATGTTATCCCCGTTACTAACAGCAAATTATGTTGTCGTTAGTAATGTGGGTAATTTGAGATGAATGAAATAATCCACAAGAAGTGGCTTTACCTACTACTACTATCCTTTTTATATATATATAGGATATGACAAAAACACTCCTTTCGCTATTTAGCAGCAATGAACCGTTAAAAACGCCTCCTATTTGGCTCATGAGACAAGCAGGTCGTTATTTACCAGAATATAAAAAAACACGATCACAAGCAGGGTCTTTTCTAGAACTATGTTATAATTCTGAGCTTGCAGAAGAAGTAACTTTGCAACCTATTCGACGCTATTCTTTTGATGCATCAATCGTTTTTGCTGATATTCTTCTTATTCCTCAAGCTTTAGGCCAAAAACTATGGTTTGAAGAGGGGGAAGGACCCCGGTTAGATCCAATTCAAAGTTCTGATGTTTTAGATCATACGAATTTACATACACATTTAGCCCCTGTTTATGAGACTTTGTCGCGATTATCAAAAAGTCTTCCAAGCCAAACAACTCTTATTGGCTTTGCTGGCGCGCCATGGACAGTTGCAAGCTATATGGTTGCGGGGCGCGGGACGCCAGATCAAGCTCCAGCCAAAGCATTAATTCAAGCAGATCGTGAAAAATTTATTCATCTTATCAACTATTTAGCTGACAACACGAGCGATTACCTCGAGCGACAGGTCCAGAGTGGTGCAGAGGTTTTACAAATTTTTGAAAGTTGGGCAGGTAGTTTATCTGGTAATGATTTTGAAGATTTTTGTATTAAGCCAGTTCAACGCATTGTGAAAACGCTTCGCGATAGAGGGATTAGGGTCCCGATTATTGGGTTTCCGCGAGCCACTGATTATGATTTATCGACTTATGTTAAAGAAACCCAAATAAATGGGCTGTCTGTAGACCAACATTGTGACCTTAAGAGATTGGTTGTAAATCTTGATAAAGATATTGTTATTCAAGGAAATATGGCCCCAGAGGTATTGGTTGCTGGTGGAGCCAAAATGTATAGTGAGATTGATCGTATTTGTGATACGCTCCAAGGCAGAAAACATATTTTTAACCTTGGTCATGGAATTGTGCCCCAAACACCGCCAGAACATGTCGCTGATATGGTTCACTATATTCGGAAAGGGCATGAATAATGAGCTTTTTAGCTGATTATTATCTTTGGTTTCTAGCGTTTCATCTCATTTCTGTGATGTTTTGGATGGCGGGTATGTATTATTTACCGCGATTATTTGTTTATCACCATGAGGCCCATGAGCAAGGTAAACCCGTTGATACATTTGTTACAATGGAACATAAGCTGCTTAAAATTATCATGAATCCAGCAATGATTGCTGCCTGGGTTTTTGCACTTTTGCTGATGGCGCGGCCAGGATTTTTTGAAATGGTTACTTATTGGTTTTGGGTCAAATTTGTCTGCGTTATTTTAATGACTGGTTTTCATGGATTTTTAGGAGCAACAAGACGAAAAATGGCCGAAGGATTTATGCAAAGATCCAGCACCTTTTATCGTAAAATAAATGAAATCCCGCCTATCTTGACCGTTGTCATTGTTATTATGGTAATTGTTAAGCCCTTTTAATCAGACTCGAATATATAAAACTAATAGAGAATCTACGTAGACGTTTCTTATTTCTGTGATATCATCAGTTCACATTATAACTTCGTGATGTATTTCCTTTCCTTAAATGATCAGCGGTGACATTTTCCCGCTTGTGTTATTTCCCATTTTGGTGACCCTATGGATCAAGTTAAACTCCAAGACTTAAAAATTAAATCAGCAACAGATTTATTAGCGATTGCTGAGCAAAATGAAATTGAAAATGCGTCATCCATGCTCAAACAAGACATGATGTTTGCTATTTTGAAAAAATATGCAGATGACGGTATTGGCATTTTGGGCGAGGGAGTTGTTGAAGTTTTACAAGATGGCTTTGGTTTTTTACGTTCACCAGATGCAAATTATCTTCCAGGGCCAGACGACATATATGTTAGCCCATCACAAATTCGCCGTTTTGGTCTAAGAACAGGTGACACAGTTGAGGGTGACATTCGTAGCCCGCGAGATGGAGAACGTTATTTCGCTCTTGTTAAAGTGAATAAAATTAACTTTGAAGAACCAGAAAAAGCCCGCCAAAAAGTTCATTTTGACAATTTAACGCCTCTCTATCCAGATGAACATTTTCGGATGGAAATTGAAGATCCGACAAATAAAAATATGTCTTGCCGCGTTATTGATATTGTTGCGCCTTTGGGTAAGGGTCAGCGCGCTCTTATTGTTGCGCCGCCGCGAACGGGTAAAACTGTTCTAATGCAAAGCATTGCCCAGTCAATCGCTGAAAACCACCCTGAATGTTATTTAATTGTGCTTTTGATAGATGAGCGTCCCGAAGAAGTAACCGACATGCAACGTAGTGTGCGAGGTGAAGTTGTTTCTTCAACATTTGATGAACCTGCAATACGCCACGTTCAAGTAGCTGAAATGGTAATTGAAAAAGCCAAGCGTTTGGTTGAGCATGGCAGGGATGTTGTTATTTTGCTTGATAGTATCACACGGTTAGGGCGTGCTTATAACACGGTCGTTCCGTCATCTGGTAAAGTATTGACAGGTGGTGTGGATGCGAATGCCTTGCAGCGCCCAAAAAGGTTTTTTGGTGCAGCTCGGAATATTGAAGAAGGTGGGTCCTTAACTATTATTTCGACAGCCCTTATCGAGACAGGTAGTCGTATGGACGAAGTTATTTTTGAAGAATTTAAGGGGACAGGTAATTCAGAGATTGTTCTTGATCGTAAAATTTCTGATAAACGCGTTTTCCCTGCGATAGATATTATGAAATCAGGAACGCGGAAAGAAGAGCTGCTTGTCGACCGTGCAACATTGAGCAAAATTTACGTACTCCGTCGTATTCTTAACCCAATGGGAACAGTTGATGCGATTGAATTTTTGCTCGACAAGTTAAAACAGACAAAAGTAAATGACGAGTTTTTTGACTCGATGAATACTTAAGTAAGTAACCCTCTAAACGTATAATTTCTAATGGCGAGCTTAGTATTAGGCCTCGTCTAGAACGCTTGCTAATAAGTCAAAACTCCTCTGATCCGCAATGGATGCAGATTGTGCACTATAGTGCTCACCGCCTTCACGCGCAAAGGCGTGATCGTCATCTGGGTAAATGTGTAAGGTGACGTGTTTATGTCTGCCTATGCCTGTTTCGATTGCAGATTGTGCTTCTGGCGGGACGAATTGATCAAGCCCAGCAATGTGCAACATTAATGGGTTTGTAATATTAGATGCTTCCTCAAGCATATCTTGAATGCCTACACCGTAATAACCAATGCTTGCATCCGTGTCTGTTCTTGTTGCTGCTAGATAAGCCATTTTGCCGCCTAAGCAATAACCAATAACGCCGACTTTACCTGTGCATGCTTTGTGATTTCGAAGGGTGGTGATTGCAGCTTGGATATCTTCTGTTCCTTTATCTGCGTCGAATTTTCCAAACAGTTCGAATGCTTTTGCCCATTCAGCTTCGGTTTTGTCTGTGATATCGACACCAGGTTCAATACGCCAAAAAAGATCTGGGCAAATTGCAACATATCCCTTTTCGGCAATGCGGTCGGCAATGCTTCGGATATTTGCATTCACACCAAAGATTTCTTGGACAACAACAATGCCGGGGCCGGACCCTGCCTCTGGAATTGCAACATATGCGTTGAAGTCGCCGTCCGGTGTATGAATAGATATGTAACTCATGACAGTCTCCAGAGAAATTAGGTTTGGAATAGATTAGGCCTAGCTAATATTTCTTTCAAGGCTTCAATCGATGTTACGGGCGCTAAACAATTATTGTATCCACATATATAGGCAGTGGGCTGACCATCTACACATGTTTTCCCAAAGGCGGGATGTGTGCTTGGGAGACCAGTCATATTTTCCTCAAGATATGGCGCAATAATAATGTCGGGGCGCGATGCTTGAGCCGCGGCTTGGTGAAGGCTTCGATAAACTGTGTTTTGCATGTCGGGCGTTAGGATGGCCACACAGATAGCGTTGTCTAGCCGATGCGCGCCACGCATGAACTGTGGCATTTGAACAAAAGAGCGTGACAGGTGACCTGAAAACAGGCGGCGATGCGTTACAGCGGCCAGATGATCTTCTGGGTCTCCAGTTATATGAGCGATGCTTGATAAAACACATAAGGCCGTGCCATTAAGGCTTGGAACGGCGCCGTCAAAAACGGGTCGATTATGGACAAGAATATCTTCTTGACCTGTTTGGGCTGAGCTGAAGCCACGACCGCTATCGTGATATTTGAAAAGGGACGCCATTAAGGTTTTCGCTTTTATAATATAAGCCCAATCGCCTGTTGCTGAAAAGAGTGCAATTGCGGCCTCGGCCATATGCACATAGTCTTCCCCGAGGCCGAGGTTTAATCGGACATCGCCACAGGCGCTATGCATGATTTGATCACCGACCATGAGACGATTACATGTTCCTTGAAATACGTCTTGCGCTAGGTCAAGCCAATCGAGGCGTGAAAATAAACTTGCTGCATCACATAGGGCTGTTGCTGTCATTCCATTCCAGTCGGCTAGGATTTTGTCGTCACGCCCTGGCCGAACACGCTCTTGACGTTTTTCAAACAAAGCTTGTTTGGCGGCAAGAATAATTGGATCCTCTCGGTCTGCACTATCTGGTGACGCGAATAAAAGGCTTGGAATGTTATTGCCTTCAAAATTTCCATCTTTTTGACAGCCATATGTCTGAGCAAATGCGGTCCGAGCAGACCCGAGCGTTTCGCCTAATTCATCCCAATGCCATACATAGAATTTGCCTTCCTCGCCCTCGCTATCGGCGTCAAGGCTTGAGGTAAAGGCGCCCGATGTCTCATCTCGCATTTCGCGGCATAGCCAATCAACGGTCTCATTTATGTGATTTTTAAACAGGGGGTTTTGGTTGCGCTTATATGCAGTACACAGAAGGCTTACGATCAGCGCGTTATCGTAAAGCATTTTTTCAAAATGCGGAATGAGCCATTCGGCATCGACTGTGTAACGTGCAAATCCGCCGCCTATATGATCGTATATTCCTCCCTCACATATTTTTTGCAAACTATGGAGTGTTAAGTCTTCGGCATTTGCGTCATGCGTGTAGAGCGATTGTTCTAACAAAAACCGATAGAGGGTTGGTTGAGGAAATTTGGGTGCTCCGCCAATGCCGCCGAGATCGCGATCAATATGTCCAACGAGTGCCCGCATGGCCCGTGATGGTGTGTCGCTTGGGTAGTCTGCCGTGCTGTCAGCAGTAGCGCGTGCACGCAACCCATCAACAAGGGCTTTTGTATTCGTTGCAATTTGTGGGAGATTTTCTTGATAGGCTCGAGAGATTTCCAGCATTAATTGTTTAAAGCCCGGGCGTCCATGGGCGGATTCTTTGGGAAAATAAGTGCCGCCCCAAAAGGGTTGGGCGTTGCTATCAAGGAACATGGTCAGTGGCCATCCTCCTTGTTCGCCCATAAGAGAAAGCGCTGTCATATAGATGTCGTCAATATCTGGGCGCTCTTCTCGGTCAACCTTAATGCAAATAAAATGCGCGTTCATAATATCGGCGACATCTTGGTCTTCAAAGCTTTCATGCGCCATGACGTGGCACCAATGGCAAGCGGCATAGCCGATTGAAAGTAAGATTGGTAGATTGCGCGCCTTGGCTTCGGCAAGCGCACTCTTGCTCCACGGTGCCCAATGAACTGGGTTTTCTGCGTGTTGGCGTAGATAGGGACTGGCTTCGAGACGTAGAAGATTTTCATTAGGCATGTTATGTAAATTACACCATCATCACAATTAGACCAGCTAAATTGAATGATTAGTTGCAGGAGGCGTGAGTGACAATTTTTGCTTTGGCGACAGCGCCTGGAAGGGGCGCTTTGGCTGTGATCCGCATTAGTGGAGACCGCGCTGGCGTATCGCTTGACATATTATCAGGCGCACCGCGTCCCGAAGCGCGCGTTGCACGTGTGCGGCGCTTAAAAGACCCGCATACAGGACAGGTGCTAGATGAAGCCTTGGTGCTGTGGATGCCAGGCCCGGCAAGCTTTACAGGTGAAGATTGCGTGGAGTTGCACGTTCATGGCGGGATCGCTGTTACAGACAGCATTTTATCAGCCTTATCCGAGATTGAAGGTCTGTCGCCCGCTGAGCCTGGCGCTTTTTCCCGCCGCGCTGTTATGAATGGCCGCCTTGACCTGACTGCCGCTGAGGGTATTGCTGATTTAATTGATGCTGAAACGGCGGCGCAACAAAGCCAGGCCTTGCGTCAAATGCAGGGGCGTTTACGAGATCTCTATGAGGGTTGGCGGGATGAACTCAAGTCTGCATTAGCGCATCTTGAGGCCGATATTGAGTTTGCGGATGAAGACCTGCCTGGCGGCTTGGGTCAAAGCGCTCTCGATCGTATTGAGAGCCTTGTTAAAAGTCTTAACGATCATCTTGGTGAAACGAGGGGGGAGAAGTTGCGCGATGGCCTATCTATTGCCATTATTGGCCCACCAAATGCCGGAAAATCTAGTATAATCAATGCTTTAGCAGGAAGAGACGCGGCAATTGTTTCCGCTCGTGCCGGCACGACGCGCGATATTGTTGAGGTGGCGATGGTCTTGGGGGGTGTTCCAGTTACCTTGTCTGATACTGCTGGGTTGCGCGACACGGGGGATGATATCGAAGCGGAGGGTGTTCGCCGTGCTCGATTGCGCGCACAAGAAGCCGATATTAGATTATTGGTCACCGCTTACGACGCCCAGCTTTCGCAAATAGACGCTATGGCGATCTTACAAGCTGGTGACTTTTGGCTGGACAATAAACAAGATGCACAATCCCAAATCCATAGCCCGTCAGACGGGCTGCCGGAAGATGTGACTTATGTTGAAATGAGTGCGCATGAACAGTCCAGCATTAATGCGTTTTTGGCCAAACTGGAGCTGGCTGTTGCAGAGCGGTTCGGCGTTGCTGAACGCCCGGTCTTAACGCGTGCACGGCATCGCAATGCGCTAGAGGACGCGGCGGCGCACCTTGCGCGGGCGTTAACAGCCCGGGATATTGGCCTTGAATTGGCGGCAGAGGATTTGCGTTTGGCCAGCCGTGCCCTTGGGCGGATTACCGGCTCGGTTGATATTGAGGCATTGTTGGATATCGTCTTTGCTGATTTTTGTATCGGAAAATAATTTTGCATTGTTTCACGTGAAACAATGAAACCAAAAGGCCGCTTGCGTGCGAGCTGCCAAGGCGGTAAAAGCGAATTTATGATGGAAAAGCAAAGTCAGTTTTGGGATGTGATTGTTATTGGCGGTGGGCATGCTGGTTGTGAGGCGGCTGGGGCCGCAGCGCGATTTGGTGCGCGTACATTATTGCTGACCCATAAATTGGAAACAATTGGCGAAATGTCCTGTAACCCTGCTATTGGTGGCGTCGGCAAAGGGCATTTGGTGCGCGAAATTGATGCTCTAGACGGCTATATGGGGCGGGTTGCTGATGCAGGTGGCATACAGTTCCGAATGTTAAATCGTCGAAAGGGGCCCGCTGTTCGTGGTCCGCGCACACAGGCTGATCGTAAACTTTATCGTTTGGCTATGCAAAAAGCTATTTACGAAACCCCAAATTTAACTGTTTTAGCCGGTGCTGTTGATGATATTCATATGATTGATGGTGTTGTAACGGCGGTTGAAACGGCCGATGGGCAAATTTATCGTACCAAATCTGTTGTCTTAACTACTGGTACATTTCTTGATGGTATTATCCATATTGGCCCCGAACGTTTCCCGGCGGGCCGTCATGGGGAGGCGCCCGCAAAAAAACTATCTGAGCGGCTTTATGCACTTAAGTTGGATATGGGGCGCCTGAAAACAGGCACGCCAGCCCGCCTTGACGGCACGACGATCAACACGTCTATTCTAGAGGCCCAACCGGCAGATGATCCGCCAATCCCTTTTTCATTCTTAACAGAAAAAATCACCACCCCCCAAACGGTTTGCCATATCACTGGCACGACCGAAGAAACAATTCGCTTTATCGCTGAGAATGTTGGCCATTCGGCGGTATATTCGGGCCAAATTGCAGGGGTCGGGCCTCGATATTGCCCATCTATTGAGGATAAGGTTGTGCGGTTTCCAGATCGTATGCGGCATCAAATCTTTCTTGAGCCCGAGGGTTTGGATGACATTACCGTTTATCCTAATGGTATATCCACCTCACTTCCGGCCAATATTCAAGATGCTTTTATCCGCACAATCCCAGGTCTTGAGGATGTGCGCATCATTCGCCCGGGCTATGCGATTGAATATGATTATGTTGACCCGCGAGAACTTCTGCCAAGCTTAGAAACGAAGAAAATCAAAGGCTTATACCTTGCGGGGCAGATTAATGGGACAACGGGATATGAAGAGGCTGGCGGACAAGGTTTGGTCGCGGGTCTCAATGCTGCGCGCGCTGCCGGTGCACAAGACCCCATTATTTTTGATCGGGCAGAAGCCTATATTGGTGTGATGATTGATGATCTGGTGACTAAAGGGGTGAGTGAGCCTTATCGGATGTTCACTGCGCGCGCTGAATATCGATTAAGTTTGCGGGCAGATAATGCTGACCAGAGATTAACCCCAAAAGGTATTGCCGCTGGGATTGTGGGGCAGCTGCGCCAAGACAGATTCAAGTCTAAAATGGCGCGCCTAACCACCGCGCGCTCTCTAGCTGAAAAGCTAACAATGACTCCAAACGAAGCGGGCAAGCACAATTTGCATATTAATGCTGATGGCGTTCGTCGAAACATTATTGATTTGCTCGGGCACCCCAATGTTGAATTTGATGCGCTTATGACGATTTGGCCTGAAATTGGTTCTTGGGCTCCTGATATTCGCGAGCAGATAGAGATTGATGCTCAATATGCAGGATATTTGGATCGTCAAAAAGCCGATATTGCCGCCTTCCGTCGAGATGAAGGCTTTGTATTGCCCGTTGATATTGATTATTTAAATGTTGAGGGCTTAGCAACTGAAATACGCCAAAAACTAGCGGCGGCGAAACCTGTCACATTAGGACAGGCCGCTAGGATTGACGGCATGACGCCAGCCGCGCTAACGCAATTGCTTCATATTGCGAAAAAAGCCGCAATTGCGGCCGAATAGTTATAGAGCATATTGATGGATGCAGCCGCATTTCAAGCTAAGTTAAATGTTTCACGTGAAACAATGGGTCGGTTTTTGGCTTTTGAGGCCTTATTGCGCAAATGGCAGGCTAAAATTAATCTTGTCGGACCAGCAACACTCGATGCCTTTTGGGATCGTCATGTTGCTGATAGTTTGCAACTTCTGGAACTTGCGCCACATGAAGCGAAAACATGGATCGATTTAGGCAGTGGTGCTGGGTTTCCAGGATTGATCATTGCTTTTAGCGATCAGTTTGAGGGAACAGTGTATCTTGTCGAGAGTGATAAGCGAAAGGCGAGCTTTCTACAGGCCGCTTTGCGCGAAGTGCCGGCGCGCGTTGTCATTCTCAATCAGCGCATTGAGGATGTTGATGCTGGTGAAATTGGGCCGATTGACGTTGTATCAGCGCGCGCTTTAGCACCAATGCCAAAACTATTAGATTTGTCATCTCGTTTTTTTTACGGGCAAACGATAGGTTTGTTTCCTAAAGGACAGAATTGGGAGAGCGAGCTCATTCAAGCTTCGCAAAAGTGGATGTTGCGCCATGAAATTTATGACAGCCTAACCAACTCAGAGGCGCGCATTATTAAACTCACACAAATATTACCGCGCGCGCTAGAAAACCTTTAATTCCTGAATGTGAGCGGCTAGTATAGAGCGCGAAGATGGAGAAATTGTCTTGTCAGACACAGCAGCAGAACAACCAATAAACCAGCAACGAAAGCCACGGATTTTAACGGTTGCCAATCAAAAGGGTGGCGTTGGTAAGACGACGACGGCGATTAATCTGGCGACCGCGTTGGCGGCAATTGGTGAGAGCGTTTTGCTTGTTGACCTTGACCCCCAGGGCAATGCGAGCACTGGGCTTGGGCTTGATCCAGACGACCGATCGCTCACGAGTTTTGACCTTCTGCT
Source organism: Alphaproteobacteria bacterium (assembly GCA_965656805.1). Classification (GTDB taxonomy): domain Bacteria; phylum Pseudomonadota; class Alphaproteobacteria; order RS24; family RS24; genus JAYODZ01. The sequence goes on from CBFHLW010000002.1 coordinate 34,168, forward strand.
GGGGGATTCTCCAGCAAAAGATGTTATATATCAAACACTTGTGCCTAGTCTTGATTTAATTCCGGCAAGTATGGACTTGTTAGGCGTTGAGGTTGAGTTGGCTGATAATCCACGACGCCTCTATGCTTTAAAAGATGCGCTCACCGCACATTTTGAGCAAGGTGCGCACTATAATTATGTATTTATTGATTGTCCGCCTTCACTCAATATGTTGACGCTTAACGCCATGGTGGCCGCGCAATCAATCTTTGTGCCATTACAATGTGAGTTTTTTGCTTTAGAGGGGCTAAGTCAGTTAGTTGCAACGATTGAGCAGGTTCAGCATACGTTAAATCCCAAGCTTGATATTCAGGGCATAGTTTTAACAATGCATGATCCTCGAAATAATTTATCGACGCAGGTCGAAGAAGATGTTCGCCAACATTTTGGGGATATTGTTTACAAGACTCTTATTCCACGTAATGTCCGTTTATCAGAAGCGCCCTCGCATGGAAAGCCGGCGCTCCTATATGATCATAAATGCGCGGGAAGTATTGCTTATATGAAGCTGGCCTCTGAGCTTATACGACGTGAAACAGTTGTTGCGCCTGCGTCCAATACTTCGACGGAACATCAAAATAATGAGGTCGACTGATTATGAGCAAATCAAGGGGTTTGGGCCGCGGGTTATCCGCTCTTATTGGTGATGGTGCAGATGAAACGCCCGATCTGCAAAAAAGCGAAGCGGCCAAATCAAAAGCTAATAATACAACAGATGATAAAGCCCCCCTCAAAAGCCCGTATATCCGTTTGGGGGTCGATCAGTTAAGCCCTGGGAAGTTCCAGCCGCGTCAGAATTTCGATGAAGATGATTTAGAGTCTCTTTCTAAGTCATTGAAAGAAAAGGGTGTATTGCAGCCATTGCTCGTAAGGTCAGTCGCTGATGGCCGTTATGAGATTGTTGCAGGGGAGCGCCGTTGGCGCGCTGCGCAACGCGCTGGTCTGCATGACGTGCCCGTTGTCGTTGAGGCTTTAACTGATCGAGAAGCTCTTGAAATTGGTATTATCGAGAATGTACAACGCGCTGATTTAAACGCAATTGAAGAGGCAGAAGCTTTTCAGCGCCTTATGGATGAATTTCAATATACCCAAGATGCGTTGGCAAAAGTGATTGGCAAAAGTCGAAGTCATATTGCGAATACATTACGCTTAAGTTCATTGCCCAAAGAAGTACGCGCGTTGGTGATAAGCGGTGCGTTAAGCCCTGGCCATGCACGTGCATTGATTGGTCATGAGAATGCGATTTCGCTGGCCAATAAAATAGTAAGCGATGGTTTGTCTGTCCGCGATGTTGAAAAATTGCTGTCACAGAAAAAAACCGATCCGACGCAGAGACGTAAATCTGATCAGCCAAAACATGAAAAAGACGCGGACACGCGAGCGCTTGAAAAGACACTTTCTGATGGGCTGGGTTTGGCTGTATCCATTGAGGATACTGGGCGTGGCGGTAAGGTGAGCATTGATTACAAAACGCTCGAACAATTAGATGATGTTATTCGTCGGTTATTAACGAGTTAGTCTTAAACGCACCCAATCACAAAGCGGGTCTTGCGTTTAAATGCTGAGCCACCCCCAGGATAATCTCTTCGCCTTGTATCATGCATGATATCGAATATCCTATCTTCTCGCGGCGCGCGCTAGCCGTAATAGGTTATAGGCTGTGCGTGTTTCACCACGAACGCCAGTTTGGCGACATTCGCGCTCCGTATCGTGAAGAATTTCAAGCGCTGTTTCCACTTTGCGTCGAGACCATAATCCGCATTGACGCTCAACCAAGGGGCGCCGCTTAAAATGCAAGGGGGGCTTAAAGGCGGAGAGTGCTTCACTACGTGGCACGCCGGTTTCTATATTGCCGAGTACCACATGGAGCGTTTGGAAATGCCGTCGAATGGCAGAAATAGCGCCTTCTGGTCGTGTGCCCATAAGCAATAGGCGCCCCCATGTTTTATCGGCGCGGTCAACATCGCCAAGCGCAACAGCATCAATGAGACCATCCAAACTGGCATGACTTTGGTCATGCATGGCTGTTGCAATATCATCGCTGGTCACCATAGCGCCATTGGGTCTGGCAGACCCTTTTGGCCCTTTAAATAAAATCAATCGTTCGACTTCGCGGCGCGCAACCCCTCTGTCGGCGCCAAGGAGATTGGCCAGGTCTGACAAAGCACTGCTCTCAATCTTAAGTTCCTCTTCGGCCAGAGCTGTGCGAATAAGGGCTTCAATATCGCGTAATTCGGGCTCGTAGAATGGCAGGGTCAGGCCAGCATTTTCTTTTTCGATCAGTTTGCGAATGCCGGATGCGGGGGTTAGATTGCCCGCTTCAATTAGAACGAGCGTCTCAGGGCTTACCCCGATGGACATATAGTTCTCAACGGCTTTGCGGGTGCCATCTTTATCACCACGAATGATAATGACTTTGTCACCACCAAACATCGATATGCTATTGGCTTCATCTGAAAGTCTTGCTGTGTCGGCTGCAAGTTCGCTTTCAGTCAGGTCAATCGTTTGCATTGCGTCAGGGTCTGAGTCTAGAAAGAGGCCTTTAAGCGCCATGGCAGTGTCATGCACGGCTCCTTGGTCACGCCCGTATAGTAGGATAACTTTGCCTTTGCCCTCTTGGGGCCCGAAAGACTTAATAAAGCTGTCGACCTTGCTCGCGGCTAACTTCATTTAGTTTTATTAGCTTTAAGCAATTCATTTTGGACGCGGGCCTGCACGCTTTGAGAGATTGTCATCCGCGCCGTGGCTTGTTCCAGTTGGCTACTAATTTCTGAATCCGAGAGGGTGTAACTTGTTTGTTCTGTGAAAGAACCCGTTGTAGATTGGTTCGTTTCTCGGTCATAAATTGTGTAAGTCACAGTTGTTCGGAGGGTTTCACGAGCAGCTTCACGAAAACGGTCAATGTTTTCTTCAAAGACAAATTCTTTAATCGTCACACTCAAGGACAAGCGAGCAGTATCAGAATAAATAATGCTCTCTTGTAATTGCTCTTTGAAAGCCCGAGCATTATCTCCGGTAACGTCGAGCATATAAACGCTCACTTTTTCAAGAGCACCATTTTGATACATAGGCGTAAAGCCACAGGCCGAGATGATCAAAATGGAAGACAGTAAAAAGAAATTGCGGGTGTTAGTCTTTAATGACGAGATTAACAATGCGCCCCGGTACAATAATGATTTTAGTAATATCGCGCCCATCGACTATTTGCTCCACTTTTTCATCTGCCAATACCATAGCTTCTATCATAGACTTATCTGCCGCTTGCGGAACAGTTATTTCTCCACGTTTTTTACCATTGACCTGTATCGGGAGTAAAACATTATCTGCGATTAAGACAGTTTCATCGGCTTTCGGCCAAGGCTCATTGGCAAGTAATGTCTTATGGCCCAAAAGCCGCCAACAGCTCTCGGCCAGGTGTGGCATCATAGGGCCAATTAAGGTGATGAGAATATTGCATGCGGCGCGGCGCGCGGCTTTGGCTTCATCATCGGGCGCTTCATTTTGGCTCAAGGCATTTGCTAATTCATAAATCCGGGCAACAGCGCGGTTAAAAGACAAATGCTGTAAGTCATCGGTCACATGGTTAAGCGATTCATGTGCTGCTTTATAAAAGACCATCGCTGGCGCGCTGCTTGGCTTTTCTGGATTGTTTGTTTCGCTGTCATCTGCAATTTGGTGAACCAGTCGCCAAATGCGTTGAACAAAACGCCAAGCGCCCTCAACCCCAGCCTCAGTCCATTGAACATCGCGTTCAGGTGGGGAGTCCGATAACATGAACCAGCGAGCTGTGTCTGCGCCATAGCGCTGAATAATATGGGTGGGGTCAATGACATTTCGTTTTGACTTGGACATTTTCTCAATGCTGCCAATAATAACAGGCTGCGACGGGTCTGCTTTTAAATGTGCTTTGCCATCGCTCTCTAATGTTACGTCGTCGGGAGAAAGCCACTGACCAGTCGGTGACTTATAAGTTTCATGGTTTACCATGCCTTGCGTAAAGAGGCCGGCAAAGGGCTCTTCTACATGAACATGACCGACTTTATTCATGGCGCGTGTGAAAAATCGTGCATAGAGTAAATGCAAAATAGCATGCTCAATGCCACCAATATACTGGTCAACGGGCAACCAAGCACCAGCAATGGCGGGGTTGGTTGGCGTGCTTTCGTGTGGGGCGGTAAAGCGCGCAAAATACCAACTGCTGTCAACAAATGTATCAAATGTGTCTGTCTCTCTCTGGGCCTCTTTACCGCATGTTGGACAAGGTACATGTTTCCATGTGGGGTGGTGCGAAAGGGGGTTGCCTGGACGGTCAAAACTGACATCTTCAGGGAGGGTTACCGGTAAATCTTGCCGCGGTACCTTGACGACCCCGCAATCACCGCAATGAATAATTGGGATTGGACAACCCCAATAGCGTTGTCGTGATATGCCCCAGTCCCTTAGACGATAATTAATGCGCCGCGCGCCTATTTTGTCGCGCTCAAAGAGATCAATGATATGCGCTCGACCTTCTTGCGGGGTCATGCCGTCAAGGAACCGTGAATTTATGAGCGTGCCTTCACCTGTGAAGGCCTTATTCTGAATGTCATAAGTGCTGGGGTCTTGTCCTGTGGGCAACACAACGGGTGTTACATTAAGCTTATATTTTCGAGCGAAATCTAGATCACGCTGGTCATGTGCTGGACAAGCAAAAATGGCACCAGTGCCGTAATCCATTAGAACAAAATTAGCAATAAACACTGGCAAATGCCAATCGGGGTCGAGTGGATGTGTAACCGTCAGGCCTGTATCTACCCCTTCTTTTTCAGCACTTTCAATATCGCTTACGCTGGTGCCGCGACCTGCGCAGCGTTTTAAAAAGGCGGCAATATCGTCACGACCTTCAGCTAATTTTATCGCAAGCGGATGGTCGGGGGATATTGCGCAAAAGCTTGCGCCAAAGAGTGTATCTGGGCGTGTCGTATAAACTTCGATCGCGCGTACGGGCGCATCTGCTTGGTCGATCGCAAATTCAAATTGCAAGCCATCCGAGCGCCCGATCCAATTGGCTTGCATGGTACGAACCTTTTCAGGCCAGCGATCTAGTGTCTCGAGACCCTCTAAAAGGTCTGGGGCCATATCGGTAATTTTTAAGAACCATTGGGTTAGATTGCGTTGTTCAACCTCGGCACCAGACCGCCAACCTTTGCCGTCAATGACCTGTTCATTGGCAAGAACGGTTTGGTCAATTGGATCCCAATTGACTTTACTATCGCGGCGTTCGACAAGGCCGGCCTCTAGAAAATCTAAGAACATTGCTTGTTCGTGTTGATAATAGGCAGGATCACAGGTTGCGAGCTCTTTGCTCCAGTCAATGGCTAGTCCCATAGACTTTAATTGTCCGCGCATGACGTCAATATTTTGATATGTCCAGGCGCCAGGGTGAACATTTTTCTCCATAGCCGCGTTTTCGGCGGGCATCCCAAAAGCATCCCAGCCCATTGGGTGCAAGACGTTATAATTCTGGGCTTTTTTAAATCGGGCAATGACATCGCCCATCGCATAATTTCTCACATGTCCCATATGAATACGACCTGATGGATAGGGAAACATTTCAAGGACGTAATATTTGGGACGCGGGTCTGTTGTTGGATCGCTGGCGAGGAAGCAGGCTTGGTCTTCCCAGGCTTTTTGCCAATGCGGCTCGTGCTCTACCGGATTGTAGCGAAGGGGCTCGCGATCTTGGGACATAGGCTTATTCTTGCTGGGTCGTTAGATTGGCAATGCGTAATTCACGTGCGCGCACCAAAACAACATCTTCTAACTTACGGCTTGTTTGATCTGCTACGGGGCTTGTTTCCCATCCTAAGCTTGTGCGCTTCTCCCGAAAAGCGGTGATGCGCAAGGCGTCAGCACGCAGGCTTTTATCTAGAATTAAAATGGTGACCTTCATGCGCTCATCTGGTACGGAGGGCTCGCTATACCAATCCGTTATAATAATGCCTGAGAGCTGGTCTGCCGTTGTGAGGGGCATAAAGCTGAATGTTTCGAGTGCCGCACGCCACAAAAAGCTGTTCACAGCCAGTGTGGGGCTGCTGGCTTCACTTGTTGAACTGCTAAATAGCGAGAGGCTATTACCATCAAAAAGGGAGCCCATATTTTCGACACCTGTTTTTTGGTTCTCAGGATAATCGGGCTCTATCGTTAAATCATTGCCGCATGCAACAAGAGATAAAAGCAGGCCGCTGACAATTGCACCGCGCGTTAGAGATTGTAACATTTGCTTGCTATTCGATAGGGGCATTACATATTCCTTTTTGTCCCAAAATAGGTTGTTCACCCGATTTTAACTGGTTTCAAACTATGCCGCTCATCGTTAAAAGTAAAGGCTCGACAGCGTATCTATACCGTCAATCGCGGCAATATTTGGGCGTCGGCCCATTATGGGGCGTAAGCGATGAATGTTTTTTATGGAAACGCCGCCTAGAGCCACAGGGCTTACGCCGCCGGCCCGCGCGAGCATGGCGAGCTTCATGAATCTGCGCGGCCCAATTGGCTTTACATCAGTATGCGTCTTCGTCTCAAAGACAGGGGAAATAAGTGCGTAATCGACCCCATGAATGAATGCACGGGTGAGCTCTCGTTCATTGTGAACAGCCATTGTTTGCAATTGCCCAGGTCGTACAGGTACAGATTTCCCGCGTGCTAAGGCGCTTGGCCAGTGTAGTCCAACGTTTAATTTCCAAGCTAGTCGCCAATCTCGAGCTATCGCGCAGGCGATACGTCGGCGCTTGCAGGCATTTGATATGTCCATCGCTAATTCAGGGCGATTTGGATGTTCATAATCTCGGATGATCACTTTATCTTCTGGCAAGAGCTGCGCGATAATCTCGCGCCATTCTGGTTGACGCTGATGATCTGTGATGAATATGCGCATCTTTCGTAATTACCCTTGCTCTCTGTCCTGCCCTCTTTTAGCTTGATGTCATAAGAATAGACAAGCAATAGGACTACATATAGAAATGTCTGACGCCCTTAAAACATATGCTGAAATTAATGCCCGTATCGCTGCTGCGGCCCAGTTATGGTCACGAAAACCCGAGCATGTCCATTTGGTGGCCGTCTCTAAAACCTTTGACGCCAGCCATATTGTACCATTTCTCGCAGCTGGGCACCGTGTGTTTGGCGAAAACAGAGTACAAGAAGCGGCTGGAAAATGGCCAGATTTGCGCGAGAGCTATTCTGATATTGAGTTGCATTTAATTGGTCCGCTACAAACAAATAAAGCCGAAGAGGCCATTGGATTGTTTGACGTTATAGAAACCTTAGATCGCGAAAAATTAGCTTTAAAATTGGCAACTTTGGCGGAAAAAGGACATAAATTGCCTCATTTGTTTATTCAAGTGAACACAGGGGCCGAGCCACAAAAGGCAGGGATATTGCCCGAGCAGGCGCTTGATTTTATTACCAAGTGCCGCGAAACCTATCAGCTGCCGATTATTGGCCTCATGTGTATTCCGCCCGTCGATGAGCACCCAGCCCCGCATTTTGCACTGCTTGAGAAGCTTGCTGAACAATCTGGCTTGTCTGAACTTAGCATGGGAATGAGCGAAGATTTTGAAGCGGCTATTGCACAGGGGGCAAGCTATGTGCGTTTGGGGCGCGCGTTATTTGGTGCGCGATAAGGTTTATAAGCGCCTTTTTACGTGATGATCAGATTGATAAATGAATTTCGATCTCACTTGACGGGGTTAAGTGAGGAATGAGCGCTAGCATATCTTGGCGCGCAATGGCAACGCAGCCTAACGTGGGTTGATAATTATTCTTTTCAATATGGAAGAAAATAGCACTTCCAAGACCGGGGGTGGGATCCGTGTCATTATACCCAATCTCAATAAACACATCATAGAGCGGGTCATCGCGCCATAATGTTTCGTGATGATAAGGATGTGGCAGAGTAACTTTTTGATTATAGGCGGGGTCTCGCGGGTCATCAGACCAGCCACTTGTCTTATCAATGGGATGGTGTGGTAATCTGCACTTGGGAAGGGTAATCCGGTCGGGGCGGTACCACAGTCGCCGTAAAGGAAATATGCCGATTGGGGTTCGGCCATCACCTTCTGTTTTCATATGATTTTTGTCGCAGAGTCCATTTTTGCCAAGGGCGCAATTTATATGAATGACATCTTTTGATGCCGTTTGATAAGTTATCTGTGCCTTGGTTGCGCCGGGCTTTGCAGTGACAAGTAGTTTCATTTAATAGCTTCCGCGAGAAATTATACATAAGAGTAGCCTCTCATATACACTAAAATATTGCGAATTGTGGCAGAACCTCTATTTGTGGCCAGCGTTTATAAAAAGGTGATGAATTTTATTTCTATAAAAAATAAACTTTTTTCTTATACTATAGTTGTGTAATCATCGTTATTTCGGTTGTGGTAGTCTCCTTCATATAATTTGAAGGTTAATTTTCCTGCCATATATGATGAAACTGAGATAAATTGAGATTACCTCATGAGGAGTATCGAACGGCGTGTCGGTTAAACATCATTTATTATTAGTCGATGACGACTCTGCGTTTGCCTCAGCTTTGTGCGAGCAATTTGAGTTGCATGACGAATTAAGCGTTGAGGTTGTTAATACGGCAAAAAATGCGCGCGCGGCAGTCGAAACTGGCCGTTATGATCTTATTATTCTGGATATTGAGTTACCAGACTATGATGGCCGTGATTTTTGCCGTTCTCTTCGGGCAGGAGGTATGAATATTCCCATTATTATTCTATCGGAACTAAGCTCGGAGGCAGATATGATATTGGGGCTAGATGCTGGCGCCAATGATTATATGGTTAAGCCATTTAAGTTTGGCGTTTTGTTAGCTCGCATTCGAGTTCAGCTTCGTCATCTCAACCAGGCCGCGCGCGGTGCTATTTCTATTGGTCATTATCTTTTGCGCCCAAATTTGAAGCTACTCGAAAACCCAAATGGTGATAAGTTACGCTTGACTGAAAAAGAAACTGAAATATTGCTTTATTTATATCGTATGCGGGAAACATGCGTCAGCCGTGAAGCACTTCTTAATGAAGTGTGGGGCTATAATGACGGTGTGACCACCCATACTATCGAAACGCATATTTATCGGTTGCGTCAAAAAATAAAGGCGGGGGATCAGCACCCCTTAATTATCACTGAAACTGGTGGTTATCGCTTAGCAACCGAGAATGATGCCTCAACAGTGTGAGTCGCAGGGTAGCCATTCTTAAAAGCCTCGGGCATGCGACATGCTTTGCCTGTACTTATTTTCATCGACACAAAATCAGACATCCCGTAGGCAAGTGTTTTAAGGCTTTTGGTCCCAAACATCTGGAAGCGTCGGCGAAGATACATGCGGCCATCATTTTGCGTCACCCAAGTTGCGATAGCGACTTTTTCTCCCGGTAGGCAGGCTTGGCGATAATCGATTTCGTGACGGCGTACGACGAAACCACAGTCAAGTTCTTGATAGCGTGCGAAGTCAAATCCCAGCGCTTTGGAGTGAGCCCATGCAGCACGCGACATCCAGCCAATGTAAACAACATTATTTACATGTTGAAAATCGTCAATATCTTCAGGCAAAACATCGATCATGAGGATGAAAGGATTTTCCGCGCGCCAGACTGACGATTCAATAATCTGATTACTCATGGGAATAAGTGTTAACATAGGTTTCTTAGTCTGTCATGCCGATGACTTGCATTGTCAAGTGAACAACGCTTTTGCGTTGGTGGAGCCTTGCCTCGGATTGAGCAGGCCATTAAGATATCGCAATATAAGGAGAGCAATATGTCTAACATGTCAGAGCAATCACCCTTTAAAGCGCTTATGGAAGCCCAGGCAGATTTTACGCGTGATCCTGAAGCCTGGCCACCAAATGTGCAGGCGGCGCATCGTAAACCATCCGCGGCATCTGATTATCTGGGCCTTGAATTACTCGGTGTTAGCAAAGAAGCAGGCATGGCCGAGATGATGTTTCATGCGACCGATCGGCTGTGTAATAAGTGGGGCGGCGTTCAAGGCGGCATGGTTGCAGCAATGCTTGATGACGCGATGGCATTTGCCATTGGTCTGAATTTAGACTGGGGGCAAATTAGCCCAACGCTGGAAATTAAGGTGTCTATGATGTCACCCGTACGCCCTGGACCAGTTTATGCGCTTGGGCGTGTTTTGCGTCGGGGCCGCTCTGTTGGGTTTGTAGATGGAGAGCTGCGCGACAGCGAGGGTACACTCTTGGCAACTGGATCAACGACAGCAAATTTTGTCACGCTGAAGAAAAAAGAGAAGTAGCGTTTAAGCCATATCAATAAATAGTGGGGCGTGATCAGAGGGGCGTTCCCAGCCTCGCGCTTCACGTAAGACACTATATTGTGTCACATGCTGAGACAAATTAGGCGTTACCCAAATATGGTCAAGCCGGCGTCCTTTGTCCGCGGCATCCCAATCTTTTGCGCGATAACTCCACCAACTATAAAGCTTCTCTGTTTCTGGCACAAAACGACGCGCCACATCTTCCCAATTCAAGGTGTTACGTAGCTCACCCATAATCTGGCGCTCTATGTCGGTGTGACTTACAACTTTTCGAAGTTGTTTGCTCGACCAAACATCATGTTCAAAGGGTGCAATATTGAGGTCGCCCACAAGAACCATATGGTCGGGGTTCGGAGTGGCGTTAAATTGCTCTTTCATCTCTGCAAGAAAATTGAGCTTATGCGCGAACTTTTCGTTGACTTCCGGATCTGCTTCGTCACCGCCAGCTGGAACATAAAAATTATGAATGGTAAATGATGTCTTGCCCAGCATATGGGTGGTTGCGATGTGACGGCCATCGCCTTTATTGCAGTAATCAATAATATTGGTCTCAACGAAAGGTTCACGGCTTAGCGTGGCGACCCCGTGATAGCCTTTTATGCCATTAACCGCGCAGTGCTCAAATCCCGCTTTTCGGAATTGTTTTTCGGGGAAGCTATCATTTGGGCATTTGATTTCTTGTAGACATATAATATCTGGATTGATTTGCGCGATTAACTTTTCAATGAGTGGTGCGCGCAATCGCACAGAATTTATATTCCAACTAACAATACGCATGATTTATTCCTAAAATAAGTTAAACGAACGACCGGTTAATGAGACGGGCCAACGTCCGATGGCAAATAAACGATATTTCACAAAAAGCGGGTGTCTTGAGATTTCCTCAATATCGGGTTCGTCTCCGTCCATATCAGCCTGTCCCGCAGCCAAGGCCAATAAGGCACCAAAAGCAGCCTGTTGGCCAGCGCCGACCATGAGCTCGAGTAAAGTATCCGCGTTTTCATCACTAAGGCTTAACGCTTCTTCGGCAGCGTTTCGCAACGGCACAGCAAGGGCTGCCGAAAGATAGGTTAATATAACTTGTAAACCTTCAGGTGTAACAAGATTGAGAGCGGCTTCTGAAACGGCTGCGCGTAATTGTTCCTCGACTTCCCATGCTTCGCTATTGAGGTCCATGGTTTGGGCCACATCAACGACATCATCCCAATCGGGTAATTGGGCGAGATCTGCATCCGGCATACCGAGCCCGTCAATATAAAGACGAGCTAAGGCCTTGGTCGGAGCATCGAGCGTTTCGCCGAGTTCGGAGAACCACTGTGCATTTGCCATTTCGTCAGCAAAGTTTCTTAAAATATTCAGGACGGGCAATTCAGCTTCTAGTTCTTGAAGGCTTTCGGCGTCAGCATGCCAATCATCGTCCCAGGTTTCATTGTCCATATTAATTAAATTCCTTTTCGCTCTCATTGACGAAGAAGATTTCGTTTGGAAGCAGATCTAGTGTTTCGTGTTCAGAGAAAAAAATTTCGGTTAACTGATTTTGAACATCGCGTAGACGCCATCCAATAAGGCTTATCTTGGGATAGCTAAAAATAAGGCTCAAGGCACCAGCTTCAGGCTCATCGGGATCATTTAAATTTAATATAACACGATTGTTCTCAAGATTTATGCTTTGAAGAATTGGCGTTTCATCAAGTCGACGGTTGCTTTTTAAGAACTTGCCGATGGGTGAGCTGTTCACTGGATAACGGTTAGCTTCAGCCTTTGGGGTTTCTTGTACGCTTAGCCATGTATTATCTGCAATAATCACCTGTTGGGTTGGTGTTACAAATGAAAACCTCATTCGAGCCGGCCTTTGGAAATAAAAGATTCCTGTTGAAAGGCCGCCATTGGAATCTATCATCTCAAATCGTGCTTTAAGTGCGCTTAGCGTTTGATAGTAATCTGCAACATTCTTAAGCGCTATGGACTGGCTTGTCGCCTGTTCAGCTCGAGGCTCTAAAATATTTT
>CBFHLW010000003.1:0-34102 GCA_965656805.1 Alphaproteobacteria bacterium
TGAGGCTTGTTGCGCTCAAGCGAGCTGTAATTAACTTCCATTCGTTAAAACCTGAAAAAGCCACCTGCGTCACTAGCTGTGTTCGACTATCAGAGCCGATTACTGTTTTTAGCTTCCAACTTTCAGTAATCTTATCAATAATTTCGTTTACAGCAATCTCGCCGTAATAGGCATGTGGCTCTTGGCCAACATAGCTCAGCACATCAACGTCAACAGCATCAGGTGTATAATTATAGACGGTAACGCCAAGCTGACCCTCAATATCGGCAAGCGCGTGCACAACATAAACAATGTCAACATTGTAACGCAGCTTTAATTGATCAATGGTTAAACGATTGCCGGATAAAACATCAATTGCTGAGGCCTCGGAAGTATCGGCAATATCCCCTAAGGGTAAGAGCAAGGGTGATAAACTATTTTCAAGATCCGCTTTTGACCAAATATCGCCCCACCAATTACGACCCCATAGAAACAAGCCTTCCCGGTTTTCCATGATGGGCAAAAGCAAAGCCGGCGCAGCGCGCATCTCACCGATTGGAATATCGCGTGACAATAAAGCCTCTCGCACAGCATCAGGTTTAAAACTAATCGAGAGTTTTGCAATATATCTGGTCGGGCTTGTTCGTTCATCCGCAACACGGAAACCTTGAACGAATGAGTCTAAATTTAACTCATTACTCAGGGGCAATTGATCCCAATAAGAGCTTAATGTAAGGCGCCGAAATACAGTATTAATCGCACGCCCCTGACCCTCACGCATAGCCAATTCGCGTGCATCTGCAGAATTAGCAGCGCTTGCATCAACATTGACGCCGTTGACTGCATAAATATTGCCCGCACCCACTGATGAGAAACCACCCAAAATAGCCCAAATAGCGAATGCAATAAGATAGTGTTTCATGTCTTTTCTTTACCACAGCTTTTAAATTTATCGACAATAGAATGTTATAAAATTGAATTAGATAGTTACTTTAGACCAAGTAACAGTTATTTTGTGCCTACGAATCTAGCTGAGGATGCCATGACCCATAATAAAAACCGCCTTACATATGCCGATAGCGGAGTGGATATCGATGCAGGCAACCAACTTGTGCGTGAAATTGCGCCACTAGCAAAGCAAACTGCTCGCACTGGCTCAAATAGTGATCTTGGAGGTTTTGGAGGTTTATTTGACCTAAAAGCCTGTGGCTTTAAAGATCCTGTCCTCGTCGCATGTAATGACGGCGTCGGCACAAAGGTTAAGATTGCCATAGAACAAAACCAACATGCGCAAATTGGGATCGACCTTGTGGCCATGTGCGTCAACGATCTGATTGTTCAAGGCGCAGAACCTTTATTTTTCTTAGACTATTATGCGACAGGAAAGCTCAATTTAGAAACAGCCCGTGAGGTTGTCGCAAGTATTGCTCAAGGTTGTTTGCAAGCGGGTTGCGCCCTCATTGGTGGTGAAACAGCGGAAATGCCAGGGCTTTACAAAGAAAATGATTATGATTTAGCTGGTTTTTCGGTTGGTGCTGTTGAGCGTGATCAGATTTTACCGAAACAAGATATAGGTGCAGGCGATATTATACTTGGCCTAGCCTCAAATGGCGTTCATTCAAATGGGTTTTCTTTGGTTCGCCGTATCATCGAGCAAGAAGGCATATCATGGGACGCCCCTACCCCATTTCCACATGAAGCAAATACTCTCGCCGAGGCCTTATTGGTTGGCACTCGCATTTATGTTAAGCCACTTCTCGCAGCACTTCGCGCGGGTCACCCCATTAAAGGTCTGGCTCATATCACAGGTGGTGGGTTGACGGAAAATTTACCAAGAGTTCTGCCAAAGACTTGCAGCGCTACTATTAACCTAGACAATTGGACGCGACCGGCACTCTTCGAATGGCTTAAAGAGAAGGCCAATATTGATGACCAAGAGCTGCTTAAAACGTTTAATTGCGGCATTGGCATGTGCGTGATTGTTCCAAAAGAAGCCGCCAATGATCTCAGCGACGCCCTCCGCTCCCTTGGTGAGACTGTTTTTGAAATTGGTGAGATTTCATCAACCCCGGGCAGCCATGTCGATTATACACATAACTAGAAACATGGATTATTAATGTCGCATCCCCTTCGTATAGGCATTATTTTCTCTGGGCGTGGCAGCAACATGAAAGCGCTTTTGGGCCATATCCAGAGCAAGCCAGACACCTATACACTTGCCAGCTTGATCTGCAACAAACCCCAAGCAATTGGTATTTCAGTTGCAAAATCTCAAGGATTCAATACCAACATTATTGATCACACAAGCTTCGTCTCACAAGCAGACTTCGAAACAGAAATCTCCACTGAACTCTCATCAGCCAATGTTGATATTATTTGCCTGGCTGGTTTTATGCGTATTCTGTCCGCAGAGTTTGTTCGAAAATGGAAGGGGAGGATTATTAATATCCACCCTTCGCTTTTGCCAGCTTATAAGGGATTGAATACACACCAACGCGCCATTGATGATGGCGCACAATGGCATGGCTGCACTGTGCATTATGTTGTCGCAGATATGGATGCGGGTGAAATTATTAACCAAACGTGCGTTCAGGTGGAAAAAGAGGATACGGCCGAAACACTTGCTGAGCGCGTTTTAAATGTTGAGCATAAAACATTTTGCGATGGCCTCGATCTTGCAGCCATAACATATCGGAAGAATAAAAGCGTTAACAGATAGGCAAGAAAAAAGGCCGGCAAAGCCGACCTTTCGCATTTTGTACTTATGAACGAAATTTAGCCAACAAGCTCATCGTCTGAAAAGAAAAACTTGATTTCTTCTGCGGCTGTTTCAGGCGCATCTGACCCATGAACGCTGTTTGCATCAATGCTTTCAGCAAAGTCTTTGCGGATAGTGCCTTCATCGGCATCGGCAGGATTAGTGGCCCCCATCAATTCACGATTTTTAAGCACAGCATTATCGCCTTCAAGCACCTGCACAACAACAGGCCCAGAAATCATAAATGACACAAGGTCATTAAAAAACGGACGCTCTTTGTGAACGCCATAAAAACCTTCTGCTTGGGCTTTCGTCATTTGAATACGCTTTGAAGCAATAATACGCAAACCAGCTGACTCGAAACGATCGATAATTTTACCGGTCAAATTACGCTTTGTTGCATCGGGTTTAATAATTGAAAATGTGCGCTCTATCGCCATAATTAGCCTCTTTATGTCCTAAATGATATGATTTGGCGCTTATAGTCTCATCCTATGCTAATGGCAAGCCTCAAGCTTTTTGCTCCCAGCCACCATGGGCTGACTGCTGCCAATAGCTTAAGGCAACATCTTTTTGCTTTAAGGCTTTCCAAAAGCTGCGCGACTTCTCGAGGCTTTCCTCGTTGCGACCATCAAAAAGATAAACGATACGCGTGTAAGCGCTGATATCCTCCACCTCCGTGCCATCAAGTAAGAACAAAACATGCGCATCATTTGGACAATCGTCATAGATCGTTAACCAAATGGGTTGATCTGCTGCATAGGCCTGCATTTTCTCATCATCAGCACATGCATGAGCGAGGAAACTATTCTCCCCAAACCGCCACAACAGTTCACTTAACGCCGCGACACCCTCTTTAGAGGATCTCCGAACCATGCTACGCCATTGCCGAGCTTGGCACTTTACTAGTAAAACTGGCAAAGTTTCTTCCAAGCTCTGCCGTTCTAAATGATAGAAAAAAAATTCAGTCATTACTCGTAATGTGATTTTACAAGTCGATCCAAAAGCTTCACACCATAACCGCTTGCCCAAGATTGGCTGGTTGCTGATTTGGGTGATCCCATGGCTGTGCCTGCTATATCTAAATGGACCCAAGGCACATTGTTGACGAACCTCTGTAAGAATTGAGCTGCTGTGCTTGATCCGGCATAACGCCCACCAATATTTTTCATATCGGCGTTTGGCGTATCGATCATTTTGTCAAAATTACTGTTCATCGGCATGCGCCAAACTTGTTCCCCTTCACGTTTGCCAACAGACGCAAGCTGATCGCAAAGCTTATCATTATTAGAGAACATACCTGCATAATCCTGACCAAGCGCAATCATAATTGCACCCGTCAAGGTTGCGAGGTCAATCATGAACTTGGGTGAAAAACGGTTTTGAGTATACCAAAGTGCGTCAGCAAGAACCAAACGGCCTTCAGCATCGGTATTTAATACTTCAATCGTTTGGCCCGACATTGATGTCACAATATCCCCAGGACGTTGGGCTGTGCTCGAAGGCATATTCTCAACCAAGCCAATGACACCAACTACATTCACTTTTGCTTTTCGCTTAGCCAAACTATGCATTAAGCCAGTAACCGCAGCAGCGCCCCCCATATCGCCTTTCATGTCTTCCATGCCGCCAGCTGGTTTAATGGAAATACCACCCGTATCAAAACACACACCCTTGCCGACAAAAGCCAAAGGTTGTTTGGTTTTAGCAGCACCATTCCATTGCATAATCACCATCTGACTTGGAAACGCACTGCCCTGACCGACACCAAGCAATGACCCCATGCCTAATTTTTTCATTTGAGCTTCGGACAAGACTTCGACCTTTACGCCCAATTTTGTGAGGGCGCGAGCGCGCCGCGCAAATTCAGGTGGCGACAAAATGTTTGCCGGTTCATTAACGAAATCACGTGCAAGCATAATGCCCTCAGACAAGGCCGATAATTCGCTCCATTGTGATTTGGCACGCGCCGCTAATTTTGTTGCCACAACTATTTTGGATGCAGATACTTTTGTTTTGTCTTTTGTTTTATATTTATTAAATCGATAAGCACCTAACTGCGCTCCCAAGGCAACACGCGCAGCAATCTCAGCTCCACCAACACCGTTTTCAAGTTCGCCTTCCAAACATATTGCCAAGGCTCCACCGTCAGACGCATATCCGGCGGCTTTACCGCCAATGGTTTCAAAGTCTGCTTCGGTTAAGTCAGCAATTTTTCCGATCCCTAAAATGAAGACTTTTTTAAGTGTAGTTCCTTCTGGCGCGAGCAGGGTTAAATCCTTACCTTTTTCACCTTTAAACGATTGAACTTTAATTGCGCGCGTTAAAGCACCTTTCAGCTGTTTATCCATTTGAGCTGCAAGTCCAGATGGTTTAGCGCCTTGCGGGACAAGAAAAAGAACAGAGCCAGTTTTTGGCAAAGCAAGTGAGGAAAAAGATATGGTCATAGGCATGGCATACTCCAGAGTTGGGATGAAAGCTTACGTAAAAGTTTAAACACAATGATTCTGTTAAAACAATTAACGTAAATCCGCTCTAGGGTAAATGCTGCTTGTATGGTAAGAATCATTTCAACAACGTTAAACCTTAAAATCCGAGTTTTCTTCATATGTTCCGACGCATTATCATAACTGTAGTTTCGATTGTTATTGTTAGCTCATTGAGCGTGACTTTAACTGAGCATTCAGCAAATGCTGCCCTTCGTGATGTCGAAGGTATAGCGGCCATTGTAAATGATGAGGTTATTTCCCTCTATGATGTCGATCAGAGAGTGAATTTATTCTTAACGACATCGGGCATCCCCAACACACCTGAGACTGTAGACAGGCTTCGCACGCAAGTCCTGCGCGCCCTAGTTGATGAAAAGCTACAACTTCAAGAAGCTAAGACTGTTGAAATTTCTATTGAAAATGATGAAATTGACCAATCCATGTCGCGGCTCGCCCAACAGAGTAATATGACACGCGATGAAATCGTCAAATTTCTCGATGAAAAAGGCATTATTGAAGATACGTTAAGAAGCCAGATCGAAGCTGAGTTAGCTTGGTCACAATATGTACGTCGGCGTTATGGTGGGCGTATATCAATTTCAGATGCAGATATTGAAGAACAATATGTTCGCGCCTTAGAAGCCCTCGACCAACCAAGATATTTGCTTAGCGAAATACTAATTAACCCGAACGGCTTTCAGGACAATGCGTCTATCGAACAAACAATTCAAGAAATTGTAAAACAACTTCAAGCAGGCGTAGACTTTGGAGCAATCGCACGGCAAATTTCGTCATCTCCTTCGGCTGCACGTGGCGGTGACATGGGTTGGGTTTACGCAAACCAGCTCGACCCCAAACTTCAACAAGTCGTAACCGCGCTTGCCATTGGCCAAATCTCTAACCCCGTTTCAACACCAGCTGGCATTTCAATCATAGCGCTTAGAAACAAACAAGAAGGCGGCGGCAAAAGCCCGCTTCGCAACCAATTTGACCTACTTCAAATTATTGTAAGTGGCGATACTCAAAAAGCTGAACTGCAGTCCGTAAGAGCCGAGTTTAAACATTGCACGCAAGCTGAAGAAAATGCCAAAAAGATTAAAGATGCAAACATAACTCGCAGCGGATTACAGCCTCTTGGCGCATTCGATACAGGCCTTCAGCGCCTGATCGAGCCACTCGATGCAGGCGAGGTCACAGATGTTATTAACTCTGGCGATAATTTTTTGTTATTCGCCGTCTGCGACAGAAAAGATGATCAAGGCATTAATGTATCTAAGGACACGATATACGACAATCTATACTCTCAACGGCTTTCAATGCTCTCGCGACGGCATTTGCGCAACCTTCGCCGCGACTCGGTCGTGGAATATCGCTAATGAGCGAGGACGGATTACCACCGCTTCGCGACGTTATTCGATCAGAAAAATTACAAGCTAACAAAGCACTGGGGCAAAATTTTCTCTTTGACCTTAATCTCACGCGGAGAATTGCTCGCAGTGTAAAACCTAGCTCTAGACCAATCATTGAAATTGGCCCAGGACCAGGTGCCCTAACGCGAGCATTGCTGATGGAAGGAGCCCAAAAGGTCATTTGCATTGAGGCTGATAAGCGATTTAAAGGTGCCCTAACACAAATTCAGGACCACTATCCAGGAAAACTCGAAATATTATTTTCCGATGCCTTAAAATGTGACCTCGACGCACTAACCAACGAGCCATATGACATTGCAGCCAATTTGCCTTATAATGTTGGCACACCATTACTTGTATCTTGGCTTGAAAAACCTTGGCCACCTAAATGGAATAGCCTTACATTAATGTTTCAACGTGAAGTTGCCCAAAGACTGACAGCAGAACACAACACAAAATCATACGGCCGTTTAAGTGTTCTCACACAATGGCGAAACCAATGCGAGATCTTATTTGATGTTCCTCCAGAAGCCTTTGTGCCACCGCCGAAAATAACGTCATCGGTTGTTAAAATAACGCCCATGATGCCCATTCAGGATATTTCTCAGAAAAATTTAAGCCGATTAACCGCCGCCGCCTTCAATCAAAGACGGAAAATGTTGCGTAGTAGCTTAAAACCGATATGCTCTAATCCACAAAAATTGCTTTTGCAAAGCGGCATCGAAGAAACCCGTAGGGGCGAGAGTTTAAGCATTGATGAGTTTTGTACACTTGCATCGAACTATGAAACAATAATATCGGCCCCGCCGACAGAAGGAGACGCGAAATGAAAAGCCAAGCCGTAACAGCTTTTGGAGAATCTTTAACAGAAACCAACATTGAAACGCCTACGCCGCAAGGGTCAGAGGTTCTTGTTCGTGTGTCGCATTGTGGCGTATGTCACTCAGACGTACACCTGCATGACGGACATTTCGATATGGGCGGCGGCAACAAGTTGGACATGACAAAGAAACCGCTGCCCTTCACGCTCGGACATGAGATTGAGGGCATTGTTGAAGCCATCGGCCCTGATGTGAGGGGTGTTAAGGTTGGCGATCGTAGAGTTGTGTTTCCTTGGATTGGTTGCGGTGACTGCCCCATGTGTAACCGTGATGATGAGCATTTGTGCAATGCACGTGCCTTGGGTGTGAACTTACCAGGTGGCTTTGCAACGCATTGCCTGGTCCCACACGAGCGTTATTGCATTGACTGTGATGGAATTGCCGAGGGGCTTGCAAGCACATATATGTGTTCAGGTATAACAGCCTATAGCGCGCTAAAATATTTCAAACCTGTGTCCCCAGATGAAGACGTTTTAATTGTTGGTTTAGGCGGTGTCGGCATGATGGCCTTGCAATTTGCCTTAGCGATGTTTGAACGCCCACCTTTGGTCGCGGATATTGACGAAAACAAATTGCAAGCCGCACTTGGTGCAGGCGCCGCCAAAGCCTATAACCCAAAAGATCCAAATGCTCTTAAACAATTATTAGCCGATACGAATGGCGGTGTTCCTGCTGTTGCTGACTTTGTTGGCGCTGAAGGCTCTTTAAACTTTGCAAATGGGGCTATCCGCAAGGGGGGTGAGGTCCGCATTGTTGGTTTATTTGGCGGCGGCTTTAGCACTCCAATTCCTCTCTTCCCGCTTCGCGGTGTGTCAATTGCTGGCTCAATGACAGGTTCACTCGCAGATACAATTGAGATGATGGAGCTTGTTAAAGCTGGGAAGATCAATCCTATCCCAGTAGAACAACGCGATATGAGCGAAGCAAGTCGTACGCTTGATGATCTTCGTGAAGGCCGAATTCTTGGCCGCGTGGTCTTAAACCCTTAAGAAATTAAAAACCACTCGTTTCTATATGGTCAAACTAGGTTTCTGGTTTGACCAATAGTTCGACCAAATGACCGATCACTATATTTAAAGACTATCGCGCAACCGCTTTACAAAATCTGATAAACCCGTTTGCCTTGAGCGCTTTTGGCGTTCTGCGCGTAAGATTGCAGTAATAATAGAACTGCTTTCTTCCGCATTATCATTCACAATAACATAATCATATTCTGCATAATGACTAATTTCATCAGAGGCCTTGGCCATTCGCTTTGCGACCACCTCGGCACTATCTTGTGCCCGTGTCAGCAGACGCTTCTCAAGTTCAGCAGCCGAGGGGGGTAAAATAAAAATCCGAACAAGGTCATCATCTGCCGCTTCTTGTAACTGCTGCGTTCCTTGCCAATCAATATCAAAAAGAACATCATTACCCAGACTTAAAGCTTCTTCAACAGGAGCGCGCGGGGTACCATAATAATGATCAAAAACTTTTGCCCACTCCAATAATCCATTAGCGTTTCGCATTTCACCAAATGTTTGAGAATCAACAAAATGATAATCCACACCTGGCTTTTCACCTGGGCGTGGAGCCCGGGTGGTTAATGATACTGACATTGAAATATGAGGGTCATTAGCTAAAAGATGGCGCGCCAATGTCGTCTTTCCTGCCCCAGAGGGAGAGGATAAAACCAGCATTAAACCACGCCGATGAATGTCACCTACCATATTTTATTCCTTAGACCATTTTTTATATATCAGCGATTCGTCCGCCAATTTCTTACATTTAGATTATGTTCCGCCAATGTTTCGGCAAAAACATGCCCGCCCGATCCATCCGCAACAAAATAATAATATGGACTATCTAAAGGATTCAGCACAGCTAAGATAGATGCCCGACCAGGATAGCTAATTGGCGTGGGCGGTAACCCATTAATAACGTAAGTATTATGCGAATGTGGCCGACGAATTTCACTTTTACGAATTGGCCGTCCCAAAGATCCCCCGCCATTTGTTAAACCATAGACTATTGTTGGATCTGACTGTAATCGCATCCTCTTATTCAGACGATTTATAAAGACGGAAGCGACAAGCCTGCGCTCATCAGCTATCGCAGTTTCTTTCTCAACAATAGATGCCAGCACTAAGGCTTCTTCGGGACTTTCAAATGGCAAGCTGTCAGCACGACGATCCCAAGCATTCTCTAAAAACGCGACCATAGCCGCATTCATTATATGAAGTACAAACTGACGTTGTGTGCCACGTTCAAATCGATACGTATCTGGCAAAAGCCACCCTTCGTCAAATGCGTTGTCGACTTCGCCATCTAAAAAATCAACTGACTTTAATTGGCTAAGAAATTGACTGCGCGTCTGCCCCTCAACCAAGGATAAAGAATGTAATACAACATCGCCCTCACCCAATCGACGTGCCACGTCATACATTGAAAAGGCGCCTGTAAATTGATACTCACCCGCCTGCAGAGTGAGAGCTTTCCCCTGAAATCGCGTCATAACCTTAAACAATAAAGCTGATTTAATGACCTGACGCTCAGCAAGGTCTCTGCCAATACGATCCAAAGAAGCACCAGAACGAACAATAACCGTCTGCGGCTCTACGATTTGAAAGGGAACAAAATAAAGACTTAAAAAGCCAATGGCCACTCCAACAACGCAAATTATAGGTAAGACTATTTTATGCACAAATTACCAATTGACTAATCGACCGCTTTAAAGACGAGCGACGCGTTGGTCCCGCCAAACCCAAATGAATTCGATAGCGCAATTTTTACATTTTTTTCTTTTGCAACATGCGGCACCAAATCAATTTTGGTTTCAACCGAAGGATTATCTAAGTTCAATGTTGGAGGCACGATACCATCTCGCATGGCCAGCAAACAAAAAATAGCTTCAAGCGAACCAGCAGCACCTAAAAGGTGTCCAACAGCAGATTTTGTCGATGACATGGTAAGGCCATCCGCTGCACTCCCAAAAAGGCGCTCAACAGCATTTAGCTCAATTTCATCACCCATTGGCGTGGAGGTACCATGCGCATTCACATAATCAATATCTGCGGCTGCTATTCCTGCGCGCTTGATGGCGGCTTGCATCGAACGAAACGCACCATCTCCATTAGGTTCAGGTGACGTGACATGATAGGCATCACCAGATAGCCCATAACCAATAATTTCAGCATAAATACGAGCGCCGCGATTTTTTGCATGCTCGTATTCTTCTAAAACGACAACTCCAGAACCCTCGCCCATAACAAACCCGTCGCGATCACGATCATAAGGGCGCGAGGCGCGTTCAGGTGTATCGTTGAAATTTGTTGACAATGCGCGGCATGCCGAAAACCCTGCATAACCCAGACGGCCAATCGCAGCCTCGGCGCCACCAGCAATCATTACATCTGCGTCATCTAAAGCAATGAGCCGTGCCGCATCACCAATAGCATGAGCACCTGTTGAACAAGCTGTGACAACAGAATGATTAGGTCCACGCAGTCCGTATTTAATGGACACATGACCAGATACCAAATTAATCAGCTGACCAGGAATGAAAAAAGGACTTATTCGGCGGGGGCCCTTTTCGTTCAATATTTCAACGCCTTCAACAATACCATTGAGGCCGCCGATACCAGCGCCAATCATGACGCCTGCACGGTTTTTCTGTTCATCTGTTTCAGGAATATAACCAGAATCATCAATCGCCATACTCGCTGCAGAGATGCCGAAAACAATAAATTTATCAACACGTCTCTGTTCTTTGGGATCAAAGTATAAATCTGGATTAAAGGCATTCTCACCATCAACAGGCACCATACAACCAATCTTACATTGCAGGTCATCTGTCTTAAAATGAGTAATCTTCTGTCCAGCCGAAGAAGACGAAATTAATTTTTGCCAACTCGTGGCGATATCCTTACCAAGCGGGTTGACCGAACCAATTCCAGTTACAACAACACGTCTCATAATTGATATCTCATGCGTGATACCCTAATCGCTAGTGGCGACGCGAACCATGCGCCGCCAATCAACTCTTAAGATGATGCTTCTGTAATAAATTTCACAGCATCAGCAACGGTCAGGATTTTCTCGGCGGCATCATCTGGAATTTCAATACCAAACTCTTCTTCAAATGCCATAACCAACTCAACAGTATCAAGGCTATCAGCACCAAGATCATCGATAAAGCTAGCACCTTCTGTCACTTTGTCTCCCTCAATACCAAGGTTTTCTATGACAATTTTTTTAACTCGATCTACAATATCGCTCATCTTATTTCCTTCGTTATATAAGTTGCCTAAAAGCGGCATTTCCCTCAATTAATGGCGCAAAACAGCCAATAATAGCGTCTGTATCACCGTTTGTGACACTTGTCTAGCAAACATACTTTCGCATAAAAACATTATCTAGCGTCATAAAACTTAAAATTTTACAATTTTTTTTTAAACCATCGCCATTCCGCCATTTATGTGAAGCGTTTGCCCCGTTACATAGCTGGCTTCATCGCTGGCTAAATAAACACACCCGGCGGCAATATCCGCACTCTCGCCTAATCGACCTGCCGGTATGGCCGTTAATAAATTTTCTTTTTGGTCATCTGGCAATACGTCGGTCATAGGTGTTGCGATAAAGCCTGGCGCAACACAATTGATAGTTATGCCTCGGCTTCCGACTTCCTGAGCCAAGGACTTAGACATACCAATAATGCCAGCTTTTGAGGCCGCGTAATTAGCCTGACCAGCATTTCCAGTCACGCCAACAACAGATGTTATATTGATAATACGTCCAAACCGACGTTTCATCATGCCTCGCATAACCGCACGGCTCAATTTAAATGCTGAACTTAAGTTCACAGCCAAAACACTGTCCCAATCTTCATCCTTTAGACGAAGCGCAAGATTATCCCGGGTAATACCCGCATTATTTACCAAAATATCGATACCGCCGAGCGACTCATCCGCCATCGCAATCAAACTACTAGCGCCTTCTTCTGAGCTTAAGTCAGCAACCATCGCAAATGCCCCCTCACCCAATTCAGCTGCCAAAGCCTCCAAAACCTCGACACGTGTCCCAGCCAGCCCAACTTTGGCTCCAGCTTCATGAAGAGCGCGCGCAATTTCTCGGCCAATACCGCCAGAAGCGCCAGTAACAAGCGCTGTTTTTCCACTTAGATCAAACATTTTGCCTCCTTAAAGTTAATTGTTATTTTCGGCAAGAAAGCCTATCACAGATTCTGCTGAAGATAGGGATAGACCTTGCAGACGATCATCATTTCTTTTTGCTAGACCCGTCAAAACCTTACCCGCACCAAGCTCAAGCAATTGCGTAACACCTTTATCAGCCAAAACACGCATGCTTTCACGCCACCTAACCCGACCCGTGACTTGCTGAACAAGTAAAGCACGAATAGCATCAGGATCAGTCACCAAATCAGCGCTTACATTGGCGACAAGAGGCACACATGGCGCTGATATATGTGTGTTAGCCAGTGCGGCCTCCATCTCATCGGCAGCAGGTTGCATTAAAGCACAGTGGAATGGGGCGCTGACAGGCAATTCAATAGCACGCTTTGCCCCCCGTTCTTTGGCCAAATCAATCGCACGACCAACAGCAGAGATGGTTCCAGACAAAACCACTTGCCCTGGAGCATTATCATTTGCCGCTTGGCAAATCTCTTCTCCTTGGCTTGCCTCTTCAGCAATTATAGTGCATATCTCAAAATCAAGACCCATAATTGCAGCCATTGCTCCAGCGCCAATGGGCACAGCTCGTTGCATAGCTTGCCCGCGCAACTTTAAAAGCTTTGCCGTGTCATTGAGAGCAACTGCACCTGAAGCAGCCAGAGCACTATATTCACCCAGACTATGCCCAGCCACAAAAGACGCATGATCTTGCAACAGATATCCCCTATCAGCCAGAACGCGGGTAACGGCAACCGAAACAGCCATCAGCGCCGGTTGAGCATTTTCTGTCAGTGTTAACTCACCCTCTGGACCATCCCACATTAATGTAGATAGGTTTTGTCCTAGTGCGTCATTGACCTCATTAAAAACTTCCTGCGCAACCGGAAAATTTTCAGCCAAATCCTTACCCATTCCAATGACTTGACTACCTTGTCCAGGAAATACAAATGCTTTCATATTATAAGCCTCCACTTATGACCCTCAAAATGGGGTCTCATGCGTTGAGAACGCAAAACTTAACTAAGCTGGAACGTTGTTTAACAGTGTAAATGGAACTTGCCAAGACGCCACATCTTGCATATAAGCGGAGGCATTGTCCGGTTAGGGGCTGAAAGGATCATGAACTCTGCTAAAATTATATCATATTAGCATAGTTCATAATTTATATCATTTGCGGCGTTAAGCTCTAAATAATGCTTTATAATGATTGATCCCTTGTCCCTGCTCTCGCGTTTGCTTGTGGGCCTCTCTGAAGGGCTCGCCAGAGGCTAGGCGCCGGATGCATTGAAAAGGAGAGGCCAATGGCTTTATACGAGCACGTATTCATTGCCCGTCAGGATATTTCTGAACAGCAAGTGAGTACATTAACTGAAACGATTACAAATATTTTAAAAGAAAATGGCGGGTCCATTAGTAAATCCGAATATTGGGGGCTTCGTAGTCTTTCTTACCGCGTTCGAAAAAATCGCAAAGGTCATTATTCACTTTTGAATATTGAAGCTGAGCATGCGGCTATTGCTGAAATGGAACGCCAAATGGGTCTCAACGAAGATATTATTCGTTTCATGACCCTACGCGTTGATGCACATGATGCAGAACCATCAATGCCTATGAAAAACAAAAACCGTGATGAGCAGCGCCGGACTGAGCGCCGCGATTTTGATCAACGTGACGGAGAACAAAGATCATGACACAAGAACGTCGTCCATTTAACCGCCGCCGTAAAACCTGCCCATTTTCAGGCGATAATGCACCTGCGATTGATTATAAAGATGTTCGCCTTCTCTCACGTTATGTGTCTGAACGCGGTAAAATTGTCCCTCGCCGTATTACCGCTGTTTCAGCTAAAAAACAGCGTGAATTGGCACAAGCCATCAAGCGGTCACGCTTCATGGCATTAATGCCATATGTGATTGATTAAGTTGCGCGCGCAGACATGATCTCAAAGGTCTTTTTGCGCAGTATCATAGCGTCTATCGTTAGTACGCTATTCTTTATAGGGGTTGTCAGTGTTCCGCTGACGCCCCTATCTTTTTTCTATCTTGGGTTAAGATACGGTCTCCAGCAAGCGGCTATCGCTGTTGGTGTATTTTTCATCCTATCAATGGCTCTTTTGGGACTACCTATTGCCATAGCAAGCGCGATTATCTTTGGACTCCCAAGTTTATTTTTGATCCGTATGTCGCTCCTATCGCGGCAAAATGATCCCAGTGAACCCGATAACCACGAATTTTATCCTACAAGTCGGTTATTGTTATGGACACTTGCCCTTTCGCTTATCTTAACCTTCGGATTATTTGGGCTATTTATAGATCAAAATGGCGGTTTACCTGGTGTCATGCTTACCTTATTCACCCAATCACCAGAGATGATTACAATTTTGGGTAATAGCGACGTTTTATCCATATCTGATGCCGCATTAAGCATAATGTTAAATACAATTATTATTTCATCTTCCGCGTCTTGGATGTTGTCCATTTTTGGGTCTCTCTTACTCGCCCAAAAACTGTGCCAAAACACAGGTCAAAACTTGCGCTCACCATTCTCATTAAAATCGATGCGTTTTGGCGATTGGCTGTTATTGGCATTGCTTACAAGTGGGGTGAGCGTCTACTTTATGAGCGGCGCTTGGTCTGTTTTTTTTGCAACAATTGCAGCTAGTTTTATAATTCCATATTTCCTATTGGGTTTAGTGATAATTCATGCTATCCCGTGGCCACGAAGTGGGCGCATGTTGATTTTAGTAAGCGTTTACGTCGTGCTACTCGCATATGTGTGGTTCATTATACCCGTAGCAATACTTGGTATTTTAAACTCGCAATTTAAAATCTTGAAAAAGATAGAAGAGCGGCGCGAGAAAAAAGATAATGTTAACCGGCGTGATCCACCAAACACGCCGCCTGAGGAGTGAAATAAATGCAGGTCGTATTACTTGAGCGCATAGCAAAGCTTGGCCAAATGGGCGAAGTTGTAACAGTTAAAGACGGTTACGCACGCAACTTCCTATTGCCATCGGGCAAAGCCCTCCGCGCAAATAAAGCAAATTTAGAACAGTTTAACGAGCAACGCGCTCAGCTCGAGACGCAAAACCTCGAACGCCGTGCGGAAGCTGAAAAAGTTAAAGAAACAATGAACGGCCAATCATTGATCCTTATTCGTCAATCTGGCGAGACAGGTCAATTATACGGCTCAGTTTCAACCCGCGATATTGCAAATGGCCTTAAAGAAGCTGGCTTTTCAACGGACCGCAACCAGATCATTTTAGAAAACCCAATTAAGACACTCGGTATTTATAATGTGCGCGTAACACTTCACCCAGAAGTTGATTGTGAAGTTTCAGTCAATGTAGCGCGAACACAAGATGAAGCAGAGCGTCAAGCTCAAGGCGAAGATGTTACGGCAGCTGAAGCTGCTGAAGATGCTTTGCTTGCAGCTGAAGCTATGCTCGAGCGTGAAGCTGATCTTAAAGAACTAAATGAAGAGATCGACGCCGACGACGCCTAATCTCAATCAGGTTATTAACGTTATTAACAGGCTTGCGAAATTTATCTTTCGCGAGCCTTTTCTTTTGGTTCGGCATTTTCAGGTATCGTGATAAACAATATCCAATATGGAAAATAATCTTCACCAGTTACCACCTAACAGTAGTGGCGAGACGGATGCGCCATCCATGCCGCATAATTTAGAGGCTGAGCAAGGCCTATTGGGTGCCCTCTTGCTAAACAATGACAGCTTTGATCGCATATCTGACTTTCTAAAAGGTAGTCATTTTTTTGATCCTGTGCATGAACGTATCTTTGATGCTGTCGCAAAACTAATAGGCAATGGTAATCTTGCCTCCCCTGTTACGCTAAAAACATACCTTGAACATGATGCAGGGCTATCAGAACTGGGAGGAGGCGCTTATCTTGCGCGCCTAGTGAGTAACGCCACAACCATTGCCAACGCAAAACAATATGGCCAAACCATCTATGACCTTGCCATTCGCCGCGAGCTTATCGTTGTTGGTGAAGAGCTTGTCTACCAAGCTCAGCACGCCACAATCGATGTTAAGCCTGAACAACAAATCGAAGGCGCCGAACAAGCACTCTATGACCTTGCTGAAAAAGGTGCCGTAAGCAAAGGCTTCTTTTCTTTCGACACGGCCCTCTCTGGTGCAATCACAATGGCGGAAAAAGCCTATGCGCGAGAAGGCAAACTATCTGGCTTATCAACGAATCTTAAGGCGCTTGATGACCTCACGGGTGGTTTACAAAAAAGTGACCTTCTCATTCTCGCAGGTCGCCCATCTATGGGTAAAACCGCACTTGCAACCAATATTGCTTTTCAAATTGCAAAAAATTATTGGCAAGCTCAACGAGACGGCAATGTGCGGCAGCGCGATAATGGTTCTGTTGAAGTTATGGATGGCGGTGTTGTCGGATTTTTCTCTCTTGAAATGTCCGCTGAACAACTTGCAACACGGATGTTATCCGAACAATCTGGCATATCCTCATCGAATATTCGCAAGGGTGATATCCATGAAGACGAATATAGCCGTCTTGTTGCCTCTGCCCGCGAGCTCAACGAAGTGCCTTTCTTTATTGATCATACAGGCGCTATTCCAATGGCTACACTTGCCGCACGTGCAAGACGCCTGAAGCGGCAACATGGCCTCGGGGTTATTGTTGTTGACTATCTTCAATTGGTGCGCGCATCCAACCGCAAAGGCAATGATGGTCGCGTTCAAGAGGTAAGTGAAATCACCCAAGGCCTTAAAGCCTTGGCAAAGGAGCTTGATGTTCCTGTTCTGGCTTTATCTCAGCTCTCCCGTCAGGTTGAAACACGTGATGACAAACGTCCTCAACTCTCCGATTTACGCGAATCTGGGTCAATTGAGCAAGATGCCGATATTGTTATGTTCGTTTACCGCGAGTCATATTATGTTGGCCGTGAAAAACCAGCTGAAGGAACCGAAGAGTTCTTAAAATGGGAAGAGCGAATGGCCAGCGTCGACGGAACGGCCGAAGTTATCATTGGCAAAAACAGGCATGGCCCTATTGGTATCGCCCGCTTGTCATTTGAAGATCGCTTTACCCGCTTTGGGGACTTAGCAGAAGATGACAGAATTCCAGAACGATATTTCGACTAACACTAATTCAGATGTTAGCAATGCCATGGGTCGATTAGAGATCAATCGTTCTGCGCTCGCGCATAATTATATAACCATGTCGCAAAAGTCAGGCTCGGCGCGCACTGCTGCTGTGGTCAAGGCAAACGCCTATGGTTTGGGGCTTGAAAACGTTATCCCGACACTCATATCACAAGGATGTGCGACATTTTTTGTCGCCAACCTCGTCGAAGCAATCTCACTCCGCCAACACGCACCCAAAGCCGATATATATATATTTAACGGCTATACAGGTGAAGATATCGATATTTTTAAATCTCATAATATTACTCCATGTCTCAATAGTTTACACCAACTCACGTTGTGGCAGACAGAATGTCAAAAACTCGATGTCAAACTTTCGGCATGTCTTAATATTGATACTGGCTTTAACCGTTTGGGCCTATGCGAAGCTGATATTCTGACCTTGTCTGAGACAAATGATCTATGGAGCGGCTGGACCCTTAGCCTGATTATGAGCCATCTTGCTTGCGCTGACACGCCAACACATCCAATGAACCAAGCACAACGCGAACGCTTTTTAAACATGACGGCGATGCTTCCCCCTGCTCCGCGCTCGCTTGCCAACTCCGCAGGCGTGCTTTTGGGAGCTGACTTCCACTTTGATCTCACGCGTTGCGGCATCAGCCTTTATGGCGGAGCACCGCAATCGACTGAGACAGCACTTGAAAGCGTTGTGAGCCTTTATGGTTATATCCTCCAAGTTAAAGAGGTGAGTAAGGGAGACACTGTTGGATATGGTGCGGCATATATTGTCCAATCAGAGCAGAAAATTGCCATTGTTTCTGTCGGCTATGCGGATGGTTTTTTACGATCAACTGGGCATGCTCATCCGCCTTATGCGCTGGCACATATTAACGGCCAACCAGCTCCCATTATTGGCCGGGTCTCCATGGACCTGCTCGCCATTGATATAACCTCAATCGAAGATCATATAGAGCCAGGCACAATGGTTGAGCTTTTGGGGAAAACAAGCTTAATAGATGCTGTTGCATCTCAAGCAGGGACGATCTCATATGAGCTTCTCACGGGGCTAGGAAACCGCTATAAGCGGGTATGTTTATAACTAGGAAGCCTAATATTTAACATGTCATATATTGCAATCATTGGTCAGTTCTTCATTGGGTTCTTTGCGGCGTCGGGTCGTTTAAGTCTATTTACATTCCATGGTCTTAGCGCGGTTTTTGCGCCACCTGTTTACCCTCGCATCATTTTACAACAAGTTATGCGTATCGGATATTACTCTCTTCCAGTGGTTGCGCTCACATCCTTTTTTACGGGTGGCGTGCTTGCCCTTCAAATTTACTATGGTGGAAACCAGTTTAATTCAGAATCTATTGTGGCCTCTATTGTTGCGCTTGGTATCACCCGTGAGCTGGGCCCTGTCCTGGCGGGTCTTATGGTTGCGGGACGCGTCAGCGCCGCTATTGCTGCTGAGATTGGTACAATGCGCGTCACGGAACAAATCGACGCTCTGACAACACTTTCGACAGATCCTTTTAAATATTTGGTTGCGCCACGTTTAATCGCGGCAACTATATGTATGCCAATCCTTGCTTTTGTTGCAGACGTCATTGGTATTTTTGGTGGCTACTCAGTGGGAACACAATCTTTGGGTTTTAACTCTGCTATTTATGTTCAGAAAACATATAACTTTCTCGAGCTTGGTGACATTACATCTGGGCTTATCAAAGCTGCGGCCTTTGGCTTCATCATTGCCCTGCTTGGGTGTTACCATGGATATAATAGCAGTGGTGGCGCTCAAGGTGTTGGCCGAGCGACAACAAACGCCGTTGTAAGTGCATCAATCCTTATTCTTGCTGCAAACTATCTCATGACATCATTATTGTTTGCCTCTTAAATCATGATAAATATTAAAAATATCGAGAAATCCTTTGGAACAAAGAAGGTTCTGCGCGGCGTATCTTTAAATATAGAAAAAGGACAGTCTGTCGTTATTATTGGCGGCTCAGGGTCTGGTAAATCGGTTTTACTAAAAAATATTCTTGGCCTCATGACACCAGATCAAGGTGAGATCATTATTGATGGACGCAACACTGTCGGGCTTTCAAGACGTGCGCGCGCCGATATTGATGCACGCATTGGTATGCTTTTTCAAAATGGCGCTTTATTCGACAGTTTAACAATTTGGCAAAATGTTGCTTTTGCCGACATTCAATCCCGCGGCATTTCGCAAGATGAAGCGCGAGCAATTGCCCGCGATGCACTTCAACGAGTTGAATTAAGTGAAGACTTGCTCGACCTCTATCCCGCTTCACTTTCTGGTGGCATGCATAAGCGGGTTGGCCTTGCACGCGCTATTGCGGCAAAACCAGATATTATTTTCTTTGATGAACCAACGACTGGGCTGGACCCGATTATGACGGATGTCATTAATCATCTCATTGTCGATTGTGTGAAAGACCTAGGCGCCACAACGATGACCATAACGCACGATATGACAAGCGTTCGCGCAATCGCCGATGTCACAGCATTTCTCTATGAAGGGCAATTTATCTGGACGGGGACACAAGATGAACTCGAACATAATGATAATCCCTATTTACGCCAATTCATGGACGGGTTGCCCGAAGGTCCTATCCGTGTCGAAGGGGCAACTGCATAATGGCGCGCGTAAGCTTTGTTTGTCAGTCTTGCGGCAATGTCACAACCAAATGGTCTGGTAAATGTGATGCATGCGGGGCTTGGAATTCTATTTCTGAGGAAACAGCCAGTTCTGCCCCCCCTATTGGTAAAGGCGCAAAATCCACGCGTGGCAAAAATATTGACCTGACAAGCCTATCTGGAAATGCGCCTGAACCAAAGCGTGCGATCACAGGCATTCATGAATTAGACCGTGTTCTAGGAGGTGGGCTTGTGCCTGGTTCTGCTATTTTAATTGGTGGCGACCCAGGGATTGGTAAGTCGACACTGCTTATTCAAGCTGCGGCCAGTGTCGCCCATAAGGGTGGACAAGTTGTATATATTTCTGGCGAAGAAGCGCTCGCGCAATTACGGATGCGCGCTGCACGGTTAGGGCTTGCCGATGCTCCTGTTATGCTCGGCGCTGAAACAAACATAGCCGATATCCTTAAAACAATCGAAGGGCATGGAAAAACCGATCTCGTGATCATCGACTCTATTCAAACCATGTGGTCGCCCGCGCTTGAGGCGGCCCCTGGAACTGTCTCACAAGTCAGAACTGCTGGGCAGGAGCTCATTCATTTCGCTAAGAAAAACAATACTGCCCTTATTCTTGTTGGGCACGTCACCAAAGATGGGCAAATTGCTGGACCAAGGGTTCTTGAGCATATGGTCGATACTGTGGTTTATTTTGAGGGTGATCTTGGGGACCAATTCCGGCTCTTACGGTCTGTTAAAAACCGTTTTGGCCCCGCCCATGAAATAGGTGTTTTTGAAATGCGGGGGACTGGACTTCATGAAGTCTCAAACCCCTCTGCCCTCTTTCTAGAAACCCGCGATGACAAGGTTGCTGGCGCAGCCGTTTTTGCAGGAATAGAAGGCACGCGACCAGTTTTAGTTGAAATCCAAGCTTTAGCGGCGCCTTCGTCTTTAGCAACGCCACGGCGCGCAGTTGTAGGCTGGGACGGAAATCGTTTATCCATGGTTCTTGCTGTTTTAGAAACACGCTGTGGCATTTCATTTGCTGGACGCGATGTCTTTTTAAATATTGCAGGTGGGATGAAAATAACTGAACCTGCAGCAGACCTCGCTGTTGCTGCCGCACTTGTCTCATCGCTTTCAAATAAATGTGTGCCTAAGAATTGCGTCTTTTTTGGCGAAATCAGTCTCTCAGGTGCTGTTCGCCCCGTTTCGCGAACGGCGTTACGTCTGCGTGAAGCCGCAAAGCTTGGCTTTGAAATGGCTATTTCCGCAAAACCCACGAATAATAGCGACGAAATTTCATCACATGATATAGAAACTTCTGCTATACAAGACCTTGCTTCACTTATGAGTAAATGCGGATTTCAAACCCCCTAAATAACGAATGTTATCATAGGTCGATAAGAGAGAGACAAACATGCAAGGGCTTTTCGTGTTAGATTATATCATTCTAGCCATACTCCTCATTAGTACCGTTCTTGCCTTTCTCCGCGGCTTTACACGCGAAGTTTTATCAATTGCAAACTGGGTTTTATCGGCTTATGCGGCCCTTGCTTTGGGCCCTTATATTGGCTCGTTAGTCATTCCTTATGTTGGCAATCAAACAATCGCTGTCATCATCGGTTATGTCATTATTTTTATTGCTGTGATGGTGATTGCTTCATTGCTTATTAGTCGGCTGGCAAACAGTCTACAAAGCAGTAGTATTGGCGCTTTAGATCGGACACTTGGTATAGTCTTTGGCGCTTTGCGCGGCTTTGTCATTGCCTGTTTAGGGTATCTTTTGCTGGTACTTATTGTCCCTCAAGGCGAGGAGCCGGATTGGCTAACACAAGCGCGCTCTTATCCAGCAATTCAGACTGGATCTGCTGCCTTATTAGCAACCATACCCGACGGTAGTCTGCCCGTAGACCAGAAAAAGCTAAATGATGCTGTTTCAAAGGGACGCAAGGATATTAATAATGCAGGTAAAAATATGCTGCTCGACCAAATTGAACAAACAGTAGGCGATATAAAAGAGAATGTTACTGGCAATTCTTCTGACAAAGACAAAGACAGACAATCTGAAAAAGGTTATAAAGATAGTGATCGCGCAACTTTGGAAAGCCTCATAAAAGGCGTGCAAGGACAAGATTAACGCGCGAAAAGCGTAATATATTGGCAATTCGCGCCATGCCAATTGGTCCGTGCGTTAGTGTCATAAGTAATAGGGATGTATTTCGTGATAGATGATGACCACTTACGCGAAGAATGCGGCGTTTTCGGTATTTATGATCATCCAGATGCTGCCGCATTAACCGCCCTGGGATTGCACGCATTGCAGCATCGTGGCCAAGAGGCCGCAGGCATTGTTAGTTATGACGGCAAACATTTTTTAGCTGAACGACGTATGGGGCTTGTTAGCGAACATTTCACCAAAGCCTCTGTACTTGATCGCCTGGTTGGCTCATCAGCTGTCGGGCATGTGCGCTACTCGACAACGGGTGAAACAATTTTGCGCAATGTTCAACCTCTGTTTGCAGACCTTGCCGGTGGTGGCTTTGCAGTTGCCCATAACGGCAACCTAACCAACGCCATGACGCTCCGTAACGAACTCGTCAATCAGGGTGCTATCTTCCAGTCAACATCAGATACTGAAGTCATTTTGCAACTTGTTGCCAGAAGTCGTCGTGGCAACACTCTTGCGCGTTTCACTGATGCTCTTTTCAACATACAAGGCGCATATGCACTTGTTGTGATGACCAATAAGAAATTAATTGGTGCACGGGACCCGCTGGGTATTCGTCCGCTTGTTTTAGGACAAATAGATGGCAAATATATTTTAGCATCAGAGACCTGTGCATTTGACATTATTGGGGCTAAATTTGTTAGAGAAATTGAGAATGGTGAAATTGTCGTTATCACGGATCAAGGTGTAGAAAGCCACAAACCCTTCCCACCAATGAATGCCCGCCCATGTATTTTTGAATATATTTATTTTGCGCGGCCAGACAGTATTGTGAATGGACGCAGTGTTTATAATGTCCGCAAAGCTATGGGCGGACAATTGGCCGAAGAAACCCACATCGATGCCGATGTTGTTATTCCTGTCCCCGACTCTGGTGTTCCGGCTGCTCTTGGTTATGCAGAAGCATCTGGCATACCCTTTGAACTTGGCATTATCCGCAATCATTACGTAGGCAGAACCTTTATTGAGCCCACACAATCCATTCGAGCTTTTTCGGTCAAATTAAAACATAATGCAAACCCAGGTGTTGTTGCTGGTAAACGTGTCATTCTTATCGATGACTCAATTGTACGCGGCACCACCTCACTCAAAATTGTTCAAATGATGCGCGATGCTGGTGCAAAAGAAGTGCATATGCGGATTGCGTCACCGCCGATTACACATCCTGACTATTACGGAATCGACACGCCAAAGAAAGATCAGCTCTTAGCGGCAACACATACACTTGAAGAAATGCGCGCCTATATCAAAGCTGATAGCCTCAACTTTATTTCTGTAGATGGCATTTACAAAGCTATGGGGCATGAGAACGGTCGCAACCCAGACAATCCTGCCTTTACAGATCACTGCTTTACTGGTGACTATCCGACACCATTAATTGATCAATCTCGCGGTGATGATGTCAAACAACTCTCTCTTCTTGCTGAGCAGGGTTAATCATGTCATTTAAAGGCAAAGTTGCTTTGGTAACTGGTGCAACGCGCGGAATTGGTTATGCCGTTGCCCGACAGCTCGCCGAACGCGGGGCCCATGTTATTTTGATAGGCCGCACCCAAAGTGCGCTTGAGAATTTATATGATCGGATCACCTCTAAAGGCGGCGAAGCGACTGGTGTTCCGATTGATTTGACGGACTATGAGGCAATTGACCGTCTTGGCGCCGCTATTTTTGAACGATGGGGTCGCCTTGATATACTCGTCGGCAATGCGGGCATTCTTGGCCAATTAACGCCTTTGAGCCATTCCAATCCTAATGAATTTGAAAAAACGATTGCACTCAACACAACTGCCAATATGCGCCTTATTCGTGCTTTTGAGCCTTTGCTGCTGCAATCTGAAGCTCCAAGATGCGTGTTTGTAACATCAGGGGCCGCGCATAAAGTTCGCCCCTTCTGGGCATCCTATGCAGCAAGTAAAGCCGCGCTCAACGCACTTATTCTAAGCTGGGCAGCAGAGCATAAGAATGACAAATTACGAATTAATTTAATTAATCCTGGGCCTGTTAGAACCCAAATGCGCGCAAAAGCCATGCCCGGCGAAGCACCAGAAACCTTACCAAGCCCGGACGATCTGGTGCCACTATTTTTTGATGTTTTATCTTCCGAACAAAAGGCAACCGGTACAATCTTCAATTTTAACCGCTGAAGTTACTTCCAGAAAAGCCGTATGCTTGAACCATGTGCCAATGACTAGTTTCCATATGGGTTTTTTGTTTTTCGAACAAAGATACGAACAGGCACACCGTCAAGCTTGAACTGAGAACGTAATTCATTCGATAAGTAACGCTTATAGCTTTCAGGGACAGCTGTTCCTCGACTTGAGAATGTAACAAAAGTCGGCGGGCGGGACTTGGCCTGCGTAATATAACGTAGACGAACTGGCCGCCCGTTGTCAGCAGGTGGCGGATGACGGTCCACAACCTCACCTAACCAACGGTTCAATTTACCCGTCGATATGCGCATATTCCATATCTGATATTGCCTTAACACTTCTGGCATAAGTTTTTCAAGTCCGCGACCAGTCGCACCAGACATCATAATAACAGGGACACCTTTTAAGCGCGGCATCGACTTTAAAAGCATGTCATTTATATGCGAACGCACCTCTTCTTTATTAAGCTTTAAGTCCCATTTATTAATGCCAATAACGAGTGCGCGCCCTTCACGCTCTATCATATCAGCTAACTGAATGTCCTGCTTGTCAAAGGGACTGCTGGCATCAATGAGCAAAACACAAACTTCAGCAAACTTAATTGCACGCAACCCATCCGCCACTGATAATTTCTCAAGCGTTTCTGTGACGCGCGCTTTTTTGCGCATACCAGCCGTATCCCATAATATTATGGGGCGAGCACTGCCACCATGATCAACATATTGCCACTCGACCGAAATACTATCACGGGTAATTCCCGCTTCTGGACCTGTTAGCAAGCGATCATGACCGATTAAAGCATTTATCAATGTCGACTTACCTGCATTTGGACGGCCAAGAATAGCCACCCGAAGTGGCTTGGTCGTGTCATCGACAAAAGGCTCTTCTGGGTCAAAGGGAATATTTTCTTCATCCTCAAGCGCATCAACATGATTGGCATAGTCAAATTCTTCAATCTTAGCGCGAATACGCTCATAAAGTTCCTGAGTTCCGTCTCCGTGTTCTGCAGAAAACTTGATCGGGTCACCCAAACCAAGCTTGTAAGACTCGGCAACGCCGTGCCCCCCAGCACCCCCTTCCGCCTTATTTGCAAGAAGGATAACAGGTTTTCCGGACTTTCGAATAATACGCGCAAAAAAATTATCTTCAGGCAATAAGCCTGCCCGCGCATCAATCAACATCAAAATAACATCGGCTTCGGCAATGCCGGCTTCTGTTTGCTCACGCATCCGAGCCTCAAGAGACCCCGCCTTTGCTTCTTCAAAACCGGCAGTATCAATCATCCGAAAGCGCAAGTCTCCTAAACGTGCATCGCCCGACCTTCTGTCGCGTGTTACACCAGGTTGATCGTCAACAATCGCAAGCCGTTTGCCAGCAAGTCGATTAAATAATGACGATTTCCCTACATTTGGACGGCCGACAATTGCAACACTAAGTAAAAAAGAAGAATCTGACATACCACGCCTAACGATAGGCGAGAAGTTCGCCCTCATCTGTTAAAATGTAAAGTGTTTCATTGGCAACAATTGGCGGAACACTGATAGCATCACCGACATCAATGCGGCGCATAATGTCACCATTATTTGGAGACATGAAATATACCTCGCCCTCAGAAGATGCGACTATTAATTGTCCTCCAGCAAGAACAGGGCCAGCCCAGCTTATACGACCATCTCTATCTTCTTCATCTTCAAATGCAGGCAGTGGGCTGATCCAACGAATACGCCCAAGGTTACGCGTGAGGGCAACAACCTTAGATTCAGTCGTTACAACAAAAACACTATCAAGTGTTACCCAAGGGGTTTCGATAGAACCAACATCAGCTGTCCATGCGCGCTCACCAGATCTGATGTCGATCGAAACCATTCGACCACCATGGCTAATCGCAAACACGCGATCACGATCAATGACTGGCCGCCCAACAATCGCAGTTAACTCAGAAATAGGCGTTACCTGCATCGAGCGAGCTGACAGACTATCTGACCAGTTCTCAGTTCCATTTAAGGTTCGCAATGAAACAACTTCACCAGAATTAAAACCTGCAACAACAACTTGGTCGGATACGGCTGGGCTCGATGAGCTTAAAATACCTGCGGTCTCAGTAATAGCGAGGTAATCCCATACCCGCTTGCCATCAGCGGTTGCAAACACTTGTAGTCGGCTATCTTGAGCGACAATATAAATTTTCCCATCACGCACAGTTGGCGCGTTAGAAAAAGGCACATCAGAGCGAACGCGCCAGATAATTTCTCCAGTTCCAGCATTAATACAAACTAATTCACCAAAACCTGTTGCAACAAAGATGTGACCAGCTTCATAGGCCATCCCTCCCATAAAACCGTCTTCTGGATTCAGCTTCTTTTCTTTAAAGCCAAGAAATCTGGTTAAACTTGTATTCTTTTTCGTCCATTCAGGAACAACATCTTGCTCCCATATTTTTTTGCCCGTACTTGCGTCTACGGCTACGACATCTAGTTCTGCACCCATTGCAAAAACCCGACCTTCAGCCACAAGTGGCGATGCCATAATGCGCGTTTGGGCGCTATTGCCTTCAACAATATCAACAGAAAAAAGCTCTTCAACCTCTCCAAGGGCAAGGTGGTACAAAGCATTACTTGGAAAGCCGCCAGGCTGGGTCCAGGAGCTATTATTAAATGATGGTGGAATCTGAATTTCTATTTCTTCAAGACGCGGATCAACTAATAACTCTCTATCATAAGACAATATCGAGATACGATCGCCTTCAATATCGACTTTTTCCTCGTTTTTACCGCATGCCGCTACAAGAACGAGCGCAGAAAGAACCATTAATTTTCCGAAATATTGCATTTTTTGGCCTTTACTGGTCACGTGTTTTTAATTTTTTAAGAGATTCATCCAGCAATATATTTGCCCGCAACTTCATAGCCTGACTGATCGCTGTTGTATCAAGATGGACAAGTAAAAGATCACGCGCCTGAAGCGGCTGATCGGCAAGCAAGTAAGATAAAGCAAGAATTTCACGTGCTTGCCCGCGCATACCATGTTGGTTTTGTAATATTTTAGATAATCTGGCTTCAATATCAGCAGGCGCCACGACAGAAACAAGGGCAGCCCCAGCCTGTAATGTTGCATAATCTCTTACAACGAGTGGTAGCTGACCATTGGCGGCAACCTCCTCAAACATTCTTGCTGCAGTCTCATAATCACCTGACGTCGCCATTAAAGCTGCAAGACGCATTTGGGAGAGGACTTTATAGCCACGATCTTCTTCACGAATGAACGTTTCTAAAGCATTTACTTTTTCATCTATAGAGGCGCCATCTAAACGTTCAAGTAACTGCTCATATCTCTCAGAAGAAGCTTCATTCTGGCTGGCCCGCCAGGACGAAAAAATGACACTCACAGTAACAACAAGAACCAAAGCAACTGAAGCCACAATAATAACGAGCCCATTTTGATCCCAAAAGCGTGAAAGCCGATCACGACGGAGTTCATTATCTATTTCTTGAAAAATATCGCTCACAGTTTACTCCTGTCCTTCTTGTTGAGGAGACGCTTTGGGCGTTTTGCCTGCAACTTCATATAAATTTTCTTTTGCGGGAAACCGCCTTGCGCGCACTTCAGTGGCATAGGCCTCGGCAGCGCCAGCAATTTGTGCCCCAAGGGTTGCAAATTCTTTAACAAATTTCGGTACGCTTGGAGAAAGACCCAGCATGTCTTCTGTGACCAATATTTGGCCATCACAATTTTCAGATGCGCCAATACCGATTGTGGGAATCGAAATCTGCCGTGTTATTCGATCAGCAAGCTCAGAGACCACACCTTCAATGACAAGCGCAAAAGCCCCAGCATCAGCAACAGCCAATGCATCTGCTTCCAGCTCAGGCCATTCTTCGCGCGTTTTACCTTGCGTCTTAAACCCACCCATAACATTAACGTTTTGCGGAGTTAACCCAATATGCCCGACAACAGGAATGCCTCGATTGACAAGGTATTTTATCGTCTCAGCAATGCGGATTCCGCCTTCAAGTTTAACGGCCTGACAACCTGTCTCTTTAATAATACGGGCTGCATTTTGAAAAGCAACAGAGGGACTTTCTTCATAAGAGCCAAAAGGCATATCAACAACAACCAAGGCTTTTTCAGATCCGCGAATAACGGCAGCACCATGTGCAATCATCATGTCGAGCGTGACTGGTAAAGTACTGTCCATGCCATACATAACCATCCCCAAACTATCGCCAACCAATAGGATATCAACATAAGGGTCGATCAGTCGAGCTGTATGCGCATGATAGCTTGTTAAACAAACTAATGGCTCTGCACCTTTGCGGGCCATAATCTGAGGAATTGTCTGTCGCCGAACACGGCTTTGAATAGACATTTAAGTTACCCTAAAAATGAATAATATTTTGATCAAATGTGTCTGAAAACTAACGCAATTGCGTATAACAAGCAAACATCAAAGATTAGAAAACATTATTTACCCTGGGCACGCCTTTCTGCAACGGTTTCTCCGCCAATACCCCAACTATCCATATCAACTTCTTCTAAAATGACGATTGTGGTGGCTGGATTCTTACCTAGAACGCGAACAAGAACATCAGTCATTTCTGCAATAACTTGCTTTTTTTGCTCCGCTGTCGCACCGTCTTTAGCTATCTTAACATTTACCATCGGCATCTTGTGATATCTCCCTGAATATAAATAGTAATTATATACACTATTTAAACACGCCTGAACTCAACTTAATATAGAAAAGCACGATTGCTTAAAATAATGGATAACAACCTGCAAAAGTAAAATTGACGTTAAACTGAAACTCTAAATTACTGCAGAGGCTTAATTAGTGTAGGTCTAGCACAATGCGGCGCGCGGATTATAACGTGTACAAGGTCCACTATACGACCACTACCTGATTGTTATGAGATAAATTACATCATACCTTAGAAAATAAATTTTATAACTTCAAAACCAATAAGAATATATAAACATCTATTTAATAAAGTTCCAAAAAAAGTGCTCTTTAATTGCGATTGTTAGCCTATTGAAAATTCAATATAGAAGATCCCATGACATTAAAAATAATACTAAAATTAGGGTCCAATGCGGGTTGCAGAATGTTTATGTCCAAGCCATATGGGCTTGAATTACTTCTCTTACTGAATGAATTTAATCGTAAAGACGCTGATAACGGGATTGATGATACGTTTGACGCAATCACGTTAAACAGACCACGTCGAGCTGCCTTTTCAAACTTTATTGAACAGCTTGTCATGCATAAATATTTAGAAAAATCAGTCAGCCAGAGAAAACGTAGTAAATATATTCTTAGGTTGTCCGATGAAATTCAAAAGCATCTCAATTCAGTACTGCCTTAAAAGACCAGCCCTAAATGTCTTTTTTTAAAACTCCTCAATAGAACTGTTTAAACCAATCTGTCTTTATCGCGAGCAAACTCAATCAAATTATGGTCAACAATAATTGATAAGCGTGTGCACCCAGAGTTAGAAGCTTGACTTACTCGTGCTTGAGAGGTTCCCGGGAATCAATCATCCGCCAATAATTATACTCAGGAAGTATCACCACCAACTTACCAGAGGAAATATTCATTTCCTCGGCCCAGTCAGCGCCAACCCATAATTGCCTGACAACTTAACACCCAGAATTTTCTTGCTTTTCGTCAGAATAAATAGTCAATCCACTCGTTATATTACTTTCAAAATCAATATTGGCTTCTCAGCTTACGCCCACATTAAAAAATCTAGACATCATAGTTTTCTCAAACGATTTGCTATTCTTAATGCCTCTTATAATCCAATCAAGGCGAACATTGCTTCATTTCAATAAGATAAATGTTTGCTCGGCAAACAGCATGTTAGATAATATCACATGGCTCTCATCCATTTATAACGTTTGCAGATGAATTTCTTAATTATAGATGCATATTTTTGTTATAAATCAGAATCAAAACGCAATCCCCTCATGACATTCCTTGCATATCTAATTACAACCCGTTTATGTCATCATGTTGCCTAGACCGCTTAAAGAACTCATGCCATATAACTTCTATGGTTGACGTTTCGTAGTTTTGAAATCGAGGAGCTTATTATGGAAAGCATAACCAATCCCGTCATATTATTTTTCATTTTTGGCGTTTTGGCAGGCATGATTAAAAGTAATCTCGAAGTTCCTCAGCAGTTAGCTAAATTTTTAAGTCTCTATCTATTAATGGCCATTGGCCTTAAAGGCGGCTCTTCATTGGCTGAGAGCGGACTAACCTTTGACGTTAGCAAAGCAATGCTTGTC
The DNA here is from genome assembly GCA_965656805.1 of Alphaproteobacteria bacterium. Lineage (GTDB taxonomy): Bacteria > Pseudomonadota > Alphaproteobacteria > RS24 > RS24 > JAYODZ01. The sequence goes on from CBFHLW010000003.1 coordinate 31,151, forward strand.
GGGCTTGGGTTATCGCTGCTAGTGCCAATTCTGTCATATCGATTTTTAAGACGATACCTCAATGGATTTGATGCTGTCTCAGTTGCCGCTACTTATGGTTCCATAAGTGCGGTTACATTTGTAACGGCAGGTCAGTTTCTGACATCCGCACAAATACCCCATGATGGATATATGAGTGCTGTTATGGCACTTATGGAAGCCCCAGCTATTCTCATCGCCATTCTTGCCGCCAACAGACTGCGAAATAATGCGAGCGCAAAATTAGGATTCGCCCTTAGAGAGACTTTAACCGAAGGCGCTAGTTTATTACTATTGGCGTCATTAATCATTGGCATTATCGCTGGTCCTAAAGGTGCTGAGGTCATGCAACCATTTGTAAGTGACTTATTTACAGGTTTACTTGCATTTTTCTTGCTCGACATGGGGCTTCAGGTCGCAAAAAATATCCCACAACTCAAAGATAAGAGCTTCATTCTTTTAGCTTATGCCATCATCGCACCTGTCTTTCATGCCTCACTTGCGTTAAGCGCATGTATCTTTCTCGACATCTCATTTGGAAATGCAGTTTTGCTCATGGTGCTCGCAGCAAGCGCCAGCTATATTGCGGTGCCTGCAGCTCTCTCGCAAAGCGTTCCTGAGGCCTCACCCAGCGTTTATCTCGGCCTAAGTTTAGGGATTACATTCCCGTTTAATGTTATTTTTGGGATCCCGCTTTATTATACCGCTGCGAAATACTTCCTATAGTTTCGCTATGGATTTGAGATTTACACCTTTCACTTTTATGGAATGATATCCGTATTATGGATACCCATACGGGACCAAATACGATTCTTAAACAAAGATATGATATCGCTATAAAGTGCCGCACCCTTTAATTTATCTTCAATACCATAATCAATATTTGGGTTATCATTAACTTCGATCACTAACACTTGCCCGTCAATCTCTTTAAGGTCTACTCCATAAAGACCATGCCCAATAACTAAGCTAGCGCGTATTGCAGTCTGCAAGACAAGCTCCGGCACGTCCACTAATTCAATAGCGGCAAATCCACCTGTGTTGTATTTATTATTGGCTTTGTGATGGTAAATTTGCCAGTGCCCGCGAGACATAAAATACTTACATGCATAAAGTGGGGTTCCATTTAAAACACCAATACGCCAATCAAATTCCGTTGGCATAAACTCTTGTGCCAAAATGACAAAGCTCTGTCCCAACATCTCATAAGAGCGCGCAATAAAACTATCCTTATTTTCAACTTTATGCATCCCTCGCGAAAAAGACCCGTCAGGTATTTTAAGCACGATAGGATAAGATAATTGGTCTGAGAGCTCTGTTAAATTAGATCTCATCACCAACCAACTACGAGGCGTAACGATCAAAGCACGCGTCAAAGCCTCCGTTAAAAACACCTTGTTCGAACATCGTAAAATCGATTGGGGATCGTCAATAACAGGCATACCCAATCTCTGAGCCGCTAGCGCAAAACGATAGCTGTAATGATCAATCTGCGTTGTTGTTCTAATGAATAATGCATCAAAAGCAGACAGACGCGAAAAGTCATCTTTGGTTATAAATGATGCGTGTAAATTTTCAGCAGCAGCTGCCTTTGTAAAAGCCGCTAAAGCACGTGGATTAGACGGCGGAAGCATTTCATCTTTATCAATTAAAATAGCCAGCTCAAAGGGAGAAGACTTTGCAATAGAAGGGTTAGGTAATCTTGAAGTCAATGCCACCTGTAAGGATTGAATAAACCGCGGCCGATCCTTATCATCAACAGATGAGATAGATAAGGGCCATAGATAGTCAACCTGCCACCGACCATGTTTATAGATAATTTGGACCTCTAAAATTGGAACTGCGAATAAATTATAGCACCGCTTGCTTAAACGACGCGCCCAATCACATGCTGTTTGACCAAAATAAAACTCAAGCGATATTTTTCGAATGTTTTGGTTGCCAATAAAACCATTAATAATATCAGCGGACGGCAATAGACGATTAAGCTCTTCAAGATGCTCAGTATAAAGCTTACGCCTGACAAGACCTGATAGAGAATGAATGGACGCAAGTGTTTTGTTTCCCCTTGCCTCGCCGATGAGCGAGACATAGTAACCAGATGATAAATACTCATCCACAGGGCATAAATTTATAATCCGTATGGTATTTCCCAATAAATCTTGGGCAGCTAAAAACTCGCGCGCTGTCATCAATTGCGCATGTGAAAAAATATTAATGACTTCAGAAACTGCAGAAATATCCTGGCTACGCGGGACAACAATCACGAGTTTATTTCTATTGGTGCGCCGCAATTCACTTTTCTTGGAGGGCAGAAATCTGTATTCCATTTTAATCGCATGGCAACCATCTTCATAATAACTACGCTTTAGCCCAATGGGATAGAAACCTAAACTCGTATAAAAACTTATGACACGTGGCGCATCATCTCTCACTTCTAATGTGATGCGCGCATGACCTAAATCTCGGCTAAAGTTGAAAATGTAATTAAATAATTCACTGGCCACACCCTGCTTGCGATAAGAATCTAAAACTGCAATAGAATAAAGCCGTGTAGCTGAACCAGCCTGTCTCCATTGCAAACAGCCATAGCCAATAACAACGTTTTCTGATAATGCGACAAATATTATTTGGGTTTCACTTTTTAGGGCATAACGCAAAGCACGGCGAGACATTCTATCGAACCGAAAGCTTGCATATTCGATCGCTACGATTGTGTCGAGGTCTGAGAGCCGAGCCTCCCGAACTACAAAATTTGTATTCACTCAAGTTTTCCTTCAAAAACCCGCGTCATTGTTTAGAAAAATAGGCCAAGACGGTCAGCTCTCTTGAGATTGACAATTTTTTAACCGAACCTAATTCCGCTTTAATCTCTTCTCAGCAACCATGCAAGCTGAAAATATCTCCCAAAACAAAAGATAATTACACTGCTTT
>CBFHLW010000004.1:0-34052 GCA_965656805.1 Alphaproteobacteria bacterium
CTAGGTCTTTAGCAACTTGGTCAGGCTTTTCCTCAAGGCTCTCCCTGTTTGATGGGGGCGCCTGATCTTGAAAAGTTTTTGGGCTTCCCTTTGCTAAAAGACCGCGGCGTTGAGCGCCTTTCTTGTCAGTTTTAGAATCAGCTTCCGCGTCTTTCTGTGGTTTGGCTTTTGCTCTGGCGCTTGCCTCTTTTTCGCTCAGGCCAAGCCCTGCAATTGTATATTCTTCGACTGGTTTTTCAGTGAGTGCGAGAATGGCATTCCAATATTTGCTGTCCTCAGGTGTGACGATAGTAAAAGCACGGCCCGAGCGCCCCGCACGACCAGTACGGCCAATGCGGTGCACGTAGTCTTCTGCATGGATTGGGACGTCAAAGTTAAAAACATGGCTAACCTCTGGAATATCGAGTCCGCGGGCTGCAACATCACTGGCAATTAGATATTTTGTTTCGCCATTCCGAAACATATCGAGGGTGCGCAGTCGGGAATGTTGATCCATATCTCCATGAAGAGCACACGCATCAAATCCATGACGCTTAAGTGACGTTACTAAAGTGCCAATGTCACGTTTACGATTACAAAAGATAATTGCATTTTGTATATCTTCGGTTTGAAACATGCTTCGTAATGCTTCGCGTTTTAATTTACTGCCCACATTTATTGTATACTGGGCCACGGTATCGCTTGTTGATGAGGCGCGGGCAACTTCAATACGAATAGGAGCCTGTAAAAACTGATCCGACAAACGTGTAATTTCGGGTGGCATCGTTGCTGAAAAGAACAGCGTTTGACGCGTGAAAGGGAGCAATTTAACGATGCGTTCAATATCAGGGATGAACCCCATATCCAACATGCGATCAGCTTCATCGATAACCAAAATATCAACACCGCGAAGCATGACTTTGCCGCGCTCGACATGATCAAGCAGACGGCCTGGTGTTGCGATCAAAACATCGGCGCCACGCTCAATGGCTTTTTCTTGGTCCCCAAAAGCCATTCCACCAATTAATAACGCTTTTGAGAGTTTTGTGTATTTGCCGTAGAGGTCAAAATTTTCAGCAACCTGAGAGGCGAGCTCACGCGTAGGTTCCAAAATAAGAGTCCGTGGCATGCGTGCTTTTGCGCGCCCTTTCATAAGACGATGTATCATCGGTAAAGTAAAAGATGCGGTTTTGCCTGTTCCTGTTTGTGCGATGCCAAGAACGTCTCGTCCATTAATCACTTCGGGAATAGCTTGGGATTGAATAGGAGTTGGTGTTGTATAACCAACCTCATTAATAGCGCGCATAACTTCAGGCGCCAGATTTAGGTCGTCAAATGTCATTTATATTTACTTTACCGTTATACAATCCTTAACATACGGATTGCTTATTTGATTTTAAAAATCATTTCCATGATTTAATTCGCCTCAAGCAAAACAAGTGTAATGTGGATTTTTTCCACAACTTCAATGATACGCCTGAGACATTCAATTCTAGGCCGTAACGGCCCAGCCTGCGAACTTTGAGAGCATAGGCGTGGTGGCGCAAAAGTCAATCGCCACTGACTATATGTCCAAGCCTTCAGCAAATGCAGCATTTTCTTGTATGAACTGAAATCTTAGCTCTGGTTTATTGCCCATAAGCCGTTGCACGCTATCTGCTGTTGCGTTTTGCTCACTTTCTGGGATGACGACTTGCATAAGTGTTCGCTTGCCTGGAAACATTGTTGTTTCTTTTAACTGAGCCGGCATCATTTCACCGAGCCCTTTAAAGCGGCTAACGTCAACTTTTGCATTTGCGCGGAATTCGGTTTTTAAAACGCGCTCGCGTTCTTCGTCATCACGAACATAAATGGTTTTGCCGCCTTGGCTTAGACGATAGAGCGGGGGAACCGCTAAATATAAGTGATTGTTTTTGATGAGTTGTGGTATCTCTTCATGGAAGAAGGTGATTAATAAAGAGGCGATATGGGCGCCATCGACATCAGCATCTGTCATGATGATTATTTTTTCATAACGCAGTCGGTCTTCTTTATAAGATGCCCCAATACCGCAACCAAGCGCTAAGACCAGGTCTGCTAATTGCTGGTTTTGCTGAATCTTACTGCCTGTTGCATTGGCGACATTTAAGATTTTACCGCGTAGTGGCAAAATTGCTTGGTTGCTTCTATTACGTGCTTGTTTAGCAGATCCGCCGGCACTATCGCCCTCAACAATAAAAAGCTCAGCGCCTTTTGCATTGTTTTGAGAGCAATCAGATAATTTGCCCGGAAGCCGAAGTTTGCGGGTTGCTGATTTGCGGCTGACGTCACGCTCTTGGCGACGCTTCATTCGTTCTTCGGCGCGATCAATGACCCAATCCAGAAGTTTTGACGCATCTTGTGGTGCATTTGATAACCAGTGTTCGAAATGATCTCTTACAGTTTGTTCAACAATGCGCGTGGCTTCGGGTGAGGCTAATTTGTCTTTGGTCTGGCCTTGAAACTCGGGTTCTCGAATAAAAACAGATACGAGCGATAGAGCCGTGCCCATCACATCATCAGCGGTGATGAGAGAGGCTTTTTTGACATTTGCAAGATCGCCATAAGCTTTCAATCCCTTGGTAAGGGCATTGCGAATTCCTTGTTCATGGGTTCCGCCTTCGGCTGTGGGGACGGTGTTACAATAAGAGGTTGAAACGCCGTCCACGCCTCCGACCCAACTGACAGCCCACTCAACTGACCCGTGTCCTCCTGGCTTCGTTACTTTGCCTGAAAAAGGAAGGGGGGTGACAACGGGATGTGAGCCAATTTGTTCTTGTAAATAATCGCTCAAACCATTTGGGAACTTCAAAACTGTATGTTCGGGTGTTAAGCCGCCATCAGTTAAAAGTTCTGCGGCACAATTCCAGCGAATCTCAACACCACCAAATAAATAGGCTTTGGCTCTAGCCATAGCAAAAAGGCGTTGGGGTTCAAAGGCCGCTTTGATGCCAAAAATATCTGCATCAGGATGAAATCGTACCAGTGTGCCGCGCTGGTTTTTGGCATCTCCAAGTGTTTTGATTTTGCCTTTTGGAATACCGCGTGAAAACTCCTGTTCATAGAGTTTTTTATCGCGTGCCACTTGAACAAATAACTTGTCAGACAGTGCATTCACAACAGAAACGCCGACACCGTGAAGACCGCCGGATGTTTCATAAGCCGCTCCACCAAATTTACCACCAGCATGAAGCGTGGTCATAATGACTTCAAGGGCTGATTTGTCTTTGTATCGTGGATGCGGGTCTACGGGAATACCGCGGCCATTGTCTCGGATGCTTAGCCAATTATTTGGCTCTAAATGAATTTCAATAAATGTCGCGTGACCTGCAACAGCTTCATCCATTGAATTATCGATGACTTCTGCAAATAAATGGTGGAGGGCGCGTTGGTCGGTTCCGCCAATATACATACCAGGGCGTCGACGGACTGGCTCGAGACCTTCAAGTACCTCAATGTCTTTTGCTGTATAGTTGCCTTTAACGGAACTAGGCACCTCTTGATTGGATTTCCTTGGTTTTTTGACTTGTGCCGCTGTGTCTGTTTTGTCTTTTGAAGACTTTGCCGCAGTTTTTAAGGCTGATTTTTGTGCCGGCGTGGATGCATTATCGGAACCAAATAAATCGTCCGTGCTAATATCCTTTTTGCCTTTACCGCGCGACATAGTCCCTCCACTAAATCCATGGCTCGAATTAAGTTCAAGCCTTCATCACTATTTAACTTTTTAGAAATTAGACCACCGTAAGGTCGGAAATAATCCCTCTTTATGTAACGAATCACTGGCTATTTTAACCAAAAGACTAGATATTAATATTATATTCTTAGCGTAATAATGGTGTAGGAGTTTTTTGTGGCTAAAATTACGGTTTCTTCGACTTTGAAATTGCCTTGCGGTGTGTCTGTTCCTAACCGGCTGTGTAAGGCAGCAATGACGGAAGGGCTTGCCTCTCCTTCGAACCAAGCAACTGAAAAACACGCTGAGCTTTATGGGCGATGGGCAAAAGGCGGCGCTGGCATTTTGCTCACGGGTAATGTGCAAGTCGATCATCGTTATTTGGAGCGTCCTGGCAATGTTGTTATTGAAGGACGACAATCAAAAGCTCAAAAAGATGCCCTTCGTGCATGGGCCAAAGCAGGCACTCAAGATGGCACGCATTTATGGATGCAGATTAGCCATGCTGGGCGTCAGACCCCGGCTGCCGTTGCGCCAGAACCTGTTGGGCCATCTAATATTGGCCTTAAAATGCCAGGCGCGCAGTTTGGTACGCCCCGCGCTTTAACTGGAAAAGAAATTCTCGATGTCATTAAACGATTTGCGCATGCAGCCAAGATTGCCCGCGAGACAGGTTTTACGGGTGTTCAAATTCACGCTGCGCATGGATATCTTATTTCTGAGTTTCTGTCTCCGGACGTGAACAACCGAACGGACGAGTGGGGTGGTTCTCTTGAAAACCGTGCACGTTTATTGTTAGAAACTGTTCGTGCTGTGCGCGCCGCAGTTGGCGATGACTTTCCCTTATCCGTTAAGTTAAATTCTGCAGATTTTCAGCGCGGTGGCTTTACCCATGAAGATGCAATTCAGGTTGCCTCTTGGTTGAACAAAGAAAAAATTGATCTGCTAGAAGTGTCTGGTGGTACATATGAACAACCAAAACTTGTTGGATTAGATAATTTAACCATTAACCCAAAACGCGCAGAAGTTCGTCGCGAAAGCACTGTGGCACGTGAGGCCTATTTCTTGGATTATGCGCGCGATATTCGTGCGGTTATGAAAAAACCAATGATGGTTACGGGCGGTTTTCGGACGCGCGAGGGTATGGATGCTGCTCTAGCTGCTAAAGTTTGCGATATGATTGGGGTGGGGCGTCCGTTTTGTTCGGACCCTGATGTGGCGCGCAAACTCATTGACGGTCGCATGAGCGCAATGCCGGCTTTAGAAAAACAGCTCGAGATTGGCCCTGGTTGGTTGGGGCTTAATTCGCCATTTCGCATTGTTGCCGCGCTCAATGGTTGGGGTCAGCAAGGTTGGTTTTGTTTAAAAATTATGGAAATTGCCGACGGTAAGGTGCCAGATTTATCTATGGGTGTGTTTTCTGCCTTTAGAAAATATCAGGCGAGTGAGGTTGAAGCGGCAAAACGCTATAATGCTCACTGGCAAAACCAGTAATTTTTTAACGCCATTTGATTGTATATTAAAAAAGGCCGGGCAATGCCCGGCCTTTTCAATACAGGCGGTTGTTAAATTAGACGCTGTAATACATGTCAAACTCAACTGGGTGTGGTGCATGCTCAAAGCGATACACTTCTTCCCATTTAAGTTCAAGATATGCATCAATCTGATCGTCATCCATTACGCCGCCTTTTTTCAAGAACTCACGGTCTCCATCAAGAGCTACTAGTGCGTCACGAAGTGAACCACAAACTTGAGGGATGTTTTTAAGCTCTTCTGGTGGCAATTCATAAAGGTCTTTATCCATTGAGGGGCCTGGATCAATCTTGTTCTCTATACCGTCCAAACCAGCCATAAGCATTGCCGTAAAGCCAAGATACGGGTTTGCTGTTGGGTCTGGGAAGCGGATTTCCACGCGCTTGGCTTTTGGCGATGTGCCGTAAGGAATACGACAAGACGCTGAGCGGTTGCGTGCAGAGTAAGCAAGCAAGACAGGCGCTTCAAAGCCAGGAATAAGGCGCTTATATGAATTTGTTGACGGATTGGTCAGAGCATTAATTGCACGTGCATGTTTAATGATACCGCCAATGTAGTAAAGGCAGTCTTGTGAAAGACCTGCATATTTATCGCCAGCAAAAAGTGGCTTACCGTCTTTCCAGATTGACTGGTGAACGTGCATACCAGAGCCGTTATCACCTTGAACAGGTTTAGGCATAAATGTGGCTGTTTTACCATAGGCATGCGCCACGTTGTGGATGACATATTTGTACATTTGTAAAGCATCGCCCATGCTGGTGAGCGTGCCAAATTTAAGACCAAGCTCATGCTGCGCAGCTGCCACTTCGTGGTGGTGCTTCTCGACTTCAAGCCCAATTTCACGCATCACACTGAGCATTTCACCACGGATATCTTGTCCGCTATCAACTGGATTGACTGGGAAATAGCCACCTTTCATACGCGGGCGGTGACCGAGGTTGCCTGGCTCATATTCGGTTGCGCTGTTTGATGGAAGCTCGACGCTATCAAGAACATAGCCCATGCTGTATGGCTCAGTTGAGAAGCGAACATCATCAAATAAGAAAAACTCAGCCTCTGGTCCAACAAAGACTGTGTCGCCTATGCCGGTTGATTTCAAATATGCTTCTGCGCGTAAAGCGGTTGAGCGTGGGTCGCGACTGTAGTTTTCACCTGTCGCTGGGTCAACAATACTACAAAACATAGTTAATGTTGGCTCTGCATAGAAGGGGTCCATGCCAGCAGTTGATGGGTCTGGCATAAGAACCATGTCAGACTCGTTAATTGCTTTCCAGCCAGCGATTGATGAACCATCGAACATCGTGCCTTCCGCAAAGAAATCTTCGTCAATCAATGATTGATCGAGCGTTAGGTGTTGCATTTTCCCACGTGGGTCCGTGAAGCGAAGGTCAACATAGTTAATGCCTTCGTCTTTGATTTTTTTCAGAATAGATGAAGCGTCTGACATTGTTTACTCCAGTAAATCGTTAAGGTTTGGGTTTAGTTAAGGTTAAAAGAATATCCAGTTACGGATGGTTAAATTGCGTCGTCCCCAGATTCGCCTGTGCGGATCCGAATAGCTTGCTCAATGGTTGAAACGAAGATTTTGCCATCGCCAATTCTCCCTGTTTGAGCCGAAGATTGAATTGCCTCAATTGCCTTATCAACCATATTGTCGGTTACGATAAGCTCAATCTTTACCTTTGGGAGAAAGTCCACAACATATTCCGCCCCACGATAAAGTTCAGTGTGACCTTTTTGTCGTCCAAAGCCTTTTGCTTCTAGGACAGTAATTCCTTGAAGCCCAGCTTCTTGAAGCGCATCTTTTACTTCGTCTAGTTTAAATGGTTTTATTATCGCTTCTATTTTTTTCATGACAGTCATTCTCCCTTTGCATTTATGATCAGTCTATTCATGATCAATATCGTTTGGAACAGCGCATGTATTTAGGAGTTGCGCGGCTATCTAACTTGCCAAATCTATACAGAGATCATGCCAATTATCTGGCGCCGTAGTTTTTTTGAAAATCATTACATTTGGCTTTTTTGGGTTTCAGGTCACTTATAGAGCAATGTTTTTAATAGCTAATTTGGAAAGATGTTGGCTGTGATAGGGCTCGCTCGTTTGCGCTCTTTTTTGGTGAAGTTTGAACATAGGCCGCATTTGCCTAAAATTTAATCATTATGATTAAAATATATGCACTTTTTATTTGTTGAACGCTTGCCTTGCTGTTTTTATGACTTTAAATCTATTCCACTATTATCTGTTGGGTTGGAGCAAAATTAATGATTGAAGAAAACACACCAATTATCATCGGGGCAGATCTTGTTGTTCAAAAAGAAAAAGATGTCACCAAGGCTATGTCTCCTTTGGACTTATTGGTGATGGCTGCGGTTGGTGCCGTTCATGATGCGGTCGGTGACCATGATGATTCCGAGCACTTAATAAGCAATATTGATAGTGTTGCTGGATTGCGCTTTATCACTGATTCACCCGAGGCAAGCAGTATGCCCTTTGGTAGATATCCAAATCCAGGTCTGAGTGTGGCTAAGCGTTTAGGAATGACGGTTTCAAATAGTTTTTATGCGCCAACAGGTGGCAATACGCCTCAATTTATGATTGGCGATCTTGCTAAGCGGATTCATGCGGGCGAGATCAAGTCGTCGCTTCTTGTTGGAGGCGAGGGACTGGCAAGTATTATGCGCTCTGTCGCCGCTGGCGCTGATAAGTCAGACTGGAACGATGATCCAGGCGGACCTTTGACAGATTATGGCGTTGATAAACGGGGTGTAACAGACATTGAAGCTGCTCATGGTATGTCCTTCCCAGTCAACACATACCCTTTATTAGAGAATGCTCATAGAGTATCGCTCGGCCGCGATATTGAGACACATATGACATCCATGTCCCAACTTATGTCTTGTTTTACAGATGTTGCAGCCCAGCACCCGCAAAGCTGGTTTCCAATTGCGCGAACACCGGATGAAATTAAGACAGTTAGCGAAGCAAATCGATGGGTTGGCTTTCCTTACCCCAAATATATGAATTCAGTTATTCAGGTCGATCAAGCTGCTGCCGTTATTTTAACCTCTGTTGGTGAGGCGCGGCGTTTGGGTATTGCTGAAAGCCGCTGGGTTTATTTGCATGCAAGTGTTGATGCAAATGAAACATGGTTTGTTTCTGAACGCGCAGATTTACATCGGTCTTATGCTATTAAGGGAATGAGCGAGCTCGCGCTGGAGACGGCCGGTTGGTCGCTTGATGATATTGATTTTATCGATCTTTACTCTTGCTTTCCAGTTGCGGTTGAGGTGGCTTGTCGGGAAATGGGATTAGCGGAAGATGATCCGCGTGGCCTGACAGTTACTGGCGGTTTGCCTTATTTTGGCGGTGCGGGAAATGCTTATGCGCTTTTATCTGTGGCAACCATGATTAAGAAACTGCGCGATAATCCAGGTAAAAAAGGAATGTGCACAGCTAATGGCTGGTATCTGACCAAGCACGGTATTGGTCTTTATTCAACAACGCCAGTTGAGGGGGCATGGGTTGCTGCGGATAGCCCAGGATTACAAGCACGTATTGATGCCATGCCGAAGGTTAAAGTTGCTGAGCACCCACAAGGCGAAGGCGTTATTGAAACTTATTCGGTTATTCACCCAGCAGGTAAACCAAGAGTGGGGCTTGTCATCGGGCGCTTAAAAGCCAACCAAGAGCGCTTCATTGCCCATGTTGAGGATAGAATGGGTTGGCTCGATGCTATGCTGAGCGAAGAGTTTGTTGGTCGCGAAGGGAAGGTTTCTCCGGGCGCTGAAAATGTCAATCTTTTTGAGCCTATGGATGTGTCATAGATTTATGAAAAGGAGCATTGCGCGATGACTAAAATATTAATGGTACGCCATGGCAAGGCGGCGGCTGGTTGGGATGGTTCCCATGATCCTAGTTTAGATGCGCTTGGTCATGAACAGGCTCAAGGTGTTATTGCGCTAATTGAAGCACTGGTTGGTGACTCTCCAGCGCGTATCGTTACCAGCCCACTTCTTCGCTGTCGCCAAACAGCTCAACCCTTGGCCGACAAATGGGGGGTGCAGCCCATAATTGAGCCGCGTGTTCGTGAATTGCCTTCTCCAACCGAGGACCTGTCAGCGCGCACTCATTGGCTTCGCCGTGTGATGCAAGGAAGTTGGGAAGAACTTAAAAGTGATCCTGAAAGCGGTTCGGTCGACTTTAATACCTGGCAAGATGGTGTTTTAGATGTCGTCAAAGAGCAAAATGGGTATGAGTTTGTGGTGATTTTTTCACATTTTATTGCTATTAACGTTGTTTATGGTAAAACTCAGAAAAGCGATGATGTTGTTGGGTTTATGCCCGATAATTGTTCGATTACACTATTCGAAACGGATGGAAAAAATATAGAATGCCTGGCTTTGGGTGAAGAGGCACAAACAGTTGTGAATTGATTTTGTGAAAGGGACTGGCATTTATTTATTTTGACTGCTATAGAGCCGCTTACGAAATTTTAATAAGTCAATCTTAGTATGATGCGGGCGTGGCGGAATTGGTAGACGCGCTAGATTTAGGTTCTAGTGTCTTTGGCGTGGGGGTTCAAGTCCCTCCGCCCGCACCACTAAGAGGGGCAGGGTTTAAGGCTCATTTAATCCCCAGGAAGATCTAGCTTAATTTACTAGAAGTAATTTACTCAGAAAATTTACCCAGATAATTTACACGGAAAATCGTCTAAGACGTCGATCAGAGAGGACACGATGCAAGTAAAAGAAACAAAATCAGAAGGCCTAGCGCGCGTTCTTGAAATTACCTTCACAGCCGCTGACCTCGAAGGGCGCGCAGATGCACGTTTATTGGAAATTAAAGATCAAGTTCAGATCAAAGGCTTTCGTCCTGGCAAAGTGCCAGTCGCACATATGAAGAAAACATATGGGCAGCAGGTTATGTCTGAAGTTATTCAGCAATTGGTAAATGAGAGTAGCCAGCAGGCGCTTCAAGACCGTAACGAGCGCCCGGCAATGCAACCAGAAATTTCTATCGTTGGCGAAGCCGCTGATGTTATGAATGGAAAAGCTGACCTTGTTTATGAAATGAAATTTGAAGTTATTCCGAATATTGAACTCACTGACTTTTCAAAATTGAGCTTTGAGCGTCCCGTCGTTGATGTGACAGATGAAGAGATTAACAGTTCTCTTGAGCGCCTTGCAGAATCGCGTACGAGTTTTAAGCCTCGCGCTAAAAAAGCCGCAGCTGAGTCGGGTGATCAAGTAAATTTTGACTTCATAGGCCGCATTGATGGTGAGGCATTTGATGGTGGTGCTTCTGAGGGTTTTGATCTTGTGTTGGGGTCTGGTCAGTTCATACCTGGCTTTGAAGAACAGCTTATTGGCTCTAAAGCTGGGGATGACCTAGATGTTACAGTATCATTCCCTGATGATTATGGCAGTGAAGCGCTTGCAGGTAAAGAAGCCGTCTTTACATGTAAAATTCATGAAGTAAGTGCGCCAAGCAAAACTGAAATTGATGAGGCTTTTGCTGAAAGCCTTGGTTTGGAAAGCTTAGAGAAGCTTAAAGAAGCTATCTCGGAACAAATTCAACGCGATTACAGCGATCTTTCGCGCGGACATGTAAAAAAAGCTTTGTTGGATGCGCTTGATAGTAGCCATAGCTTTGAGTTGCCACCTTCAATGGTTGAAATGGAATTTAACCAAATTTGGCATCAATTTGAGCAAGAGCTTGCTGGTCAAGAAAAGAAAATCGAAGATCTTGATGAGAGCGAAGACGAGCTAAGAGCAGAATATCTTGAGATCGCACAGCGTCGAGTGCGCACGGGTCTTGTCTTAGCTGAAGTTGGTAATTCAAATAAAATTGAGATCACGCAAGATGAAGTGAACAGAGCACTTATGCAACGTGTTCAGCAGTTCCCCGGCCAAGAGCGTGAAGTTTTAGAGTTCTTCCAAAAAAATCCAGACGCAATGGCACAAATCCGTGCGCCACTATTTGAAGAAAAGGTTGTCGACTTCATTGTTGAGCTTGCCAGCGTGAAAGATAAAAAAGTGTCGCTTGATGAATTGACGCGTGATCCTGCTGATGATGAAACGCCACAAAAAGCGAAGAAAGCACCGGCAAAAAAAGCCGCTGTAAAGAAAGCCGATTCTGGTGAGAAGGCTGAAAAAAAACCAGCGGCTAAAAAATCAGCGGCTAAAAAGCCAGCGGCTAAAAAGCCAGCGGCTAAAAAACCAGCGGCTAAAAAACCAGCGGCTTCTAAAGCTAAAAAAGATTAAAAATTAAAATAAACTGATAAAGATGTCGTGTTTGTTCATTTCGCCTCTTGGCATTAGAGGCGAGATGCACCACATTGAGTCAGTGAATCATCTATGATGAAATGATTGTTGAGAGAGACAGGGACTGAAAATGCGTGATCCGGTTGATACCTATATGAGTACACTCGTGCCAATGGTGGTTGAGCAAACAAGCCGCGGTGAACGCGCATATGACATCTATTCACGGCTTTTAAAGGAGCGTGTTATTTTTGTCACAGGCGGCGTTGAGGACTATATGGCGAGTTTGATAACAGCTCAGCTCCTTTTTCTTGAGGCGGAAAACCCTAAAAAAGAAATTTCAATGTATATTAATTCGCCAGGCGGCGTCGTCACGGCTGGGATGGCGATTTATGATACAATGCAATATATCCGACCCGCTGTTTCCACATTGTGTATTGGACAGGCGGCTTCTATGGGCTCGCTTCTGTTAAGTGCCGGTGAAAAAGACATGCGTTTTGCTTTGCCGAATGCGCGCGTTATGGTTCACCAACCCTCAGGCGGGTTCCAGGGGCAAGCGTCAGATATTGAGCGCCATGCCCAGGAAATTCTTGATATGCGTGCGCGGTTGAATAAAATTTATGTTTCGCATACTGGCCAAACATTGAGGAAAATCGAAGATGCCCTTGAGCGCGACACGTTCATGACGGCTGAGCAAGCAAAAGATTTTGGCATTATTGACGAAGTTGTGACCTCGCGCGGCACGGAAGATGCAAAAGAAGACTAGGCAATAGGGTCATTAATTTTTCATACTACTTGTCTTGGAAAGGCAAATAGTGGTCTTATAAGGTTCATATTTGCAGAGTTGGTTATTGCCATAAAAATGGCGTAAGTGATTTAGAGAAGGATAAGTGGTTTGAGCAAGGTAGGTGGATCAAGCGATAGCAAAAGTACATTATATTGTTCTTTCTGTGGAAAGAGCCAACATGAGGTGCGCAAGCTTATTGCTGGCCCAACAGTCTTTATCTGCGACGAATGTGTTGAGCTTTGCATGGATATTATCCGTGAAGAGAGTAAAGCCTCACTCGTTAAAACAACAGATGGTGTGCCAACGCCACTTGAAATTTTAGAAGTCCTTGATGATTATGTGATTGGCCAATTGCATGCCAAAAGGGTTCTGTCGGTTGCCGTCCATAATCACTACAAGCGTTTAAATCACGCGAGCAAAAATGGTGAGGTTGAGCTTGCTAAGTCAAACATTCTTTTGGTTGGCCCGACTGGGTGCGGGAAAACATTATTGGCCCAGACACTCGCGCGGATTTTGGATGTTCCTTTCACAATGGCAGATGCAACCACATTGACCGAAGCTGGTTATGTTGGTGAGGACGTTGAAAACATTATCTTAAAATTACTCCAGGCCGCTGATTATAATGTTGAGCGCGCTCAACGTGGTATCGTTTACATTGATGAAGTTGATAAGATTACACGCAAGGCTGAGAATCCATCAATTACACGCGATGTGTCTGGTGAGGGTGTTCAGCAAGCGCTTTTGAAAATAATGGAAGGTACCGTTGCTTCGGTGCCGCCCCAGGGGGGACGTAAGCACCCACAGCAAGAGTTTTTGCAAGTCGATACCACCAATATACTCTTTATTTGCGGCGGAGCTTTTGCGGGGTTAGATAAGCTCATTTCCAAACGTGGTGCCAACACATCTATCGGATTTGGTGCAACAGTTGTTGCGCCCGAAGAGCGTCAAACAGGTGAGTTATTACAGCTTGTTGAGCCTGAAGATTTGCTTAAATTCGGTCTTATTCCTGAATTTGTCGGACGCTTGCCTGTTCTGGCAACGCTTGAAGATTTAGATGAGGATGCGCTTGTTACGATCTTGTCTGAGCCCAAAAATGCTCTTGTGAAACAATATCAGAGCTTATTTAGCATGGAAGATGCAAATTTAACATTCACGCAAGATGCTCTGCGCGCCATGGCCAAACAAGCTATTGCGCGCAAAACAGGCGCGCGTGGATTGCGCTCTGTTCTCGAAGGTATATTACTCGATACAATGTTTGAGTTGCCTGGCCTTGATGGTATTGATGAAGTTGTTGTAAATGCCGACGTTGTTGAAGGTAAGGCAAAGCCTCTCTATATTTATGGAGCAAATAACAAAGAGAATGAGTCTGTAGCTTCGCCAACCGCCTCTTAGTTTTAAACTTACAGCTATCATTTATCTCGAAGCGGCGCTTAAAAAGGCGCCGTTTTTTGTTTCTGATTTTTCTGATTTGAAAGTGGCTTCTATGCTGCTTCTGAAACATCGATTTAGTAGGTTTAAATCATGTTTTGCAAATTTTGATTTATCCTCGCCATTGACCTTGAATTTTATGTCATGTGTAGCCACATGATATGCACAGGCTTTTACTGTCATGCTGTTCATATCTTTGACCCCAAGACCGGAATCGTCGGTAATGAAGTCAGTGTACTGATCAGAGGAAGCGGCGCATGAAAATGCAAAAAGAAGCACATACTGAAAGGACTTTGAAATGATTGACGGATCTAACCCTATGACGGTTCCCCACGATACAATACCCGAGGTTTTGCCAGTATTACCATTGCGGAACATTGTTGTGTTTCCTGGTATGATTGTTCCTCTTTTTGTTGGTCGCGATAAGTCAATCCGCGCGCTTGAAGATGTGATGGAAAATGACAAGAAAATTTTATTGATTTGCCAAAAAGATGGCGAAAAAGACAATCCTGAAGAATCTGACCTTTATCAAATCGGAACGATTGGAACTGTGCTTCAGCTTTTAAAATTGCCGGATGGAACGGTTAAGGTTTTGGTTGAGGGAAGTGCACGTGCGAGAACACTTGAGTTTATGCCCAATGAAGCATTCTTTGAGGTGAGTGCTTTGCCGCTGACTGAAGAAGAAGGTGCTGAAGATGAAATGATCGCATTAATGCAGGCTGCAACGTCTCAGTTTGAGGGATATGTGAAGCTTAATCGTAAAATTCCACCTGAAGTTCAGTCGAGCCTTGGCGATATTAAAAGCGCGACTAAATTAGCAGATACGATTGCAACTCACCTCAATATTAAGTTGGAAGAAAAGCAGAAACTTCTTGAAATTTTGCCTGTTAACGAACGCTTAGAGCGCATTTTAGGTTTTATGGAAGGTGAGGTTGGTGTTCTCCAGGTTGAGAAGAAAATCCGCGGGCGTGTAAAGCGTCAAATGGAAAAAACACAACGCGAGTATTATTTGAATGAGCAGATGAAAGCAATTCAAAAAGAACTTGGTGAAAGTGAAGATGGTGCTGATGAACTGAGCGAAATTGAAGAGCGCATTGCCAAAACCAAATTATCCAAAGAAGCTCGTGAAAAAGCCAATGCTGAGCTCAAGAAGCTTCGTGCGATGAGCCCTATGTCTGCTGAGGCCTCTGTTGTCCGTAACTATTTGGATTGGATCCTTGCTGTACCATGGGGCAAAAAAGGACGCGTTAAAAAAGACCTGGTTGTGGCTGAGGGCGTTCTTGAAAATGATCACTATGGCCTTGAGAAAGTTAAGGAACGTATTCTTGAATATCTAGCTGTGCAGCAACGTGCAAATAAATTGCGTGGACCTATCTTATGCCTGGTTGGCCCTCCTGGTGTTGGTAAGACATCTCTTGGTAAGTCATTGGCTAAGGCGACCGGCAGAGAGTTTGTTCGCATGTCGTTGGGTGGTGTGCGTGATGAAAGCGAAATAAGAGGCCATAGGCGTACTTATATTGGCTCTATGCCAGGTAAAGTTATTCAGTCAATGAAGAAGGTGAAAACAACCAATCCATTGGTTTTACTCGACGAGATTGACAAACTCGGTGCGGATTATCGCGGTGACCCGTCTGCAGCTCTGCTTGAAGTTCTTGATCCTGAGCAAAATAATACATTTAACGATCATTATTTGGAGGTCGATTATGATTTGTCGAATGTCATGTTTGTGACAACGGCAAATTCACTGAATATTCCTGGACCTCTCTTGGACCGTATGGAAATTATCCGTATTGCAGGTTACACGGAAGGCGAGAAAATTGAGATAGCCAAGCAGCATTTATGGCCAAAAGCTATTGAAGAGCATGGGTTGCGCGCTGGAGAATGTGCCATCGATGATCATGTTATTCGTGATATTGTTCGTTATTATACGCGCGAGGCTGGAGTTCGTGGCTTAAAGCGTGAGCTTGCTAACCTTGCTCGGAAATCTGTGACAGAGATCGTGCGCGGTAAGCTGAAAAATGTCGTCATTAACACTGAAAACTTGGCAGACTTCCTTGGGGTTCGGAAATATCGCTTTGGAATTGCTGAAATGGAAGACCAGGTTGGCGTTGTTACGGGGCTTGCTTGGACAGAGGTCGGCGGCGAATTGTTAACCATTGAAGGTGTTATGTTACCAGGTAAAGGACGGATGACGACGACTGGCAAATTGGGCGATGTTATGAAAGAATCAATCAATGCTGCGTCATCTTATGTGCGCTCGCGAAGCACCGTTTTTGGAATTGAGCCACCTCTTTTTGATCGAAAAGATATTCACGTTCATGTGCCCGAAGGTGCCACACCTAAAGACGGCCCGTCCGCTGGAACGGCTATGGCGACAGCGATTGTGTCTGTAATGACGGGCATTCCAGTTCGCAAAGATGTTGCAATGACGGGGGAGGTTACGCTGCGCGGTCGGGTGCTTCCTATTGGTGGTTTGAAGGAAAAATTATTGGCAGCATTGCGCGGTGGAATTTCTAAGGTATTGATTCCAATAGAAAATGAGAAGGATCTTGTGGACGTTCCCGATACGATTAAGGCTGGACTTGAGATTGTTCCTGTCGAGAGTATGGATCAAGTTTTATCTCATGCATTGGTTGAAACACCTCTTGCTATTGACTGGGATGAGGATGCATATAATGCTTCCAAGGCAGCTCAGGCAGCTCGAGATGCTTCAATTGCGGCACATTAGTTACAGATAAAAATGGCTGAATTCTGCTTTTTTTCTTTTGACCAATAATCGAATCGGCGCATAGGCTTAACTTGTCTATATTTATTTGCCTTGAGAGGAAGCCATGAATAAAAATGATTTGATTAGTAAAGTAGCCGATGACACAGGTCTTTCAAAAGCCGACGCAAGTCGTGCTGTAGACAGTGTCTTTGATTCAATCACGGGTCAGCTTGCTGGTGGTGGCGAAGTTCGCCTTGTTGGTTTTGGCACATTTGCTGTTGCGCAGCGTAAAGCAACAACGGGCCGTAATCCACGTACGGGCGAAACAATCCAGATTAAAGCTTCAAAAGCTCCTAAGTTCAAAGCTGGTAAGGCGCTTAAAGACGCTCTTAATTAAGTTGAAGCATTATGAAACGTCGGTCTTTTTGTTAAGGCCGGCGTTTTCTTTTGCTTTTTTATTTCGCTTAGGTTAAATAATTTCTGTGGGGCGGTTAGCTCAGCTGGGAGAGCATCTCGTTTACACCGAGAGGGTCGGCGGTTCGATCCCGTCACCGCCCACCATTTTCTTGATATGTATTTTCTTGTTATGTTAAGTGCAAGTGCAGCATATCTTTACTTGAAGACCTGGCTTTGTTTTAAAAAATATACCTTTTGTTGTGGTTTTGGCAAAATTCTATTGTTAGGCTTTATTGTGAGCTTGACAGAGTAAGAGCAGAATCGTAAACTACAAGGTCTCTATTGATTAGAAATAACTTTAGGGGGTGTATCTCAGTTGGTTAGAGCGCTGGCCTGTCACGCCAGAGGCCGCGGGTTCGAGTCCCGTCACTCCCGCCATTTCTTCAATTTCTTTTTTCAACATTCTCCCATTTTTCCAGTTTAGTATGATCTAGCCATGAAATGTTATTTCGGGATGTTTTTCTTCATTCAGTTTACCTGATGACCCTTTTACGTTCCTTAGTGAACAAGTCCTCTCTTATCTTATGCGCTTCTTATGCGCTCGTCTTATCAATAGTTTGAGTTAGGGTCTGTTCTTGATGTTTTGAGGTGAGGCCTGAATTGATTGGTGAGATACAGTTTTAAGGCTTATTTTGGAGCGCAAGGCTCTCTTACGGGGAGTGCTGAAGGGTTAGGCTTAAGAAAGTCGAAAAAAACAGGTTTTTATCTCGGTTTGGGCTTGCATCACGCTTTTGCAGGCATATACTCCGCGGCAAATATGGGGTGTTGAAACGAATCTTTGGTATTGTTTCATTACATCTTAATTAAGTTTTTTTTATGGCGTTCAACGTGAATACTTTGGCCGCACGTTTATTGGTCATATGATTTGATTTATTCTGTCGCGGTTTTGAATGTGTTTATATTAAACAGGGGGCCTCGCGCATGCGGGGAGGCAAGATAATGCAAGAATTATTAGCAAGCTATTTCCCAATTCTGATCTTCATGGCTTTGGCTGCGGTTATTACTTTAGCGATCCTTTTCGTTCCAATGGTAATTGCGCCTTCATCCCCAGACCCTGAAAAATTAGCGCCATATGAATGTGGATTTGAAGCATTTGATGACGCTCGCATGAAGTTTGACGTTAAATTTTACTTGGTGGCAATTTTGTTCATCATTTTTGACCTTGAAGTGGCGTTTCTATTTCCATGGGCGGTTGCTTTTGGAGATGTTGGGCTTCTTGGCTTTTGGTCAATGATGTTTTTCCTTGGTGTTCTAACGATTGGGTTTATTTATGAGTGGCGCAAAGGTGCGCTTGAGTGGCACTAGCTTCGTTTTTAAGTGTGATCCTGTTAATGAAGATTAGAAAGTAAGAGCATGGCTAAAGCAAAACAATCAAATGATACGCGTCCAGCCCCAATGGCAGACCCTTATTACGGGCAGGTTGCAGATCAATTAGCGGATAAAGGTTTTGTCATGACCTCGATTGATGATCTGATCAATTGGTCACGCACGGGGTCTTTGCATTGGATGACATTTGGTCTGGCCTGTTGTGCCGTTGAAATGATGCATACATCTATGCCGCGTTATGATGTTGAGCGTTTTGGGTTTGCGCCTCGCGCATCGCCGCGTCAGTCCGATGTTATGATTGTGGCGGGAACCTTAACAAACAAAATGGCGCCAGCTTTGCGCAAAGTCTATGATCAAATGCCAGAGCCGCGTTATGTAATTTCTATGGGATCGTGTGCAAATGGCGGTGGCTATTATCATTATAGTTACTCTGTTGTCCGTGGTTGCGATCGGGTTGTACCTGTCGATATTTATGTTCCAGGGTGCCCCCCCACTGCTGAGGCCCTTTTGTATGGGGTTCTACTCCTGCAAAAGAAAATTCGCCGTACGGGCAATATTGAGCGCTAGTCAGAAAGGCTAATGTCGTGAGTTCTAAATTACAAAATTTGGCAAGCCATATTGAAGAAAAGCTTGGAGATAATGTTTCTCGCGTTTGGATAGCATTTGGTGAATTAAATGTTGAGGCAGGCGTTGGCTCTATTACGGCGGTCCTCAAATTTTTGCGCGATGATTCAGCTTGTGAATTTGCTCAGTTGATAGACCTATGTGGCGCGGATTATCCGGCACGATCACGGCGGTTTGAGGTCGTTTATCACTTGTTATCAATGACACAAAACCAGCGTATCCGCGTTAAACTTGACGCTAGCGAAGATATGCTGGTGCCAAGTGTGGTTGATCTTTACGATGCGGCCAATTGGTTCGAGCGCGAGGCGTTTGATATGTATGGGATTCGCTTTTCTGGTCATCCTGATTTGCGGCGCTTGCTTACCGATTACGGGTTTGAGGGTTATCCACTGCGCAAAGATTTCCCTTTAAC
This sequence comes from Alphaproteobacteria bacterium, assembly GCA_965656805.1. Classification (GTDB taxonomy): domain Bacteria; phylum Pseudomonadota; class Alphaproteobacteria; order RS24; family RS24; genus JAYODZ01. The sequence goes on from CBFHLW010000004.1 coordinate 19,207, forward strand.
AGGACATGTTGAAGTGCGTTACGACGATGATGCAAAAAAAGTTGTCTATGAGCCTGTCAGTCTTGTTCAGGAATTCCGGGACTTTGATTTTGAAAGCCCGTGGGAGGGCGCGCATATGCGTTTACCTGGTGATGAAAAAGCCGATATTGCGACGGGAGAAGAGTAGTAATGTCTAACGCTGTTGAAGATCGCAAGTTTACGATTAATTTTGGCCCTCAGCATCCTGCGGCGCATGGTGTGTTGCGGCTTGTGATGGATCTCGATGGAGAGGTTGTCGATCGCGTTGACCCGCACATTGGTTTGCTTCATCGCGGCACTGAAAAACTTATAGAGCATAAAACATATTTGCAAGCTGTGCCTTACTTTGATCGGTTGGATTATGTCGCACCAATGAATCAAGAGCATGCTTTTGCCTTGGCAGTTGAAAAACTTCTTGGCATTACTGTGCCTAAGCGTGGCCAATATATCCGTGTGCTTTATTCTGAAATTGGCCGCATTTTGAGCCATCTTTTGAATATTACAACTCAGGCCCTTGATGTTGGGGCTTTAACGCCACCGCTTTGGGGCTTTGAAGAACGCGAAAAGTTGATGATATTTTACGAGCGCGCGAGTGGTGCGCGTTTACACGCTGCTTATTTTAGGCCGGGTGGTGTCCATCAGGATTTGCCTAACGAATTGTTGAGCGATATTTATGATTTCTGCGATCCTTTCTTAAAGGTCATGGACGACATTGAGGGTCTGCTCACAAATAACCGTATTTTCAAACAGCGTAATGTGGACATTGGAACGGTCACACGTGATGATATCGAAAGCTGGGGTCTAACAGGCGTCATGGCACGTGGTTCTGGTTTAGCGTGGGATCTTCGCCGTTCGCAGCCTTATGAGGCTTATAGTGACTTTGATTTTGATATTGCGCTTGGTAAAAATGGCGATTGTTATGATCGCTATTTGGTTCGCGTTGAGGAATGTCGTCAATCTGTTCGGATCATGAAGCAATGTATTGAAAAAATGCCTGAAGGGCCAATTTCAGCAACTGATGGTAAAATTGTTCCGCCAAAACGGGGCGAAATGAAGCGCTCAATGGAGGCGCTTATTCACCATTTCAAACTTTATACTGAGGGTTATCATGTGCCCGCAGGTGAAGTATACACGGCTGTAGAAGCACCAAAGGGAGAGTTTGGGGTTTACCTGGTTGCCGATGGTTCTAATAAGCCTTATCGATGTAAAATTCGTGCACCGGGTTATGCGCATTTACAGGCGATGGATTATTTGTGTCGTGGTCATATGTTGGCAGATGTATCAGCTATTTTGGGCTCACTTGATATTGTATTCGGGGAGGTTGACCGATGAGTGTTCGTCGTCTTCACACAGACCAGCCGAAAGAATTTACTTTCACTCCTGAAAACGAGGCCTGGGCAAAAGAACAGATTGCTAAATATCCTGAAGGCCGTCAGGCCAGTGCCATTATCCCATTGCTTTGGCAGGCGCAAAAACAGTGTGGAGGCTGGTTGCCAGAGCCTGCCATTCGGTTTGTTGCTGAACGTTTGGACATGCCGCACATGCGTGCTCTCGAAATAGCAACTTTTTACACAATGTTTAGCCTTGTCCCTGTTGGGCGCCATTTTGTCCAATTGTGCGGAACGACACCTTGTTGGTTGCGCGGTGCTGATGACTTAAAGGCGGTGTGTCGCAAACTGATTGGCGAGCAGGGGGAGATCACTAAAGATGGTGCGCTGAGTTGGCTTGAGGTTGAGTGCCTTGGCGCGTGTGTGAATGCGCCTATGGTTCAAATCAACGAAGATTTTTATGAAGATTTAACTGCCGAAAATTTTGAGCAAATTTTAAAAGAGTTACAAGCTGGTAAAGATGTGACGCCGGGTCCGCAAAATTCGCGACGTGCATCTGAGCCTGAAGGTGGTCAAACCGTTTTAAAGGGTGATGCGTAATGCTCCAAGATAAAGATCGGATTTTTAGCAACATATACGGCTTTCAGGGCGGAGAACTTATCGCTGCTCGAAAGCGCGGTGATTGGGATGGCACCGCTTCAATCATTAAACGCGGTCGCGATGCTATTATTGATGAAATGAAAGCGTCCGGCTTACGTGGGCGCGGAGGTGCGGGGTTCCCGACAGGATTAAAGTGGTCCTTCATGCCTAAAGAAAATGATGGGCGTCCGCATTACTTGGTTGTAAATGCCGATGAGTCTGAGCCTGGTACTTGCAAGGATCGGGATATTCTGCGTCATGAGCCGCATAAATTGATTGAAGGTTGCTTGATAGCAAGTTTCGCAATGGGTGCGCATGCTTGCTATATCTATGTTCGTGGTGAGTTTATTCGCGAGCGTGAGGCGTTACAACGTGCTGTTGATGAAGCCTATGACGCTGGCTTGCTCGGCAAGAATGCTGCAGGTTCGGGTTGGGACTTTGATCTTTATGTGCATCATGGGGCAGGGGCTTATATTTGCGGTGAGGAAACGGCATTAATTGAAAGCCTTGAAGGCAAAAAGGGTATGCCGCGTCTTAAGCCTCCATTCCCCGCAAATATGGGGCTCTATGGTTGCCCAACCACCGTTAATAATGTTGAAAGCATAGCTGTTGCACCAACAATTTTACGCCGTGGCGGTGCATGGTTTTCAGGCCTTGGGCGTGAAGGCAATACGGGTACAAAACTTTTCTGTATTTCGGGTCATGTTAATAACCCATGTAATGTTGAAGAGGAAATGGGTATTCCCCTCAAGGAACTTTTAGAGCGTCATGCTGGCGGTGTGCGCGGTGGTTGGGATAATCTCTTGGCGGTTATACCCGGTGGTTCATCTGTTCCGCTTCTTCCCAAAAGTATTTGTGACACAGTCTTGATGGATTTTGACAGTCTCAAAGAGGTTCAGTCTGGTCTAGGAACAGCCGCTGTTATTGTTATGGATAAATCTACAGATATTGTGAAGGCAATTGCGCGTATCTCCCATTTTTATAAGCATGAGAGCTGTGGTCAATGCACACCTTGTCGTGAGGGAACGGGTTGGATGTGGCGCGTGCTAGAGCGCATGGCGATTGGCAATGCTAAGCCTGAAGAGATCGATGTTTTGCTTAAAGTAAGCAAGCAAATCGAAGGTCATACAATTTGTGCTTTAGGTGACGCGGCGGCATGGCCCGTTCAAGGACTCATTCGACATTTCCGCCCAGAAATTGAAGCACGTTTAAAAACGGGAATTGTGGAGGCTGCTGAATGAGTGATCTCGTCAAAGTAACAGTCGATGGTATTGATGTTGATGTGCCTGCCGGTACATCTATTTTACAGGCTTGCGAAGAGGCAGGTGCTGAGATACCAAGGTTTTGTTACCATGAGCGCCTCTCTGTTGCTGGCAATTGCCGGATGTGTCTTGTAGAGGTTGAGCGCGCCCCAAAACCAGTTGCTAGTTGCGCGATGCCAGTTGCGCCGGGAATGGTTGTTAGCACGAAGAGTGATGTGGTTAAGGCTGCGCGCGAAGGTGTTATGGAGTTTTTGTTAATCAATCACCCACTGGATTGTCCGATCTGTGACCAAGGTGGGGAATGTGACTTACAGGACCAAGCTCTTGGCTATGGGCATGACGCAAGTCGATTTGCGGATAATAAGCGCGCGGTTGAAGAAAAGAATATGGGCCCATTGGTCAATACCGTGATGACTCGGTGTATTCATTGTACGCGTTGTGTGCGGTTTTCAACCGAGGTTGCAGGTGTGCCAGAAATTGGTGCAATCGGTCGCGGCGAAAGCATGGAAATTACAACTTATCTCGAGGCGTCTCTCGATAGTGAGTTATCAGGGAATGTGATTGATTTATGCCCAGTTGGTGCGCTGACTTCTAAGCCATATGCGTTTTCTGCGCGGCCTTGGGAGTTAAAGAAAACTGAAACTATTGATGTGATGGATGCTATTGGCAGTAACATTCGTGTTGATGCGCGTGGCCGCGAAGTGATGCGTATTATGCCGCGCAACCACGATAGTGTGAATGAAGAATGGCTGAGCGATAAGTCGCGTTTTGTTTGGGATGGCATTAATCGCCAGCGTCTGGACCAGCCTTATTTGCGTCGCGACGGTGCGATTGTGCCAGTTTCTTGGTCTGAAGCTTTGGCCGCAGTTGCTGCACGGCTTGAGAGCGGAGACGATGTGGGCGCCCTTGCTGGTGACCTTGCGGATGCTGAGAGTCAATTTGCGCTCAAAGGGTTAATGCAAGCGGTTGGGTCCAAGCATATGGATTGTCGCCCCGCAGGTTCAGTTTTGTCTGGGCCACGCGCCAACTATATTTTTAATTCAACGATTGATGGTATTGAAGATGCCGATGCCTTGCTCATTGTCGGGTCGAACCCGCGCTTAGAGGCAACCGTTTTGAATGCCCGTATTCGGAAACGTTGGCGCATGGGGCAATTCCCAATTGCCGTGATTGGCGAGGATGTCGACTTAACATATACGACAACTTATTTGGGGTCAGATGCCAAAGCGCTTGCTAAACTTGCATCTGGCAAGTTGGCGTTTTTCGATGTTCTAAAAGCGGCGCAGAGACCGATGATTATTTTAGGTGAGGCTGCTTTCACCCGTAAAGATGGGGCGGCTGTTTTCGATCTCGCACTTGATCTTGCAAATTCTACTGGTGCCATTAACGAAGAATGGAATGGTTTTAACGTTCTTCATAATGCTGCTGGGCGTGTGGCCGGTCTTGATATTGGTTTTTTACCTGTTGATGGCGGGCTGAATACGCAGGAAATCTTGGATGGCGCAAAATCTGGACGCATCAAAACTGTGTTTTTATTAAATAAAGATGATATCGATATGAAAGCTCTCGGTAAGAGCTTTGTAATCTATATTGGCTCGCATGGCGATGCTGGTGCCTCGCGCGCTGATATCATTCTGCCGGCAGCAGCTTATACTGAGAAACAAGCAACTTATGTTAATACGGAGGGGCGTGCACAAATGACAGAATGCGCAACCTTACCACCTGGTGATGCGCGGGAAGATTGGAAAATTTTCAGGGCGATTTCAGGTGAAATTAACAAAAATCTTCCATATGACACGCTCGAACAATTGCGCGCTGCAATGTTTGAACATGCACCTCAGTTGGCTTTGCTTGATGTGGCTGGCAATGTTGGCATGCCAGAAAAACTTAATGGCGGGAAAATCTCTGGTGATAATTTTATAAACGCCGTAAGTGTTGTTGGTGAGCACTATTTCTTTACCAATCCAATCGCGCGGGCATCTGCAACAATGGCAGAATGCGCGCGTGCGCGCGCCGCACGTGGGACATTAGGGACTGGAACCAATGGATAGTAGTTTTTTAGATACTTATATTTGGCCAACACTATTGGTCACGGCACATAGTCTTGCGATTATTCTTGTTTTGCTCGTCTCATTGGCGTTTTTCATGTATGCCGATCGTAAAATATGGGCGGCTGTTCAGCTTCGTCGCGGACCAAATGTCGTTGGTCCCTTCGGTCTGCTCCAAAGTTTTGCCGATATTTTTAAATATTTATTTAAAGAAGTTATTCTGCCGACCACCTCGGATAAGTTTGTGTTTTTATTGGCGCCATTTATCACGATGTTTTTAGCGTTGAGTGCTTGGGCTGTAATTCCCGTCAGCGATGGTTGGGCTGTTGCGGATATTAACGTCGGTATTTTGTATATTTTTGCCATTTCATCTCTTGGCGTTTACGGGGTGATTATGGGGGGCTGGGCCTCGAACTCCAAATATCCATTTCTGGGCGCATTACGTTCTGCAGCTCAGATGGTATCTTACGAAGTGTCGATTGGCCTTGTGATTATTACGGTTTTACTTTGCGTTGGTTCATTAAACTTGTCAGATATTGTGCGCGCTCAAGAGACTGTTTGGTTTGCTGTCCCACTTTTCCCAATGTTTGTTGTTTTCTTTATTTCTGCTTTGGCAGAAACAAACCGGCCACCTTTTGATCTGCCTGAGGCCGAGTCTGAGTTGGTTTCTGGGTTTATGACGGAATATGCTTCAACGCCTTATGTTGTTTTCATGATTGGTGAGCTGGCAAATATCATTTTAATGTGTGCCATGACGACTATTTTGTTTCTCGGAGGTTGGTTGCCACCTGCCGATATTGCAATTTTCACCTGGATCCCCGGGGTCGTTTGGTTTGTTTTGAAAATATGTTTTGTGTTTTTCATGTTTGCCATGGTGAAGGCTATTGTGCCGCGCTATCGCTATGATCAGTTAATGCGTCTTGGTTGGAAAGTATTCTTACCAATTTCATTATTATGGGTTGTTCTGACGGCTGGCTTTTTACAGTTTTCTGGAATGTCACAGTAGGGGGCTAGGATGAGTTTTTTAGATCGTACCGCGCGTTCGTTGCTTCTCGCTGAATTTGTATCTGCGTTTGTTTTATCCATGCGCTACTTTTTTGCGAAGAAGTCGACGATAAACTATCCTTATGAAAAGGGTCCTTTGAGCCCACGGTTTCGGGGTGAGCATGCTTTGCGGAGATATCCAAATGGGCAAGAACGCTGCATTGCTTGTAAACTATGCGAGGCCGTCTGTCCTGCCCAAGCCATCACGATTGAAGCTGGGCCGCGAAACAATGATGGGACGCGCCGCACTATCCGTTATGATATCGACATGGTTAAATGCATTTATTGTGGTTTATGCCAAGAAGCGTGTCCGGTCGATGCAATCGTTGAAGGACCTAATTTTGAGTTTGCTACTGAAACACGTGAAGAGCTCATTTATGATAAAGATAAATTGTTATCCAACGGCGATCGTTGGGAAATTGAAATTGCTAAAAATCTTGAGCTAGACGCTCCATATCGTTAAGGCTGGGTCATGGAAATTACCTCACTTGTTTTTTATGTTTTAGCGGGCGTTAGCGTCGCGAGTGCCTTTATGGTGGTGTCTGCACGAAACCCTGTTTATTCGGTTCTTTTCCTCATTTTAACGTTTTTTAATGCTGCTGGCTTATTTGTTTTGATGGGGGCTGAATTTCTCGCTCTGATTTTAGTCGTCGTTTATGTCGGTGCCGTCGCCGTGTTGTTCTTGTTTGTTGTAATGATGCTTGATATCGATTTTGCGGAGCTTAATGAAGGGTTTTTGCAGTATTTACCGATTGGGGCGAGTGTCGGCCTCATTCTTTTGATCGAGCTTATGATGCTCTATGCCACGTCGGTTGTCGGCGGAAATGGTTCAGCATTGCCCAGCGCAACACCTGAAGGAATGACCAATACGCAAGCCTTAGGGTTGGTGCTTTACACTGACTATATTTACTTTTTCCAGGCAGCGGGTGCTATTTTGCTCGTTGCCATGATTGGCGCCATTGTCTTAACGCTTGAGAAGCGTCCATCACCACGCAAACAAAATATAGCCAAACAAAACGCCCGCACGAAAAATGACGGTGTTGAGTTGGTTGACGTTAAGCCCGGTCAAGGCTTGTAAGGAGTTCACCAGATGAGCATTGGCTTAACACATTATCTAACGCTTTCCGCAATTTTGTTCACGATTGGGATCTTTGGCATATTTTTGAATCGCAAAAACATTATTGTTATTTTAATGGCGATCGAACTTATGCTTTTGGCAGTCAATATTAACCTTGTTGCCTTCTCTGCTTTCCTGGGAAATATGATCGGACAAGTATTCGCGCTCTTGGTACTCACTGTAGCCGCAGCTGAAGCGGCGATTGGCCTTGCTATTTTGGTGGTTTATTTCCGAAACCGTGGCGGTATTGCCGTTGAAGATGTCAGTCAGATGAAGGGCTAATTTATGTATCAAGCTATCGTTTTTCTTCCCCTCATTGGTGCGCTGATCGCTGGACTATTTGGTCGTCAAATTGGGCATCGCGCCTCAGAGATTGTGACCTCTTCACTTCTCGTGGTTTCTGCCTTTCTATCTGTGGTCGTCTTTTTTGATGTTGGTTTTGGAGACACACAAGAGCGAATTCATGTTTTATCTTGGATCAGCTCGGGCTCTTTGCAGGTTGACTGGACCTTGCGCATAGACACTTTAACGAGCGTTATGCTCGTTGTTGTGACGTCCGTATCGTCACTGGTTCACATTTATTCCATTGGCTATATGCATGACGACCTATACCGGTCGCGCTTCTTTGCTTATTTGTCTTTGTTTACCTTTATGATGCTTATGCTCGTTACAGCTGATAATTTTGTGCAGTTATTTTTCGGCTGGGAAGGGGTCGGGCTTGCGAGTTATCTGCTCATTGGTTTCTATTATAAGAAACCTTCTGCAAATGCCGCAGCCATTAAAGCCTTTGTGGTGAACCGGGTGGGTGACTTTGGTTTGATACTTGGTATGGCGGCCATTTATTTGGCTACAGGTTCTTTAAACTTCGATACAGTTTTTGCGTCTGCCTCGGCTCTAGCAGAGGGTAAATTTGAATTTTTAGGTTATATGGTACCATTGCTTGATACGATCTGTTTGCTGCTCTTTATGGGGGCAATGGGCAAATCAGCGCAATTCTTGTTGCACACATGGTTGCCCGATGCGATGGAGGGGCCAACCCCAGTATCGGCCTTGATCCATGCGGCAACAATGGTAACTGCAGGAGTGTTTTTAGTTGCGCGTTGTTCACCGTTATTTGAATTATCTCCAACGGCTTTAACAGTGGTTACAGTTGTCGGCGCCATTACCGCATTTTTTGCTGCGACTGTCGGGCTTGTGCAGACGGATATTAAGCGTGTGATTGCCTATTCAACTTGTTCGCAATTAGGCTATATGTTCGTTGCCTTAGGGGTTGGGGCCTATCAGGCTGCAATGTTCCACTTGTTTACACATGCGTTTTTTAAGGCACTTTTATTTCTAGGTGCTGGCTCAGTTATCCATGCCATGCATCATGAGCAAGACATGCGAAATATGGGGGGGCTTCGACAGATGATACCGCTCACGTGGCTGATGATGTTAATTGGTACAATTGCTTTAACAGGTTTTCCGCTAACGGCTGGTTATTACTCTAAAGATGCGATTATCGAAGCGGCCTTTGCGGGCCAAATCGGACCTCATATGTTTGCCTTTACCCTTTTGGTTGCAGCGGCCTTGCTAACTTCATTCTACTCTTGGCGGCTTATTTTCTTAACATTCCATGGTTTGCCGCGCTGCTCTAATGAGACATTAAGACATGTCCACGAGTCTCCTGCCGTTATGGCCATTCCGCTTATTATTTTAAGCATTGGAGCATTGTTCGCTGGGGCAATATTTGCTGGCAGTTTTGTTGGCGCTGAACAAGCTGCGTTTTGGGGCGGAAGTATTTTCACCCAACCGGACAATAATATTCTTGTAGACCTGAAGTCCGTTCCATCTTGGGTTGTTTATTCGCCATTCATTATGATGGTTACTGGCTTTGTCGGGGCGTGGTATTTTTATATTCGTCGTCCTGATTTGCCGCCTAAAATTGCTGAGAACCAGGTGCTTTTATATAAGTTTTTGCTCAACAAATGGTATTTTGATGAAATTTACAATTTCTTATTTGTACGCCCGGTAAGTTGGATTGGTCATACGCTTTGGAAGAAAGGCGATGGCCTCGTCATTGATGGCCTTGGCCCTGACGGTATCGCTTCTTCTGTGATACGGTTAACCAGTCAATTTGTTCGATTGCAGACGGGTTACGTTTATCACTATGCATTCGTCATGTTGCTTGGAATCGCCGGATTTGTAAGCTGGTTCATACTTGGTGGAGGACTGTAATATGGATTGGCCAATACTCTCGACAATCACATTCCTGCCACTGGTTGGTGTATTATTTATTCTACTCATTCGTGGGTCTGATGAAATTATTGCTGCTAATTCACGCTCAGTTGCGCTTTGGACGTCTATTGTAACTCTTGTCTTGTCTGTGTTCATGTTGGCTGAGTTTGATGGGTCAATGACTGGTTTCCAGTTTGTCGAGAGGTTCTCTTGGCTTGGTGGGGGCATTGACTATGCGATGGGTGTTGATGGTATTTCGGTTTTATTCGTTGTACTCACCACATCACTAATGCCGCTTTGTATTTTAGCAAGCTGGAAGTCGATCACAAAGCGTGTGCGCGAATACATGCTAGCCTTTCTCTTACTAGAAACACTAATGATTGGCGTATTTTGCGCGTTGGATCTTGTCCTATTTTACCTATTCTTTGAGGGTGGTCTAATTCCAATGTTCCTTATTATTGGTATTTGGGGTGGAGGGCGTCGTATTTATGCGAGCTTTAAGTTCTTCCTTTATACGCTTCTTGGATCTGTCTTAATGCTTCTTGCGTTAATGGTAATGTATTGGCAGGCTGGAACAACCTACATTCCCGACTTAATGAATTATGAATTTGCTGCGTCGTGGCAAACCTGGCTGTGGTTGGCTTTTTTTGCCTCATTTGCTGTCAAGATGCCAATGTGGCCAGTGCACACTTGGCTGCCAGATGCCCATGTTGAGGCGCCGACAGCTGGATCGGTTATTTTGGCAGGCGTCCTTTTGAAAATGGGAGGCTATGGGTTTCTCCGCTTTTCACTTCCTATGTTCCCTCTGGCGTCTGAATTCTTTTCGCCAATGGTCTTTGCTTTAAGCGCGATTGCGATTGTCTATACATCGCTTGTGGCTTTTGCGCAGGAAGACATGAAAAAACTGATTGCCTATTCATCTGTAGCCCATATGGGATTTGTGACCATGGGCATCTTTTCTGGAACAGAACAGGGCGTTCAAGGAGCTGTCTTTCAGATGCTGTCACATGGTTGGATTTCAGGGGCGCTTTTCTTGTGTGTTGGGGTTATTTATGACCGCATGCACACGCGCGAGATTGCTGCTTATGGCGGCCTTGTCAACCGTATGCCAGTTTATGCCGCTATCTTCATGTTGTTTACCATGGCTAATGTTGGTCTGCCGGGAACATCAGGTTTTGTTGGTGAGTTTTTAACAATCATTGGTGTGTTCCATGTCAGCACAACAACAGCATTATTTGCGGCATCTGGTGTGATTTTCGCTGCTGTTTATGCACTAAGTCTTTATCGGCGAGTTGTTTTTGGCAAAATTGCCAATGAGGGGCTAGAAGAAATTAAGGACGTGACTCGTCTTGAGTTGTTTATCTTCATTCCGCTCATCATTGCTACATTAGTATTTGGCATATGGCCAATGCCGATCCTTGAACTCACATCGGGGTCTATCGAGATGTTGGTGAGTGATTATCATCGGGCGATTGCTGCGGGCAGTTCGCTTTTAGACAGTGTAAACTAGGGGCATCGTTATGCTAGAAAATATTGTAACAGCACTTCCTGAATTTATTCTGTTTATTGGTGCTATGGGTTTGCTCATGTTGGGTGCTTTTAGCGACAAGCATACTTATGCCATCGTGAGCTGGGGGGCTGTGTTTGTGCTTTTACTGGCAGCTCTTGCATCTTTCCATCAAAGTTATGCAATGATTGCTTTTAACGGTAGTTATGTTGTCGATGGTTATACGCGTTTCATGAAAGTGATGACCTTTGGCGCTTTGGCGATTTCGGTCATTATGGCGCAGGATTACTTTAAGCGCGCGGATCTTGCACGTTTTGAGTTTCCAGTGCTTGTACTGCTTTCTGCGGCGGGTATGGGTATGATGATATCTGCTAATGATCTGATCGCAATGTATTTGGGAATTGAGCTTCAAAGCTTGGCTCTTTATGTGTTAGCAACGATGAATCGTAACTCGCTTAAATCATCTGAGGCTGGTCTTAAATATTTTGTTCTAGGTGCCTTATCATCGGGTTTACTGCTTTATGGTTGCTCGCTGCTATATGGTGTATCTGGCGGAGTTTCCTTTGAGGAAATTGCCAAAGTGAACGCCAATGGTGACAGCACTAATATGTTGCAAGTTGTCGGAATTGTTTTTGTTATGGCTGGACTGGCCTTTAAAGTCTCTGCGGTGCCGTTTCATATGTGGACACCGGATGTATATGAAGGTGCACCAACTCCGATCACAGCTTTATTTGCTGCCGCGCCTAAAATTGCAGGTTTTGCTGTGTTTACGCGCCTTATCTTTGTGGCCCTACCTGAGGCTATAGCATCTTGGCAACAAATTTTGATTTTCATGTCAATCGCAAGCATGCTGCTTGGTGCCTTTTCGGCGATCGGACAAACAAATTTCAAGCGGCTTATGGCGTATTCATCTATTGGTCATATGGGGTTTGCTCTGGTTGGTTTTGCCAGTGGGACGAGTGAAGGCTTGTCGAGTTTGGCAATCTATATTGCTATTTATGCCGCGATGACATTGGGGACATTTGCCTGCATCTTATCGCTACGCAATGATGAGAAAATGGTTGAAAAAATTGATGACTTAGGTGGTCTTAGCCGTACTCAGCCAGCGCTTGCAGCGATGCTCGCTATTTTAATGTTCTCGTTGGCAGGCATTCCGCCGCTGGCTGGATTTTTTGGGAAGTTTTATGTGTTTCGTGCCGCTATTGAGGCAGGGCTTTATCCGTTAGCAATTTTAGGTGTACTCGCCAGTGTTGTTGGCGCTTATTATTATTTGCGTATTGTTAAAATTATGTACCTCGACGAGCCTGCCGATATTCAAATTGATCCTACACCGACGGAGCTAAGATGGATTTCAACAATTTTTGCAGCATTCTCACTTCTGTTTTTTGTTTATCCTCAGCCACTTATTGAGCTTGCTCAAGCTGCAGCGGCTGCTATGACTGCCGCGGGTGCTCAAGCCGTTCTGTCAATGGCATTGTGACCCTGGATTTGTCAGAAACAACTTCACCGACGTTCATTTTTATGGACGAGGTTGATAGCACGAATGAAGAAGCCAAGCGGCGAGCAAGTTCAGGCGAGATAACGGCATGTTGGATCGTTGCTGACCGTCAAACAGCAGGACGCGGACGACGTGGGCGAGCTTGGGACTCTCCCTCTGGAAATTTAATGACGAGCCTTCTTCTGCCTGGACCATTTAAAGCAGATAGAGCAGCTCAACTCTCTTTCGTGAGCGGCCTTGCTCTTCTTGAACTTGTGAAGCAAGTGTTGCCAGCTAATGTGCATTCTAAATTGCGCTTAAAATGGCCAAATGATGTGTTAATTGATGGCCAGAAAGTGTCGGGTATTTTGCTTGAAGCGGCATCTATTGAGAATGGCGAAATCTCTGAGCTCGTCATTGGTATGGGCGTGAACTTAACTCAACATCCAAGCGATACGCCCTATCCAGCAACACATATTGGAGCTTGGACATTAAACCCGCCAACAAATGTTTTTGCGGCTAAGGTGCTGGCTGATGCATTTACACTTTTATATGATGATTGGCGCTTAAATGGTTTCGAGCCGACGCGCGCAAACTGGTTGCAGCATGCAAAAGGCCTATATGAGAATATAGAAGTTAGACTGGAAACGCATACGCTCAAAGGTATCTTTGAGGGGATAGATGGCGATGGACAGCTTTCCTTACGTCTGGAAGACGGTTCGCTTCACTGTGTTGCTGCGGGTGATGTGTTTTTTCCGCATATGGATGGTGCTTCGGGCTCATGATGTGTTTAGTAGAGTGGATAAAGGTGTGATGAGCGATAATAATAGTTTTGTATTCCTGCCTTTAGGCGGCACTGGCGAAATTGGGATGAATTGCAACTTGTACGGATATGGCGTAAGGGGCAAACGCGATTGGTTGATGATTGATCTTGGTGTTACGTTTGGTCGTAGCGATACACCAGGTGTAGAGCTTATTACGCCAGATATATCTTATATTGCTAAACAAAAAGATAGATTGCTTGGCTTGGTTTTAACCCATGGTCACGAAGATCACATTGGGGCGGTCGCACATTTATGGACTGAGCTTCAGTGCCCTATTTATGCAACAGCGTTTACGGCTTCTTTGGTGCAAGGAAAGTTACGTGAGATGGGCATTGATGATATCGCTAAGATTCATCTCATCGAACCCAATGGGTCTTTGTTGCTTGGGCCATTTGATATGGAATTTATTGGTTTAACTCACTCTATCGCTGAAATGCAAGCCGTCGCGATCAAGTGTGGGGGCAAGACTTATCTGCACACAGGTGATTGGAAGATTGATCCCAATCCCGTTATTGGGCAGCCCAGTAATTTAGACCGCCTAAAAGAACTTGGTGATGCTGGTGTCGAGGCTGTTATTTGTGACAGCACAAATGTTTTGTCACCAGGTCGCTCAGGGTCGGAAGCCGATGTGGCTGATGGGCTGAGTGCCGTAATTGCGGAACAAAAAGGCCGTGTTATTGTGACCACATTCGCTTCTAATGTTGCACGTTTGGCAAGTATTGGTCGTGCTGCCAAGTTAAACGACCGCCATATTGTTCTGGCTGGACGGGGTATGCATCGTATTTATAATGTGGCCCGTGAAACAGGCTATCTTGACGATTTCCCATCCCCAGTAAGTGAGGAAGATGCAGGTTATTTACCACCTGAAAAATTACTTATTCTATGTACGGGCAGTCAGGGCGAGTCGCGCGCAGCCTTAGCGCGCTTAGTCAATGACCAGCATCAGCACTTAACGGCCGATAAAGGCGACACGGTGATCTTCTCCTCTAAAATGATCCCTGGTAACGAAATAGAAATTATGGCGTTACAAAATCAATTGGCGCGACGTGGCATTCATGTAATCGTAGCTCGTGGTACAGACATTCACGTGTCTGGTCATCCCTGTCGCGATGAACTTTGTGATATGTATGATTTGGTCAGACCTAAAACCGTCATTCCCGTTCATGGAGAAGCTCGTCATTTGGTTGCACATGCTGAGATTGCCAAGTCACTGGGCGTGGATCATGCGTTAGTCATCGAAAATGGAATGATGGTTCAGCTTGCTCCCGGCGCGCCAAGCCATATTGATACAGTAACCTCGGGGCGCATGTATCTCGATGGTAAGGTACTCGTGTCGTCAAAAGGCGCGTCATCAGATGTACGCCG
>CBFHLW010000005.1:0-31935 GCA_965656805.1 Alphaproteobacteria bacterium
CGGCTCATATCTGTTTGAGCTTGTAATATTTTGAGCCGTTGACCATCGTGATAGCACCAAGCACCCGGAAAAGGCGAGAGGCCGTTAATATGCGCGGCAATCAGTTCCGCAGATCCCCGCCAATCGATTGCCGCTTCGGCCTTGTCAATTTTTGCAGCATAATTTGCAACTGATTCATCTTGTTCAACAGGCACATCCAGCAAACGCCCGGCCTGAAAATCCTCAAGGGTTATGCAAAGTGCCTGTGCACCCAGCACCATCAATTTGTCATGCAAGGCGCCAGCAGTATCGTCTTGGGTAATCGCGCAAACATGCTGCGACCACACAGGCCCAGTGTCTAAGCCAAACGCCATTTGCATTATGCTAACACCTGTTTCTTGATCACCCGCCATAATGGCCCGCTGTATTGGCGCAGCACCCCGCCAACGCGGCAAAAGGGAGGCATGAATATTCCAACACCCCAATCGCGGTGCATCCAGGATAACTTGCGGTAATATAAGCCCATAGGCCGCAACCACAGCCAAATCAGCGTTAAACGAGGAAAATGTATCAATATCAGCCGCATCTTTAAAATGTGCGGGGGTCAATACAGGAATATTGTGCTGCAAAGCCAATTGATGCACTGGAGATAATGTCTCCTGCATGCCGCGACCTGCTTTTTTGGGTGCACGCGTATAAACCGCAACCACGGAGTGATCAGTTGCGAGCAATGCCTCAAGCGAGGCCGCAGCAAATTCAGGGGTTCCCATAAAAATAAGGCGCAAAGCCATTATCGCTCTACCGTAACAGCGTCGCGCTCTTCTTTCTTGAGCTTTTTTGTAATCCTATCACGTTTTAAACGTGACAAATGATCCAGGAAGACAATACCATTTAAATGGTCCATTTCATGCTGAAGGCATGTCGCGAGCAGGCCATCACATTCAAGAACTTGCTCTTTACCCTGATAATCCAAATAACGCACATGGCATTGTTTTGGCCGCGCAACGTCGTCATAAAAACCGGGGACAGATAAGCATCCTTCTTGATAAATATTTAATTCATCGGATGCCCAAATAATTTCAGGGTTTACAAAATAGCGAGGACCTGTCTCTGCCTTCAAAGCCGGATCAGCTTCCTCAATGTCAGGATCTTGGTCAGTGGCGACATCATCGCCACGATGCGACAAGTCCATAACCAAAATGCGCTTAGGCACAGCAATTTGAATAGCGGCGAGACCAATGCCGTTGGCTGCATACATGGTTTCCAACATATCATCCATTAAAAGACGCGTTTCATCGGTCACAGAATCAACTGGGTCTGATATGATTTTAAGACGGCGATCCGTAACTGTGATAATTTTGCGTATGGCCATAATGTTGAGATAAGCAAACCAAACCCTAAGGTCAAGCCACGACAATTCTCGAATGGCTATTTTTAAACGAATTTTAATCAAAATAGATTAAAATACACTCGAATAAAAGGAAGCATAATGGATATTCAAACGATAATCTTGATTGGGTTAGCCATTCTCATAGCCATATTGGTCGCCTTACTTATCATGCGCAAGGCGCCGCAGACGGATACAGTCGCAAACATTCTCCATCAACTTGAGCGCTCACAAACAGAAATCACAACCCGCATGGCTGCACTGACCGAGGCACAAGCCTCCGAACGTGGTGAATTGCAACGCACATTAAATGAGCGCCTAGAACAAGTAACCCAATCAGTTCACACAAACCTTCGTCAAACAAATGAAACAACCGGAAAGTCACTATCCGCACTTAACGAACGGCTTGGTGTCATCGATGCCGCTCAAAAAGAAATTACTGCGCTTTCTGGACAAGTTGTTGGCTTACAGCAAATATTAGATAATAAACAAGCACGAGGCAGTTTCGGTGAGACACGCCTTAATGATCTCGTCCAAGATGCTTTACCGCGTGATGCTTATTCCTTCCAGCACCAGCTATCCAATGGCAAGCGCGCTGACTGCCTTATCATTTTGCCGAACCCGCCAGGCTCTATCGTGGTTGATAGCAAATTCCCATTAGAATCTTATCAGGCGATGCGCAATTCACAAACCAAGGAGGACCTTAAAAAAGCAACGGATCAATTAGCCCGTGACACACTTAAACACGCAAAAGATATTTCTGAGCGTTATATCATTCCAGGCGAAACTGCCGATGCGGCGCTCATGTTCCTTCCCTCCGAAAGTGTTTTTTCAGAATTACACCTAAGCCTTCCCGACGCTATTCAAAAATGTCGGGAGATGCGCGTTTACCCCGTATCTCCTAATACTATGTGGCTGACACTCAACACCGTTCGCGCCATTATGCGCGATGTCGAAATGCATCAAAAGGCCAGCCTCATTCAAAAAGAGGTCCGCGTTCTGATGGAAGATGTTGGGCGCCTTGGGGAGCGCGTGGATAGTTTGCGCCGTCATTTTGGGCAAGCCGAAAAAGATATTCTGGACATTGAAACATCCTCACGCAAAATCACCTCGCGCGGAGACAAAATTAGCAATGCCGAATTAGAAGCGAAAACTGAGACGGTCGCTATCGATTTCGCCCCTAAGTCAAACCCCTAATCTAACATTGGCAAACGCGCGCGCATTGCTGCAGCCAGCGTGCCATCATCCAAATAATCAAGCTCACCCCCCACAGGCACTCCGTGAGCCAAACGTGAAATCCGAACACCGCGATCTGATAACATATCCATAATAAAATGTGCCGTACTTTGCCCTTCTACAGTGGCATTCATAGCCAGAACAAGCTCAGTCTCAGATGAACAACGAGCCGATAGGCCCGATAGGTTGAGATCATCTGGCCCAATACCATCGAGCGCGGATAAAGTACCGCCCAAGACATGATAAACGCCACGCGTTGCAGCAGCACGCTCCAGCGCCCATAGGTCGCCCACATCTTCAACAACGCAAATCACATTTTGATCACGCCGCGGGTCGGCGCAAATGGTGCAGGGATCACTGGTGTCAATACTACCGCATGTACCGCAAGTAACAATTGCATCGCGAGCGGCCAGAAGAGCATCAGATAATGGATTAAGCAAATTCTCACGTTTTCGCATAAGCTGAAGAACAGCACGGCGTGCTGATCGCGGACCCAAACCAGGCAAGCGCGCCATAATTTTTATTAATGCCTCAATTTCAGAACCAGACATTTACGTCTCGTCATCCATGTCGCTATTTGCTTCGAGCAACATATTGTCTTTAAGTGGCTCAAGCTCAGTCACTGAAACAATCTCGGCGCTGGGAAAAGCTGCCAAAGCCGCCTGAACAAGGGGATCAGATTTCGCACGCTCCTGGCGCCGAGCTACCGCATCTAGCTTGCGCATCTTAAGTGTTTCAGCCCCCACACTGCTCGAGAGGGTTATCATCCACTGCTCGCCTGTCCACTGGCGTAATTTTTTTGTTAATTCTTGAGCGATATTGGGCTGCCCCTCGCTTAAACGTAACTCTATGCGGCCAGCCTGATCACCCGACGGTGGCGTAAATTGAACAAGATGCACACCCGCTTCGAGTGCGTGAAAAAGCCCGATATCGCGTTGCTCACCAACAAAAGCGACAAGCTCTTTAAAACTGTTAAGTTGCGGGCGCGTATCGACCTGAGCCTGAGACACAGCATCAATCACACTTTCGCCACTGGCTAACTTCCGCTGGCCCGAAGTGTTTATTGGTACTTGTGTTGATGACGCTGAGCTTCCAGGTGAACCGCCAGATCCTCCTGAGGGACCAGAGTCGGCCGATGGTTGCGTGTTAGGGGCTGGATGAGCACTATCATAGGCACGCACGAGATCACCCGGTGTGGGCATATCGGACATATGAGCAAGGCGCATTAAAACCATCTCAGCTGCAGCCCTTGGATTGGTTGCAAGCGTAACTTCCTGCTGCCCCTTCAATAATATCTGCCAAACCCGTGCCAAAATAGGCATAGACAAAGCATCGGCCATCTCGCGGCCACGCCGTCTCTGTTCAGCGGCAACGGTCACATCTTGATCAGCGTCTTTGACAAATTTTAGGCGGGTCACCCAATGGGTCGTATCGGCAAGATCGGCAATCACAACCGCGGGCTCCGCACCCATATTATATTGACCTTCAAACTCAGAGAGCGCTGCGGACACATCACCCTTTAAAAGCGCTTCTAGCAAATCAAAGACACGGCCACGATCAGCCATTCCTAAAAGTTGACGCATTGTATCGCCCGTTAAGGCAGCAACATCTTCTCCACTATGCGCGAGCGCTCGGTCAAGTAAAGACAGAGCGTCGCGCGCAGAGCCTTCCGCCGCACGCGCAATTAAGGTCTTAGCTTCAACGCCTAAATCTGTTTTCTCGGATCCACATACGCGATCTAATAATGTGAGCGTATCTTCAACAGTAAGCCTGCGAAGATCAAAGCGCTGACATCGTGACAAGACGGTAACCGGAACTTTGCGAATTTCTGTTGTTGCAAAAATAAATTTAACATAGGGTGGCGGCTCTTCGAGCGTTTTCAGCAGACCGTTAAAAGCTGCTGTCGAGAGCATGTGAACCTCGTCGATAATATAAACTTTATAACGCGCAGAAGCCGGGCCATAGCGAACACTATCGATAATTTCACGAATATCACTGATACCTGTGCGCGAGGCCGCATCCATTTCCATAACATCAACGTGCCGGCCTTCCATAATAGCGTCACAATGAAGCCCATAGCCATCAAGTTGTGTGGTTGGCTCTTTGATTATGTCTGTTTCATAATTAAGAGCACGCGCTAAAATTCGTGCTGTTGTTGTCTTACCAACTCCGCGCACACCCGTCAGCATAAACGCATGGGCAATCCGGCCAGAATCAAAAGCATTACGGAGCGTTTGCACCATAGCCTCTTGGCCTATCATATCATCAAAATTTTGAGGTCGGTATTTACGCGCCAGCACCTGATAGCCAGCACCCTTAGCCTGGATATTATTCTCAGTATCAGCATCGGCTAAAATATCAAACCCCATGCTCATATCTTCTGCTGATGAGATTTCATTGGGAACAGCGCTTAGGTCCTGGTCATCTTCTGCCATCTGCGCATCTCCATAGGTTAAGAAATAAGCTTACAGTCCGCCAGCGTTCGCCGTGATCGCCAACTTAAAATTTCAAGCATCCGAAATACGCTTGCAGGCAAAAAACTACCCAGAACAAGCGTTTAAGGTGGGAGACTGGACAGGCAACCCGCACCTAACTCGTTAGGGCTGCTTCCTTCCGGATCTGACCCGGTTGGCGAGGGATGCGTCTGCCGCCAATCTCCCAGTACTTTATAGCAAATTCTAAGGCGGAGGACAAATGCGCTTACACCCTTGCCCACAGAGATTTGTCGTGTAACTGTATGTAACTTACACAAACTAAAGCCAAACCCATAATTCGCAAAAAGAGAATGAAGATGACGTCTGATGCGCCCATTATGTTTTCAAATAACCCGCTTGATCGCGCGGGTCACTTAAGAAATGATCCTGAGTGGTTGCAAACACAGCGTGAGTCTGAAAATTCACTTTTTGTCCCCTTCTGGCATCAGCAACCTCTGGCACTTCCCCCTATTTCTGCTGATGAGGGCCCTGATATAGGCTGGCTCCCAGCATCGGCTATGGGCAATCTCCTTGCTCAGGACGCCCGGCCTGTCATATTCTTAGGGTTAAACCGCCGCCAAAAGGCTCTTTTTGCCGTAGACATAAGCGACCTAGCAGACCCAGAAAACTCGGGCCAATTCGCCAATATGGGACAATTTGAAGACTTACGCGCGCTTGCGGCACGCGGCGATATGAGCGCGGGCGATCTTGCAATCATGGCCCAAGCCAAAGCCCTTATAGATTGGCATCAACGCCACGGATTTTGCGCCCAATGCGGAAGTCAAACCATCCTTTTAGAAGCTGGCTATAAGCGGCAATGTACGAGCTGTCATGCTGAGCACTTTCCAAGGACTGATCCAGTTGTCATTATGCTGACCATCGATAAAGATGGGGAGCGCTGCTTGGTCGGCCGCCAGCCAGGCTGGCCCAGCAATATGTATTCTGCCCTGGCCGGTTTTATCGAACCAGGAGAGACAATTGAGCAAGCCGTTGCCCGCGAAATGATGGAAGAAGCAGGAATAGAAGTTGAAGATGTGCGCTATGTGGCCACACAGCCCTGGCCATTTCCAGCCTCGCTGATGATTGCCTGCACAGCTAGGGCACAGACAACCGATATCACAATTGATGGGCAAGAGCTTGAGGATGCAAAATGGGTATCACGCGAAGATATTAAGCAATCCCTCGACGGAAATGGCACAATCGGTGTTCCACCCAGCATGGCTATCGCTCATCAACTCTTGGTTCATTATATTAATAACATTTAAACGCGTAAGTCCAATAGGCGTCTGCCGACCCGCGTGTATTTATGCGCCAGTAAAATGTGCGCGCTCAGGGGCTGCTGGATAAACACCTAATATATCAAGCTCTGAGCAGTAGAATTTGAGCTCCTCAAGCGCGAGGCGAACGCGCTCATTATCTGGATGCCCCTCTATATCGGCATAAAATTGGGTTGCCGCAAAGCTACCATTAGGCTGGTAGCTCTCTAGCTTGGACATGTTAACCCCATTGGTAGCAAATCCACCTAAGGCTTTGTAAAGTGCAGCAGGCACATTTCTGACGCGGAAAATAAAGCTCGTCATAATGGCCTCCTCGGCGGCATCAGCATCATCCGGCGTTGAGGACAACACCAAAAAGCGTGTCACATTTTGGCTACTATCCTCAATATCAGCCTGTAAAATATCAAGGCCATAAATCTCGGCCGCAAGCGCTGACGCAATCGCGCCTTGCGTCTTATCCTGGAGGGTTGAAATCATTTGCGCCGCTCCAGCAGTGTCGCCCGCGACAACCGGTTTGAGGCCGCGCGCACCAATAATGTTTCTGCATTGACCTAATGCCATTTCATGGCTGTGCACATGGGTCAAGCCATCAATCGCAGCTCCTTTAATGCCCAATAAGCAATGCCGTACACGCATAAAATGCTCGCCGATAATATAAAGGCCTGAACCTGGCAACAATCGATGGATATCAGCCACGCGGCCAGCGACAGTATTTTCAATCGGCATCATGGCCAAATCAACTTCACCAGCGCGAAGCGCTTGGAAAGCGCCATCAAAACTTAAACATGGCACCACAGCATGATCAGGGTATCGATCCTGACATGCAATGTGGGAATTAGCGCCCAGCTCGCCTTGGATCGCTATTTTTTTAGACATATTTTCCTCACGACAGCACGAGACGCGCTTTTTCCAAATCCTCAGGCGTATCCACACCCAAAGGAACAGTATCAACAATCGCGGCATTTATAGCAAATCCTGCCTCAAGGGCGCGCAGCTGTTCTAAGCGCTCGCGTATTTCAAGAGGTGACGGCGGAAGCGTCACAAAGCGCTCAAGCGCATCACGGCGATAAACATAAAGGCCAATATGATGATAATGCGGGCCAGGCCCATCGGGCACGGTTGCACGACTAAAATATAGGGCACGGCCATGGTTTTGTTGAACCAAACTAGGCGATAAAACAGCCTTAACCACATTCGGGTTTGTTCGCTCGGATTCATCTGTAATTTCAGCAAGCAATGTTGACATATCGGCCTCACCCAAAGCGCTCACCGCCGCACAGATGAGCCTGGGGTCTAAAGTCGGCAAATCACCTTGCACATTTATAATGATCTTATATTTCTTGTCAGGATCAATGGCTTGCAAAACATGATGGATTCTATCGGTCCCAGATGGCAAATCAGCGGGTGTTAAAATAGCTTCGCCGCCAGCTTGGGTTACTGCGTCCACAGTTTCCATCTCGCCGGCCGCCACAATCACGCGCCCGCAACCAGACTCTTGGGCGCGATGAACCACATGCACTATCATGGGTAAGCCGTGAATATCGGCCAAAGGTTTGTTGGGCAGCCGCGTCGATGCTAATCTCGCGGGAATAAGAATAATTGTTTCTAAATTTTCTTGCATTTTATCATATACAGACTTGCGATTTAACCTGTCTTTCCTTACTTTGTGCGACGCAAAGCCGCAAGCCAAAAAAACGAAATATGGTTATATTGTGGTTCTCGAATTTGGGGGAAGTCATGGACTCATTTGAACTTAATAAAATTGCCGGCGCCGTTCTTTTTACACTACTCGTTTATATCGGCATCCAAAATTTGGGAGATATTTTGTTCAGCGTGGATGAACCTAACCCTAACGCATTTATAGTAGAAGGCGTTATCGAAGAAGGCGCGTCAGCTGAAATAGCTGTGGCAGAAGTTGTTGAAACACCCATTAGCGAGCTACTTTTAACGGCTTCAGCCGAAAAAGGCGGAAAAGTTGTTAAAAAATGTACCGCTTGCCATAACTTCGTTAAAGATGCACCGCACAAAATCGGACCAAACCTGTATGCAATCGTTAACAGAGATATTGCTTCTGCAAGCGGCTTTGGCTATTCGTCAACATTGAGTGGCCTTGATGGTAATTGGGATGCGGAAGCACTTAACGGTTTCCTTAAAAATCCCAAATCTTATGCTGCTGGGACATCAATGGCATTTGCGGGTCTGCGCAAAGAATCTGACAGAGCCGATGTAATTGCTTATTTGAGCAGCCTTAAAGATTAAAGCGACATAGGATTGCTTGAAACGTACTTGCACGCTTCAACTCTATTTGCTTCACTGGTATTGTCATCCTTGGCTTGTAAACGAGCTAATGGGGATGATCTCATGAGGTATATATGCGTCTATTCAAAACAATTAAAACGGCTAAAAAGGTTACGCCACTGCCAAATCCTTTTTCACTGTCTTCGTACTTATTCTCAAAAAAAGCCCTTTATGCTGGTTTTTTAACCGCATCACTCACGCTATACATCACATTTCCCGCTAAAGCTGGCGACACAACAACATATGACAAACGACCTACCCATGGCGTCTCAATGTTTGATGATCTTGCGCTTGGGCCTGATTTTCCACATTTCCCTTACGTCAATCCAATTGCACCAAAAGGTGGAGAGTTTCGACAGGCCGCTATTGGCAGTTTCGACAATCTCAATCCATTCACCATTAAGGGACAAACAGCCCAAAGCATTACCCTTATATATGACACACTCCTCACAAGCAGCGCCGCCGAACCTGGCGCAGCTTACGGTTTACTTGCTGAAAAAATTGAACTTGATCAGGATAAAAAAGGCGTACGCTTTACTCTTAGAAAACAAGCGCGCTTTCATGATGGTACGCCCGTCACAGCAAAAGATGTTGTCTGGTCATTTGACGCCATTCGTGACGCCCATCCTTTTTATGATGCTTATTTTCATGATATTGAAAAAGCAATCGTAGTTAATGATCACGTGGTCGCATTCACCTTTAAACAAAGCGGCAATCGCGAGTTACCTCTTATCCTCGGTCAACTACCCATTTTACCGAAACATTATTGGAGCGCCAATGAACGCAGCTTGGACAAAACAACCCTAGAGCCCCCTCTGGGCAGCGGACCTTATAAAGTGGGTAAAATCACCACGGGGCGAACCATTGTTTTTGAACGCGTTAAAAACTATTGGGCAAATGACCTTAATGTGACCATTGGACAATATAACTTTGATACGATCCGCTATGATTATTTCGGAGATGACACGGTCGCCTTCGAGGCCTTTAAATCGGGTGATTTTGATATACGCCGAGAGTTTAGCTCCAAGAATTGGGCGACAGGTTATAATATTGACGCGGTGAGCCAGGGTCGCATAAAACTTGACGAGGTTGCTCTGCAAAATGGCTCAGGCATGCAAGCCTTTATTATGAATACGCGCCGCGTCCCTTTTAACGCGCCCAACATACGCCAAGCGTTCAACTTGGCCTTTGATTTTGAATGGACAAATAAAAATTTATTCTATGGTCAATATGCACGCACCAATAGTTTCTTCCAGAATTCTGAACTCGCCTCATCAGGTCTGCCAAGTGCTGATGAGCTTGCGCTCCTCGAACCGTTTCGAGATCAGCTCCCTCCTGAGATTTTTACAACGCCTTTTAAAAACCCAGTCTCTGATGGCAGTGGCAATATTCGCAACCAGCTCCGACAAGCAAATGCTTTGCTTAAAAAGTCTGGCTGGCTCGTCAAAGACGGAGAGCTACAAAAAGACGGCCAAGCGATGGAGATTGAGTTCCTTATCGTACAACCCAATTTCGAACGTGTCATAGCACCCTATATTCAGAATCTGAAAAAACTTGGCATTAAAGCCAATATCCGGGTCGTCGATCCCACACAATATCAAAATCGTTTAAATAAATTTGACTTTGATGTCATTGTCAGTGGCTTTCCTCAATCGTTATCACCTGGCAATGAGCAACGTGATTTTTGGTCAAGTGCATCGGCTGACCGCGAGGGGGGGCGTAACGCGATAGGTATTAAAAACCCAGTCATCGACAAACTTATTGATAAACTTGTGTTTGCAGATACCCGCCAAGACTTGGTCACCGCCACGAAAGCACTCGATAGAGTTCTGTTATGGAATCATTACGTTGTACCCCAATGGTATAGCCCGAATGAACGTTTAGCCTATTGGCAAGGCATCGCGCATCCTGAACCCATGCCACCCTATGCATTAGGATTGCCCCAGATCTGGTGGCGAACAGCCTCCCCGCCCTATAAAACGGCAGAAGACGCTAACGCGCATTCAGGACCCCGCTCAGAATGAGTCAGTATATTCTTCGACGTCTTTTGCTAATGGTGCCAACAATATTTGGCATATTAGCGATCAGCTTTGCCATTGTGCAATTTGCGCCCGGAGGCCCAGTTGAGCGTGTTATTGCCCAATTACAAGGACATGACCAAGGTGCTACCTCGCGCTTTTCAAATAATCAGATGGAACAACTCGGAACGGGAGGCGACACAAAATATCGTGGTGCTCAAGGATTAGATCCCGAATTCATTGCCGAGCTTGAAAAGCAATTTGGTTTTGACAAACCTGTATATGAACGCTTTTTTCTCATGGTGTCTAACTATTTGAGCTTTGATTTTGGAGAGAGTTATTACAGAGATGTATCTGTCATCTCTCTGATCAAAGAAAAATTGCCTGTATCCGTATCTCTTGGGTTATGGACCACACTCCTCACCTATTTTATTTCAATTCCCTTAGGGATTGCTAAGGCCCGAAAAGATGGAGCGCGCTTTGATACATGGACATCGACAATCATCGTCATCGGATATGCCATACCGGGGTTTCTTTTCGCCGTTGCTCTTATTGTCTTATTCGCAGGCGGAAGTTATTTTGACATTTTCCCTTTACGCGGCCTAACCTCAGAGAATTGGGAAAGCCTCTCATGGTCTGGAAAAGCGCTTGATTATCTTTGGCATATTTTCTTGCCCGTGCTTGCACTCAGCATTGGCGGATTTGCAACAACCACATTAATGACGAAAAATTCATTTCTCGATGAAATTCGCAAACAATATGTCATGACGGCGCGCGCTAAAGGATTAACAGAAAGTCGCGTCCTTTATGGCCATGTTTTCCGCAACGCCATGCTCATAGTCGTCGCAGGGTTCCCCGGCGCATTCATTGGCGCTTTTTTCACAGGTTCCCTACTCATTGAAACCATTTTCTCGCTCGATGGACTAGGACTCCTATCCTATGAAAGCATTATCAACCGTGATTACCCTGTCGTTTTTGCCTCGCTTTATATATTTGGTTTAATGGGATTATTCGTGACACTTATCTCAGATCTCACATATGTATGGATCGATCCTCGGATCAATTTTGAGGCGCGGGACTAATGGTAAGATCTGACATTACCAACCGGCGTTGGCAAAATTTCAAAGCAAACCGACGTGGCTATATCTCGCTATGGCTCTTTTTGTCACTTTTTGTCGTCTCACTTTGTGCAGAGTTCATTGCCAATGACAAACCTCTTCTTATTCGATACGATGATGCCTTTTACACCCCTATCTTCAGTGTTTATGAGGAGACTGTCTTTGGTGGCGACTTTGCAACAGAGGCAGATTACCGTGATCCTTTTGTGCAATCACTCATCGAGGATAAAAACGGCTGGATCGTATGGCCACCACTACGATATTCTTATGATACTATTAACCTAGATCTCGAGCGGCCAGCGCCATCGCCACCCGATCATGAAAATTGGCTCGGCACAGATGACCAAGGACGAGATGTCCTAGCTCGTCTTATTTACGGCTTTCGCATATCAATTCTATTTGGTCTCCTGCTCACTATTTTTTCATCAATTATAGGGGTCTGTGCTGGCGCCGTTCAGGGCTATTTTGGCGGATGGGTTGACCTTGGACTACAACGCTTTATCGAAATCTGGACAAGTATTCCAACGCTTTACTTGCTCATCATCGTCGCCTCAGTGATTGAGCCAACATTTTGGATCTTACTTGGTATATTACTCGTCTTCTCGTGGGTTTCGCTTGTTGGCGTTGTTCGTGCTGAGTTTTTACGCGCACGTAACTTTGAATATGTGGAGGCTGCGCGTGCACTCGGGGTTTCAAGTATTCTCATCATGTGGCGGCACGTTTTGCCAAATGCAATTGTGGCAACGCTAACTCTAATGCCCTTCATTCTAAATGCATCCATCACAACGCTCACATCGCTCGACTTTTTAGGATTTGGATTACCTCCAGGCTCGCCTTCGCTTGGCGAGCTGCTTGCCCAAGGCAAAAATAATTTGCATGCACCATGGCTTGGACTTTCTGGTTTTTTTGTGATTGCTTTCATGCTCTCACTGCTCATCTTTATCGGAGAAGCTGTGCGTGATGCATTTGACCCCCGGAAGGTCAGCGTATGACCCTCCTTCATGTCAAAGACCTCAGCGTTGACTTTACGCAAAATGGGACTGTCAGCCATGCAGTTCGCGACGTTAGCCTCACACTCGATGCTGGTAAAACACTTGGCATTGTTGGCGAAAGCGGCTCTGGGAAGTCAGTCACTGCAATGTCTATTTTACAGCTCTTGCCCACTCCGCCAGCCTCATACACCGCTGGTGACATTATATTCGACGCTCAAAGTATAATAACAGCAAACGATGATACCCTCAGGAAAATACGCGGTAATGATATTGCCATGATTTTTCAAGAACCTATGACAGCCCTTAACCCGCTCCATACAGTCGGCGTGCAAATTAGTGAGGCTCTGTCCTTACATGGACATAGCGCTAAATCCTCTAAGTCTGAGGCTATTGCACTTATGCATAGAGTCGGCATCAAGGATGCTGAGACACGTTATTCAAATTACCCGCACGAATTATCAGGTGGCCAACGCCAACGCATCATCATCGCTATGGCGATTGCCAATCGTCCCAAACTCCTTATTGCTGATGAGCCAACTACTGCTCTTGATGTGACCATCCAAAAACAAATATTGGATCTCTTAAAAGACCTACAGGCCGAATATGGATTAGCAATCCTTCTCATCACCCATGACCTAGGGGTTGTACGCTATATGGCAGACACAATTTGTGTGATGCAGAACGGCGAAATTATCGAACGCGGTAATGTCGATGATATTTTTAAAGGTCCCAAGCACCCCTATACAAAAACCCTTTTTGATGCGGTTCCAAAAGATAGCCCACCACCACCTCAAATCGACCAAAACCCTATTTTGGAGGCACGCAATATACGTGTTCAGTTCACAATAAAGAAAAATCTATTCAGCCCTAACGAAACATTACAAGCAGTCGACGGTGTGAATATGGTTGTTTATCCTGGCGAAAGCCTTGGGGTTGTTGGGGAGAGTGGTTCAGGCAAAACGACATTAGGCCGGGCACTGCTTGGGTTACAAAAATCAGAAGGCGACATTATATTCCGCAATCAAGCCACAAATACCCTATCAAATAAAGAAGCGCGCGCGCTTCGAAAAGACAGGCAAATTGTATTTCAAGACCCATTTGGTTCATTGAGCCCCCGTATGTCCGTTGGACAAATAATAACAGAAGGCCTCGACGTTCATGAAAAACACCTCAGCGCAGAGGAGATAGCACAACGCCTCGCACAAACACTTAATGATGTTGAACTCGATATTTCAATGGTTGGACGCTACCCACATGAGTTTTCAGGCGGTCAGCGCCAACGCATAGCAATTGCGCGTGCGTTAATTATGGAGCCTGAGCTACTAGTATTAGACGAGCCGACAAGCGCTTTGGACAGATCTGTTCAAGCGCAAATTATTAACCTCTTACGACGCTTACAAACTGAAAAAAATCTCACTTATATTTTTATCAGTCATGATTTAAATATTGTTAGAGCTTTATCTCATCGCATCATGGTCATGCAAAACGGGAAATGCGTAGAGACTGGTATAACTTCAGAGGTTTTCCAAAACCCACAAGAAGCTTATACCCAGCGTCTTATCCAAGCCGTTTTATAACCCCACAATACTAACCCTAAAGCCTGTTAATGTTTCAGCCTTTTAATGGCTATGACAGGCCCATCGGTTTCAGCAATCCTTGCAATTGCGCCACTCAAACTTTCTTCAACAACTTCCATAAAGGTTGCATTGGCATGCAATAGACGATCATCTCCCGAGACAAGACCGACATGCCCCTTCCAAAATATAATATCTCCTTTTTGGGGGTCGCCAATGACTGGTTCGCCAAGACTGGCTTGCTGCATATCTGTATCGCGAGGGCAGGCTAACCCTGCCTGCATCAAGTTCACCTGCACCAATCCAGAGCAATCAATCCCGAGACTTTCCCGACCGCCCCATAAATAGGGCGTACCAATAAACCGACGGGCAGAGGCAATATAATCCTGCACGGGCTTATCAAGCGAAGCAACATGTCCGCGAAATATGTAAGATCCGCCAGCGACACGGTAAAATTTACCTTCAGTGCCAATAACGACCAGTTTTGCCCCATAAGAAACCGCCATGAGTGGGCGTGACTTAATATTGGGTTCATCATAAATATGTGCACGCAATGCGCTCACCCAATGTGTTGGTGTTTGTGGCTTTCCAAGGTCCTCGGTTAAGACATAACCAACATAATCGTCAAATTGGCATTGTCCCCAAGCCCAATCGCCCTGAATATCGTATACGCGGAAGCGTTCACCAAACAAAAGTTGGCTTGTGACCATAGCCCCATGCGCCGGAGATTGATGAATATTGGCAACAGGTGCAATCAGATCGAAATCTTTTCCCTTCACAAATTTGGGGGCATCAACTTCACCACGCAAATGATCGGCGGCTAAATCATCGCGCCAAGGGTTAATTCGAGGGTCTGGCTTATTGGATTGTTTTCTGAGATTGTTCATAATGTCTTTCAATATATGTAAATACAGCGCGTAACGCTGTTGCCTCACCGCCGATAGGGCGGCCAGCACGTGATTTTATGTTCCAACCATAGACATCGAAATGAGCCCATGCTTGTTCAGTGGGTACAAAACGCGCCAAAAACAAAGCGGCAATAACGCTTCCAGCCATCGGAGAACTTGAAATATGATTTACATCTGCAATACGACTATCAAGCATCGTGTCGTAACCTTCCCATAGCGGCAAGCGCCAAACGGGGTCATGGGCTACACGGCCACTTTGCTCAATCTCACACGCAACCGTATCATTACGCGTATAGAATGGCATAACCTCTGGCCCAAGCGCAACCCTCGCAGCACCCGTTAAAGTGGCAAAATCAATAATAAGGTCAGGTTTATGGCTAACTGCTTCTGTCAATAAATCAGCAAGAACAAGCCTCCCCTCAGCATCTGTATTGCCAATTTCAACTGTCATGCCATTACGACTTGGTAAAATATCCCCTGGTCGAAAGGCATGAGGTCCAATAGCATTCTCGACAGCCCCAATTAATAATCGCAACCGCACAGGCAGCTCAGCATCCATAATCGCATAAGCCAAACCAAGCGCAATTGCCGCGCCGCCCATATCCTTTTTCATAATATCCATGTAATTGCCAGGCTTGAGGTTGAGACCTCCAGTATCAAAACAAACCCCTTTACCCACCAAACAAACCTCTGGATGATCAGGCGATCCCCAGGTTAGCTCAATAAACCTTGGCGCTTGCTCAGCTGCACGCCCAACGGCATGGATCAATGGATAATTTTCATCAAGTAAATCCGACCCAATAATTGACTGATGACTAGCCCCAAATTGCTCCGCAACATCGCGTACAGCAGCATCAAGTGCTTCGGGACCCATATCTGCTGCTGGCTTATTTATAAGGTCGCGCGCCATAAACATAGCCCGCACGAGGCTGTTAAGACGATCAATATTGAATTCAGGTGACACAACTAAGCGAGGCCATAGCCGAGATTTAGACGTACTTTTATATTCAAAAAATTGGTAGGTTCCCATCGCCCACGCAATAGGTGCCATGTCCCATAAGATTTTTGGTGCCGAGTCAGAAAGCCGATAATTGGACTCGGGAAGCTTTGCAGGTAAATCAGCAAGCGCAAAGGGATCTATCACCTTACCAAGGCCCAGCAAGACACCTTCAACACCACCGGCACTATCAGGAAGCATTAAGATTTGCCCCGCCGCAGCAGTGAATTGATTGCTCTCAACCCAAGCACTGCGCGCGCCCGCATGCGTTTCACACCAGTCAGGTAACATATCTGGTGTTAAGGCCCAAATAGGTCGAGCCAGCTTACCTTTATCGACGGTAAATAAAGATTTCAATCAGGGGGCCCCTAGCTTGCTGTTAATCCGTGATCAATGACAACTTCAGAACCCGTCATATAGGAAGACGCGTCAGAAGCAAGAAAAACAACAGCATTTGCAATGTCTTCAGGTTTACCTGCTTTGCCGCCAGGAACAGTTTTCTCACTCATCTCATCGACATTCAATCGATTAGACCCTTCTGAGGACATTTGCGGCGCAGCAGCAAGCAAACCGCCAATATCTTTGCCCCAAATCGGCGTATCAATAATACCAGGATGAACAGAATTTACACGAATATTCAAACCACCACTGGCCAACTCAACAGCTGCAGCTTTGGTAAATAAGCGAACGCCCCCCTTGGTTGCGCAATAGCCAGCCAAACCTGGTGCGCCAACAAGACCAGCAACAGAAGATACATTAATAATAGACCCAGCACCCTTTGCGGCCATCGAAAGCACAGCATATTTGCTGCCCAAGAATACACCGTCAAGATTTACGGCATTTTGTCTCTGCCAATCCGCCAAGCTCATTTCAACAAAGGGAACACCAACAGCAATGCCTGCATTATTTACCATTATATCAATTGTGCCCTCTTGAGCGGCGATATCTGAAAAAATACGCTGCCACTCAGCCTCGATTGTTACATCCAGCTTATCAGCCCGCGCCTTATCGGCACCAATCATTTCTGCTGTTTTGCCAGCCGACGCACCGTCAATATCAGTTGCAATGACAAAGGCACCATTGGCAGCCAAGGCAATTGCGCATGCGCGTCCAATGCCATCGCCGGCGCCTGTAACGAGTGCTATTTTACCTGAACAATCCATTATTTTTTAACCTTTACCATCATGCTGCTATATCCTTTCACAAAGGATGACAAAATACGAGGCGGCTCTGCCAAAACCTCAATATCACTAAAGCGTTTGAGAATTTCTTCCCACAGTATTGTAAGTTGAAGCTCGGCAAGTCGATTACCGACACACCGATGAATACCAAAGCCAAAAGAAACATGGCGACGAGCATTTTCACGGTCGATAATTAATTTATTCGGATTCTCGATAACGGTCTCATCGCGGTTCCCCGAGGCATACCACATAACAACTTTATCACCTTTTTTAATGGTCTTACCGTGCATTTCAACATCCTCAAGCGCGGTACGACGCATATAAGCAAGAGGTGTCTGCCAGCGAATAATTTCAGACACCATATTGGGAATAAGTGAGGGGTTTTCTCTCAATTTTTGGAATTGATCTGGAAATTTATTCAAAGCGTAAACGCCACCAGTCATAGAATTTCGAGTTGTATCATTACCACCAACGATGAGCAAAAGAAGATTGCCCAAATATTCCAATGGATCCATATTTCGCGTGGCTTCACCATGAGCCAACATAGAAATTAAATCTGTCTTCGGCTCCTCGTTAACGCGCTCGTTCCAGAGCTTTGTAAAATACTCGAGGCATTCATAAAGTTCAGCGCGGCGCGCTTCTTCACTCTCAATAATCCCAGAGTCTAAACTGGCTGTCGTAACGTCGGACCAACGGGTCAACTTGCGGCGCTCATCATATGGAAAGTCAAACAATGTGGCGAGCATAAGTGTTGTTAGCTCAATGGATACGCGATCTACCCAATCAAACTCCTCATCAATTGGCAAACTATCCAGCACACGTTGCGTTCGCTCACGAATAAGCGCTTCCATATTTTGAAGATTCATTGGTGCAACAATTGGTGAAACTGTCTTGCGTTGAATATCATGCTTTGGTTGATCCATTGCAATAAACATTGGCAATGTAAAATCATCCTCGGGGTCCTGAATGGTAATACCAGGCTCAGATGAAAAACGCTTATGGTCAGTATCAATCGCCATAATGTCATTATAACGGGTGATCGACCAATAGGGCCCCTGACGTTCGCGGCCATCTTCATTGGCGCAATAATGAACAGGATCGTCGCGACGCAAGCGTTCAAAATATGGCCAAAAATCTTCATTTACCCAGAGGTTTTCATCAATTAGATTGATATCTTCAAGTGCTACCTTCTGAGCGCGTTCATAATGATTTTCTTGCTTTAATGCTTCACTCATGTTCATGTCTCCCATAAATATAAAAAAAGTGTAGCAGTAATTTTTATATTGCCAAGTAGGTAAATTGTATAACTTGCCGCACATGCCTAAATTCGCTATGGTTTTTTTTGACGCACGGGGGTCCGCATAATGCGGTGAGATTACACCCTTGGCACCTGTCCACGGATAATGCCGCCGCAGGGAGTGCTAGCTCTTTGTGGTGTCTAATAGGAGAATTCGATGCCACATTCAGAATCGTCAAATAAGCAAAAGACTGCACCGAAACATAAAAATAATAGCGAATTTGCAGCAGCCAACGCGCATGTTGATAAAGCGGCCATCGCACAGCTCCCAAATAGCCAAAAAGTCTATGTTCAAGGCTCTCGGCCCGATATACGCGTTCCCATGCGCAAAATTAAGCAGGACCCAACGCCCACAGACATGGGCGGTGAAGAAAACCCAGCAATTTATGTCTACGACACATCAGGCGTATATACAGACCCTGAGGCTAACATTGATATTCAAAAAGGGCTCGCCCCCTTGCGAGCTGCTTGGATTAATGAACGAGATGACACAGAGGAACTCGAAGGTCCAACCAGTGACTATGGCCAAGGGCGCTTGCAGGATGACAAGCTCACAGCCCTTCGCTTTGAGCTTGCGCGCAAGCCAAGACGCGCCAAAAGCGGGCAGAATGTAACCCAAATGCATTATGCACGGCGCGGCATTGTTACACCCGAGATGGAATATATTGCCATTCGCGAAAACCAAAATCGTGCGGCATATATTGAAGAACTCCGCGCAACTGGCGAGCGCGGTGCAAGAATGAGCGACATGCTACTTAAACAGCATCCCGGTGATAATTTTGGTGCCCAACCATCGCAAGAAATAACGCCTGAATTTGTCCGCGATGAAGTCGCCCGCGGGCGTGCAATTATTCCGGCAAATATAAATCATCCTGAGAGCGAGCCGATGATTATTGGGCGGAATTTCTTAGTTAAGATTAATGGTAATATCGGAAACTCTGCAGTCTCCTCTTCTATTGGTGAGGAAGTGGACAAGATGACATGGGGTATTCGCTGGGGCGCAGACACGATTATGGACCTGTCGACTGGCAAACATATTCACGAAACACGCGAATGGATCATTCGCAATTCACCTGCGCCAATTGGCACGGTTCCTATCTATCAAGCACTCGAAAAAGTCGACGGCAAGGCCGAAGATCTAACATGGGAGATTTTCAAAGACACGCTGATCGAGCAAGCAGAGCAAGGTGTAGATTATTTTACAATCCATGCTGGAGTCTTGTTACGTTATGTGCCCCTCACCGCTAATCGTTTAACTGGAATCGTCTCACGAGGCGGATCGATTATGGCCAAGTGGTGCTTAGCACATCATAAAGAGAGTTTTTTATATACGCATTTTGAAGAAATATGTGAGATTATGAAAGCCTATGATGTGTCCTTTTCATTAGGCGACGGACTCCGTCCTGGCTCGATTTGGGACGCCAATGATGCAGCACAATTAGGTGAGCTTAAAACCCTAGGCGAACTCACACAAATTGCGTGGAAACATGATGTTCAAGTTATGATCGAAGGCCCTGGACACGTGCCCATGCAACTGATCAAAGAAAATATGGACAAGCAGCTCGAGTGGTGTGAGGAGGCGCCATTTTACACACTTGGCCCACTCACCACAGATATTGCACCTGGTTATGACCATATTACATCCGCGATAGGCGCTGCTCAAATCGGTTGGTATGGGACCGCGATGCTATGTTATGTAACCCCTAAAGAGCACCTTGGCCTTCCCAATAAGCAAGACGTTAAAGATGGCATTATCACTTACAAGCTTGCAGCCCATGCAGCTGACCTTGCCAAGGGTCATCTCGGAGCACAAATACGCGACAATGCACTCTCTAAGGCTCGCTTTGAATTCAGATGGGACGATCAATTCAATCTATCCTTAGACCCCGATACGGCGCGCTCTTATCATGACGAAACTTTGCCAAAGCAATCCATGAAGGTTGCACATTTTTGTTCTATGTGTGGCCCTCATTTTTGCTCGATGAAAATCACGCAAGATGTACGTGATTATGCGGCAAAACTGAATATGCCACCCGAGCAAGCGCTTGAAGAAGGTATGAGAGAAAAATCAACAGAATTTCGGGTCAATGGTGCACAAGTCTATAAGAAAGTTTAATCGGTAATATGCACACCGAGTTCGCTGAGAAGGTGCTGATAAGCCACCAGTGTCATACTGAAAATAAATATAAATGTTATTAAGCGTAGCCAAATTCCATGGTTATGCCACATATCGCGATCGCGGTGGGACATAACATCGAGCATTTCATCTCCGAATTGAATGGATAAGAAAGTACCAATCGCACTCAGAACAATCAGTGACCAATAAGGAAAAGGCTCTGTCAGAATGCGGTAAAACAGGCTTGTTAGAACTGTATTCTCAAAAAGCTCAGGTATATAAAAAACGCAAAAACCACTGATAGAGATAGCAATACCCCAAACTAGCAATTCGGTGATGACCATTCGAACTTTAAACAAAACGCGTATTGGAAAATCTAACAGAAACCCGGCATCAGCAATGGGTGTGCAAAGTACAAAAAACGCCCAGGTCAAAAGCGTCACGCCAATACCTGTTGCCGCATCAAACGCCCACCACGAGTAGCCAAAATAAGCGGCAAAAACAGATAAAAGCAGGAGAAACTTTCCGGTCGACTCAAGATGGGGGCGGTGTTTCGTATTAAAATCTGTCATCTTTTCATCGCTTCTTTTTTACCGCTTCATCTGCCGCGCCAAAATTGCTTCTGTTACAGACCTAGATCAACCTCGAGCTCAGTAATAGCATGAACGAAATTATTAGGTGCATGCGCATGTTTGCCAGTCCATTGAATTTTTGGAAAGCGCTCCAATATTTTCGTATAAGCCGTTTCTAGCTGCATATTCGCAACGCGCTGCCCAAGGCAAACATGCGGGCCTGTTCCAAAGGCCAGATGCTGTCCAGCATTGCTTCTAAAAATATCCATACGGTCAGGATCAGCAAAAACATCAGGGTCGCGGTTAGCCGCCCCATACCACATGATGACTTTCTCACCTGCACTTATTTTTTGTCCTGAAATTTCGGCATCTTCTTTAGCAGTCCGTCGCATATACATAACTGGAGAGACCAAACGCAAAGCCTCTGGCACAAGTTTTGTGACAAGATCAGGCTGTTCTAAGATCGCTTGCTTTTGATCAGGGAATTGCGTCAAAAGGCGCATCGTGCCCGAGAGAGAATTGCGAGTTGTGTCATTCCCAGCAAATATAATCAATAACCAAGAACCATCCAAATAGCTTTGCTGCATGGGCTCATTACCAATTTTGGCATTGGCAATCACGCTTAGCAAATCATTTCGAGGATTACGTCGACGATCCGCCATAATACGATCGCCATAGCGCATCATCTGACGAATATTCCAAAGAAACTTTACAAGAAAAAGAGGCGAAACACTGCTCTCTGGATCGCTAATAATATAACTGGCCATTTCCAAGTAATGCATCCAACGAACGATCTTGGAGCGGTCCTTCTCTTCAACCCCAAGCATTTCGCATAAAGTATAAAGCGGGAGCCACTGCGAGAAATTTTGAACCAAATCAACGCGGCCATTATTGGCTTTGGCTTTTGCCTCAACATTATCGAGTAAACGATCAATCTCAGCTGAAACACGTGTTTGAAGCTGTGCAATATAATCGGGTGTAAAAAAGGGACGATGCTCCATCCGTAAAGGTACATGGTATGGCTGGTCTAAGTTTATCAAACTATCAAGCGCTGCTGCACGAAGCCGCTTTGGACCACGATCGCGATCGCTAAAGCCCATCAAAATCCCCCCCTGTTGCGAGGAGAATGTTCGCGCATCCAAGTCAACACTCTTTACATCTTCATATTTGGTGAGCGCCCAAAATCCGGCCATATTTGTACTTGCTGGCATATCCCACCAAGAGACAGGTGCCTGCTCACGCAACCGATGAAAATATCCATGTGGTTGACCATCCCGAAATGCCAAAATATTGGTAAGATCAAAGCCTTGGGGGCGGTCAGGATAAGTAACCTCATATTTAGGTTTATAACCTGGGATTTCACCTTTAATAGTTGCAGATAGTGCGTCCATGAAACTCTCCTAGAACTCAAAAAACTACTCATTTAAGGTTAACAATGAAACCTTATTATGTTGTAAGCCATTTTATGCTGTTATTTATACATAACAAGCCTGCCAGCTTGAAATCTCGTTTAATCAACATCCTTCTTAAGATGAATAACGCGCTGAGGAAACGGTATTTCGATATTGTTTTCTCTAAGTTTCTGCCAAATTGCGAAATTAATATCGTTCGTTGCCGTCCAACGCTGGGTAACAACGTCACGAATCCAGACTTTTACTAGAAAAACCACAGCGCTGTCACCAAACTCGGTCAGATAAACCGCCGGTGCGGGCTCATCTAAAGCAAGAGGGTGATTGCGCACAACCTCAACTAACAAAGATTTGACCTGATCAAGATCACTACTGTAACTCACACCAATCTTAAAACTTAGCCGCCCTTTCATGTCTGAAAAGGTTAAATTTGTAACCCGGCTGACAATAAAATCTTCATTAGGCACCATCACTTCGCGGCCATCAAACCCCTCAAGCAAAGTATAACGTGCATGCGTTTGTCGCACAAAGCCATTCAACCCGCCGTCAAGTTCAACGAGGTCGCCAACGCGGATCGATTTTTCGAGAAGCAAAATAATGCCGCTTATAAAATTGGCCGCAATCTTCTGTAATCCAAAACCAAGACCAATACCAATCGCTCCGCCCAAAAAGGCAAGAGCAGAAAGGTTTATCTCAAGCATGTTTAGAGTAACCAGGCCCGCTATAATATAAAACAAGACCTGAACAAGTGTGATGAGCAAATTTCGTGTGCTAGCATTAATGCTAGTTCGACCTGAAATGCGGATAGAAATAAGATCAATTAAAACAGCCGTTAGCCAAAAAATAGCAATGATGATGAGCAAGCCACGCAATACGATGTAGGGATTAATCACCACACCGCCTAACTGTGTGCTCAATCGCTCGCTGGAAAGCACTTGCTCGATCAGTTCCCAATAACCAGTTTGATTAAGATAGTATAAGGCAGATATAGCAAGGGCCCCAATGATAAGCTTAAACCAGGCCTTACTTGTAAATCGGTTCATCTAAATTTTTTCCCAAAAAGACAGAAATGAAGCGCTCATCTTGAGTGCCTATGCTTTCGTGTTTATACCCTCATTGTTATGCGTTATTGTCTATAGACTTCCATTAACGAGCTTCATAATACCTGAAAAGTCCATGCCATCATGGCCCATTTCTTCCATAGTCGCATATAAGTTTTCAGCATGAAGTCCAAGCGGGATAGAAGCGTTTGCCGCTTGCGCCGCCCCCTGCGCAAGACGCAAATCTTTCAACATCATGGCCGCTGCAAAGCCAGGCGCATAGTTATTATTTGAAGGAGCAGATGCAACAGGGCCCGGCGCTGGGCAATAGCTAGTCATTGACCAATTTTGCCCAGAAGCAGTGCTTGAAATATCATAAAACGTCTGCGCATCAAGGCCCAATTTTTCAGCCAAATTAAAGGCCTCGCATGTGCCAATCATATGAATCCCAAGCAACATGTTATTGCAAATTTTAGCAACTTGGCCATTTCCCGCATCGCCAGCATGAAAGATATTTTTTCCCATTAGATCAAGCACAGGCTTAGCGCGATCATAGGCAGCCTTCTCACCACCACACATAAAAGTGAGTGTACCCGCCGCCGCACCACCAACACCGCCAGATACGGGCGCATCAATCATTTCAAACCCCTTGGAATTGGCAACGGCAATGACGTCGCGCGCGTCAGTCACATCAATTGTTGAACTATCAATCATAAGCGTACCTGGTTTGCCATGGGCGAAGACACCCTCGGCATCACAAAAAACTGATTTAACATGCGCACCTGCCGGCAACATTGTCACAACAATATCAGCTTCAGCGACAGCATGACCAATATTGTCTGCGCCAAAGCAACCCAAATCCACAGCCTGTTGAACAGCATCTTTTGATAAATCAAATGCACGAACATCATGACCAGCCTTGGCTAAATTACCGACCATACCAATACCCATATTACCAAGTCCGATAAAAGCAATCGTTGTCATATTAGCTTCTCCCCTAAGATGCTTTTTGTTTTTGATCGATTAATCTTTTCGCCTAATTCAAAAGCGAACGCGATACAATCATACGCATGATTTGATTAGTGCCCTCAAGAATTTGATGGACACGAAGATCCCTAACAATTTGCTCAACGCCATATTCAGATAAATACCCATAGCCACCATGTAATTGCAGAGCATCATTGGCAATTTTACTGCACATATCGGTGGCATAACGCTTAGCCATTGCACAAGCAGCACCAGCATTTGGATCTTTTTTATCAAGCTTATCTGCCGCGCGATAAATCATAAGCCGAGAGGCTTCAAGTTCAGTCGCCATATCAGACAACATAAATTGTGTATTCTGAAATTCGGAAATGGCTTTCCCAAATTGCGTGCGGTCTTTTGTATATTGAATAGATGCCTCGATTGCTTTTTGCGCACCCCCAAGACTGCAGGCACCAATATTAATGCGCCCCCCATCTAAGCCGCTCATGGCGAACTTAAAGCCCTCTCCCTCTTCGCCAACCCGGTGCGCCGCGGGAACGCGACAATCGTCAAATATAACTTGCGCCGTGGGCTGAGCATTCCATCCCATTTTTCGTTCATTAGCTCCAAAACTAAGACCAGGGGTTCCATTCTCAACCACAAAACAAGATACACCGCGCGCGCCATCATCACTGGTCCGTGCCATAACAACATAGACATCACTCCAGCCAGCGCCTGAGATGAAGGTTTTAGTGCCGTTGAGAATATAAGTATCGCCATCGCGTCTGGCTTTGGTGGCTAAGGACCCCGCATCAGAACCAGCGCCTGGCTCGGTCAAACAATAACTCGAGATGAATTGCCCCGCGGTTAATTTCGGAACAAATTTTGAGCGCAAGGCGTCATCGGCATAACGGTCAATCATCCATGTTGCCATATTGTGAATGGTCATCATTGCCGTATGGGATACGTCTCCCGCCGCCAACTGCTCAAAAACCAAAGCAGACGAAAGACGCGACAGCGCAGTACCACCATGTTCTTCGCTGGAATATATGCCCATCAGCCCAAGCTCAGCCGCTTTCTCGAAGACAGATCGATCGAGTATTTTCTCAACATCCCATTTCGATGAATTGGGGGCGAGCTCAGAATCGGCAAATCCTTTTGCCATATCTTGAATCAGCCCTTGTTCTTCACTTAATGAAAAATCCATAATGTTCTGCCCCTTATACGTCCTTAATACATTATAGGGCAGACACACCGCCCCAAAAAACACTTTAGAACCGAGGAATAATAAATGCACTATCCTCGGTTTCCCCCTCAGGCCAGCTTTGTGTGACCGTTTTGACCTTGGTGTAAAACCGCAATCCTTCCATACCATATTGATTGGCATCACCAAAAGCCGAGCGCTTCCAACCACCGAAACTGTGATAAGCAACAGGTACCGGAATGGGGACATTGATACCAACCATACCAACCTCTACGCGATCGGCAAATTCTCTTGCCACGCGACCATTACCGGTAAAAATAGCAACACCATTTCCGTATTGGTGTTGAGAAGGAAATTGCACTGCTTCATCAAAGTTTTTGGCGCGAACAATTTGGAGAACAGGGCCAAAAATTTCATCCTGATATGTTTCCATATCTGGGGTAACATGATCGAGCAAAGTCGGTCCAATAAAATACCCGTTTTCATAACCTTGAAGCTTAAAGCCGCGGCCATCTTTTAAAAGTGTTGCACCTTCGTTTACGGCCTTTTCAATATTTGCCTCAATTGAGCGTTTATGCACATCGGTGACCACAGGACCATAGTCAGCATCAGGATCCGTTGATGTGCCAAGTGTTAATGCCTCAAGCTTAGGCATGAATGCCTCTAAGAATCGCTCAGCGGTTCCCTCGCCAACTGGCACAACAACAGGCAATGCCATACAGCGTTCGCCAGCTGAGCCATAAGCAGCGCCAAGAATATCTTTTGCCGCCTGCTCCATATTCGCATCTGGCATGATAATGCCGTGGTTCTTTGCCCCGCCCATACATTGCGCACGCTTGCCATTAGAGGTTGCCCGCGCATAAACATATTGAGCAATATCCGAGCTACCAACGAAAGAGACAGCTTTAATGACGGGGTGGTCACAGATCGCATCAACGATCTCTTTGTCCCCATTTACGCATTGTAAAAGTCCAACTGGTCCCCCAGCTTCAATAAATAGCTCAGCCAATCGCATCGGCACAGAAGGATCTTTTTCAGATGGCTTTAAAATACAGGCATTGCCAGTAGCAATGGCCATTCCAAACATCCACATTGGGATCATGGCAGGAAAGTTAAACGGGGTAATGCCAGCGACAACACCCAGTGGTTTGCGCATCGAGTAGACATCAATCTCAGGGCCCGCTCCATATGTATGCTCCCCCTTTTGACTATGTGGAATTCCGCATGCGAATTCAATCACATCAATGCCACGCATAATATCGCCCTTGCTATCAGCTATCACTTTTCCATGCTCAATTGATAGCGTATGCGCCAAGGCATCCATATTGTCTTCTACCAACTGCTTATAAGCAAAAAGAATGCGCGCACGTTTTTGCGGATTAACTTTTGCCCATTCGCGTTGCGCCTGTGATGCCGAACGGACCGCAGCGTCAAGCTCATCTGCCGTCGCCATCATCACTTGCGCCTGAACTTCACCTGTATTTGGATTAAAAATGTCTTTTTTACGCCCAGAAACGCCCTCAACGCGTGCACCGTCAATAAAATGTCCAATAGTCTGCATAAGTCTGCTCTCCCTTTTTTCTGAACATATCCTCCGTAGACAATATGTAAATAACTTAATTCTAACCTTAAACTATCACTTTACGAACGCAGATATAAAACCAAATAGATTACCCGTTTTATAAGTTGGTGTGACTCACCCCCCAATGACACATACCAAATAAAGGAAAGGAAACAAGGTCGACCAATATTAGCCGCGATATATACCCCTTGAACGCTGGTACGACCTTAGCACAAACAGACGTTATACGCGCCACTTCAACCCATCAAATATTTGATGAAGCGCGCTTCTTCTAGAGACATATGTTGGTAATGGCGGCCTGCAAGTCATGGAAAGGCACCAAAATGAATAACGAAACTCTTGCATTCATCTACTCGTTTCTGTATCAACGGCGGTGGAGAGGTGGCCGAGTG
Source organism: Alphaproteobacteria bacterium (assembly GCA_965656805.1). GTDB lineage: Bacteria > Pseudomonadota > Alphaproteobacteria > RS24 > RS24 > JAYODZ01. Next base: position 28,018 of record CBFHLW010000005.1, read on the forward strand.
GCTGAAGGCGCGCCCCTGCTAAGGGTGTATGGGTTAATAGCTCATCGAGGGTTCGAATCCCTTCCTCTCCGCCACCTTATTTGATTTCTGATTTTCCAAATAAAAACAATGCATTGGTCATTAGAACATGATTAAAAGGGAAGGTTTTACCCCTAAGGTTTATCCCTAAAGATAGCCACCCAAAATCACCTGCAATCGTATTTATTAATAAGCCCTGTCAATAGTGAGTTAAAAAAGGGGAGTTCATATTGTGCTCATGTTGTTTAGATAAAATTAATTTTCTAAATAGCTTACCTTGGGCTTGATGAGGATATTACATAATTAACTCGAAGCGACAAACGCCCCATAAGATATTCATGGTTTTCTGATCATTATTTTAATTTGTTATAAAACATAAAATGCCCCACAGCATTTGGATCGAGTATGGGGTAAATGGCATTATAGAGATTTAAAACAATGGCCTCGTTGAAGTACCAATTGAATTTAATCTAAGAAATTGAAACAATGGGGAGTTACTTTGTCATGCCACGTTTATAGCCGCTTCAGTATTAGCATCCCCAGCAAGACGTGAATGGAACATCACTCGAGGCTCACTAAAATTCCAGTCGCAAGCACGATGCATAAGGCACCGATTGTCCCATATTACAGCGTCTCCGGCATTCCATTTATGTTGATAAACCCTCGCATCATCAGCCGTTGCAAAGTCTATAAGCTGGTCAAGCAATGTTTGCGACTCTTCAGGTTCTAGGCCAGAGACACCAAAAGCATGTCGCCCTATGGCAAGACTTGGCTTTTGCGTTTCAGGGTGGAGTTTCATCAGGCTGCGCAGGGGAATATTATCGACATCAAGACCATAACCAAAATATTCACTGTCGCTTTGCTTAGTTTCTTGGCCCAATTGTCTTTGACTATAGGCTAATGAGTGATAAGCGCTAAGGCTTGATAAACGTTGCTTTTGCTCCTCGCCTAGAGCTTGCCATGCGGCGCGCATATCAGCAAAAGCCGTGTCACCGCCAGTCGCCGGAATCTTCTGAGCACTAAAGACCGCCCCTTTTGACTGCACTGGCATGTAAGTATTGTCTTGGTGCCATGCCATATTGCCACGAATGATTTTCATCATATCATCATCAACAGCTGTTCTGAGCGTACCATCAGCCAATACATTAGAAATTTCAATCGCTTCCAACCCCTCAACCAACGTACCAAAACGACGCGCAAATTTCTGCTGCTCGTCTGGGGTGAGGTTTTGTTTGGGGAAAATAAGTAAAGCATAATCTAGCCACAAATTATAGACATGCTGGAACTGCTCATCGTCCAACGTCCTGACATCTATATCGTCAATGATAGCTCCAAAGGTTTTCTCCAAAGCAGTGACACGGAAATCGTAAACCATTCCAATCCCTCCATACAGTTTTCTAATTAAGATATTAAATTCAAGCTTGCACACAAATCAATCCCTAATATGGACCATAGTTATCTCGCATGACGGCTTAAAACCCTGGAATTGGACGACAAATTGCAGTCCCATTAGTGGCTCATGCGTGTTGGAGAGCTAGGCACGCTAAGCGACCGAGAGAGGCCGAAGGCGGCCAACATTAACGATTTTTAACCCGCGCCTGACCATAGCTTGAAAACTTATATTCATTCTTGAAACAGGGTCTTGTAAGATATCTTAAAAATTCAATCATTTCTCCGATTGACACAATAATTTGACGATGCATATTTATTAATATTAATTATTCTATAGGGGGGATTTTATAGATGTCTGAGCCAACTTATATGAGCTCTATTGAAGCCTGCGCTGCCCACTATGGCGAAGATGCCAATGCCATGCGAACTTATCTTCTAGAAGGACACAAGCGCGCGGTAACTTTAGACAATCGCGGGCCAATCAAATTTGATAATAACGGGAAGCTCGCCGCAAATATTTTAGAGGCTTATAAAAAATATGGCTTTTATGTCTTCACTGGCGTGCTGGACCAAGACGAACTCGAGGACATTAAGCAAGATCTTGAAGAGATGAAAAAACGGTTTCCTATTGGGCCAGGTGAGGAATTGGCCGCTGACGGATCACCGGGACTTGGTGTGAATTGCGATACGCAAACACTCGTTTGGTCTAAACCGCTTGGCGATCCACTTGGTGGATCTACTCTTGCAAACGGCCGTCATGAAGTGAAGCTTTATGAACCTAAAGCGGCTGATGATGCTCCAGAAGCATCCCCATTTATCCTGCTTGGCTCATTACAATTTTCGGAAGCTTGTTTACGTGTTTACGGGCATCCACAATTGCTTAAAATAGCCGAAGAAATCAATGGGGAAGACTTTACGCCGTTCAATGAAACTCTTTTTATTAAAGAGCCTGGAATTGGAGCAGCTGTTTCGTGGCATCAAGATGGAGCGACCCATTGGGATAGTGACGACTTCGATGATGGTATTCACGGATTCAACTTTATGGCACAAGTCTATGGTAGCACTGCCGTTAATGGTGTTTGGGTGCTTCCCGGAAGCCATAAGCTGGGCAAAATTGATATTAAAGAGCTTGTGAACGAGTCTGGGAGCGAGAGAATTACTGGCACCGTTCCGTTGGTCTGTGATGCGGGCGATGTCATTATTTGTAATCGCCAACTGGTTCACGGATCTTTTGCAAATACCGGGTTTGAACCCCGCATTACGGTGAATATGGGCTTCCATCGGCGCAGCTCTGTCCTCGGCGTCACGGGCGCAGGCACTCATGGCAAAGTGCAAATATTCGACTCGGAACTGATCGCCAAACGCTCAGAAGTCATTGGATATGGTATAGATGCGCGCCGTCAGCGTTTTACTCACGAAGAATCTTTTAAATATCAACCGTTTCTGAAAAAAGGCTTATCATATAAGTGGGATGAAGAAGCCAAAGCCTCTCTTCATAATTACCACTCTATGGATCTCAGCATATAACGGTTCACAAATAGAAAATAGTATGTCTACGAGTATGACTGTGAGCGTAGTGTTACGCCTACAGTCACTCTAAAAATTCTTATACTCTTGAAAGGAAATGTTTTGTCTCAGTCAACCGTCGTCCTCGCGATGCATCCGGAAGTTCTTAAACTGTTTCCAAATCCCCCTGCCCGTTGGAACATATTAGATATTGAGGGTGGTATTGAAAATACCATAGCCAAACATGGTGCAGAAGTTGAAGTGCTTCTCTGCGCGAGCGTTGTTAAGCTCGACAAAACGGTGTTAGCCCAGTTTCCAAACCTCAAGATGATCGCATCTGTTTCGGTGGGCTTTACCAACACAGACCTAGATGAATGTCGCGCGCGCGGTATCTCTGTCACAAACGCACCCGGACTAAACTCCGGTGATGTGGCTGATCTCGCCGTCACAATGATGACGTCGCTCTTACTGCGCATTCCGCAGGTAAATAATTATATCATGACAGATCAGTGGACGACTTTTGTGCCCCCGCTTCGCCATTCAATCCGCAACGCGCCTATAGGTATAGTCGGCCTTGGCTCTATTGGCATTGATGTTATGAAGCGACTGAGCCCGTTTGGCGTCGATCTTAAATGGTGGGGGCCTCGCCCGAAACCTGACGTTGACCTCCCTTATGTTGAAAGCCTTGAAGAGCTAGCATCTTGGAGCCGTGGTTTAATTATTTGTTGCCGCCCAGATGAAACCACACGCAATCTCATCAATGCGAAAATCATTGATTGCCTCGGGCCTGAGGGCGCGCTTGTTAATGTCTCTCGCGGGAGTGTTATAGATGAAGATGCTTTGATTGATGCCCTGAAAACAGATCGGCTTGGCAGCGCGGCTCTTGATGTATTTGCGGCAGAACCGACAGGTAGCGCGAGATGGGCGAACGTACCCAACGTAATTTTAACGCCGCACCAAGGAGGCGCAACCTATGAAACACTGCTTGCCTCAGCAAAACTG
>CBFHLW010000006.1:0-29559 GCA_965656805.1 Alphaproteobacteria bacterium
CGTCCGCACTCAACATTTAAACTTGTTGTCATTTCAGCTGGTGTTATTGGCTTTTCTGTAATCTCTGCTGGCCTTTACTATTTTGCTTATCACCAAGGTCTTGCCGAAGGACAGCGTTTAAATCCACCAATTATTGCTGCTGATCCAGGCCCCGTTCGCGTAACACCCAATGAAGCCGGCATGACTTCTGAACCTAATCCACAGCTTAACATATATCAGGTAATGACGGGCGAGGGAGCCGATAGCGCACCACCAGCGGCAAATGATGGCCGCCGCGAGAGCCTCTTAAATGAGAATGTTGTTAGTCCTAAACCCGAACCCGAGACAATAGCCTCTCTGGCCACGCAAACACCGACCTTGGCTGAAACGCCGAAGAAGCCTGCAGCAAAAGTTGCGCCAGTTCAAGAGACTAAGAAACCTGTTACTTCCGAGAAAGCAACCGCCAAGACTGTCTCGCGACCTGCTATCCCAGCCAAAAGTGAAGATAAGCCAAAATCGGATGAAAAACCTGCTACACCTTCTGCTTCTCCACGTTTTATGGTTCAGCTATCGGCGACCCGCAGTCGGGCTATTGCGCGGCAAACTTATACAAATTTGCAGAAAAAATATCCGCTTGAATTACAAAGCCGCGACCCACTTATTTTCCGTGCTGATTTAGGCGCAAAAGGTATTTTTTACCGGGTTAATGTGGGTGGCTTCTCGTCCAAAAAAAATGCAAACGAATTTTGTAATGCGCTCAAAACGAAAGGCGCATCATGTTTGGTGAAAAATGAGCCGAGTTGATTTCTGTAAATCTTTTATTTGCGGCATATCTGGGGCCACGATTACAGAAGCTGAAGCTCTATTCTTAGAACAGCAACAACCATGGGGCATCATTCTCTTTTCGCGCAATATTATAGATACAGTTCAACTTCAGGCACTTGTTGCCCATATTAAGCATATTTTTAAAACGTCTTACTACCCTGTCTTAATCGACCAAGAAGGTGGGCGTGTCGCCCGTATTACAACGCCAATGGCGCGCGCACATCCACCGGCGGCAAATTACGGTCTGCTTTTCGAACAAAACCAGGAGGCTGGGCTTGAGGCGGCTTATTTAGGTGGACGTTTAATGGCTGACGACCTTATGCAATATGGCATTAATATAGACTGTGCACCGTGCTTAGATGTGTCTCGACCTGAAACAGCTGAAATCATTGGTACGCGTTCGTTTTCAAGCAACCCCAATACCGTTGCCTTATTAGCGGAGCGTTTCATGGATGGCTTGATGGCGGGAGGTGTATTACCTGTTATTAAACATATTCCGGGTCATGGGCGAGGGCGCGTCGATAGCCATCTTGAGCTACCTGAAATAGATATAACGTTGGGTGAACTTGCATCATCTGATTTTGTGCCATTTCAACACAATAAAAACGCCCCTTTAGCGATGACCGGCCACTTACTCTTCAACCAAATCGATTCCCAAAATGTCAGCACTTGTTCGCAAATTGTTGTAAACCAAATTATTCGCGAGACGATTGGGTTTAAAGGCCTGCTAATGGGAGATGACGTCTCCATGCAAGCTCTGAGTGGAACCATTAATGAACGTAGTGTGGGCAGTTTAGCTGCTGGTTGTGACCTTATCCTTCACTGTAATGGCGCCCTAGATGAGATGGAAATGATTGCTCAAATAGCTCCTCCTTTGACTGGAGCGAGTAAAGAACGCGCCCTTCATGTCGAACAATTACTAAAATCAACAGGCACACCAATCGAACACACGATGGAACAACGTTGGGGAGAACTTCTTTCCGATATTTTTAAGCCCGCCTGAAACGGCTATATTACGGTTATGAGCGATCAACAAAGTGATTCTATAGCCAAACCAACTTTTGAAGAAGGAGTAGCCTTTGTCAAACCCGACGGTCGTGGCCTCAAAATAGATGTTAGTGGTTTTGAGGGACCACTTGATATTTTGCTGTCGCTTGCGCGCACCCAAAAAGTTGACTTACGGCAAATCTCAATTTTACAGCTCGCTGAGCAATATATTGCCTTTATTCGCGATGCCCAAGCATTGAAACTTGAAGTTGCCGCTGATTATTTAGTAATGGCTAGCTGGTTAGCCTACTTAAAATCACGGCTCTTATTACCTATCCCAGAAACAGAAGATGAAGTTTCAGCCGAAGAAATGGCGGCGCGCTTGGTTTTCCGTCTACAGCGGCTTGAGGCGATGCGCGAGGCGGCTTCGCAGCTTATGGCCCGCGACTTACTTGGCCGAGATGTTTTTCAACGTGGTATGCCCGACGGTATACGAATCAAACGCCATAGCACCTATGAAGCCACTCTTTATGAAATATTATCCTCATACTCCACACATCGCTTACGTACATATTATTCCGATTGGACGCCGCCAACACTTGATGTTTTGTCGATTGAACGCGCACGCATGCGTCTTGAGCGCATGCTCGGCAAACTCAATGACTGGTCGCGTTTAGATGCCATATTGGCATCTGAAATTAAAAGCCCTGAAAAGCGACGAACCACTATTGCTAGCGGCTTGAGTGCGGCTCTCGAGTTTGCCCGCGATGGGCGCATAGAATTACAACAAGATAAAAACTTCGGCGAAATCAGATTAAGACGATCTCGCCCCAAATTGACGGATAATTTATGACCGACAACATAAACCCAGACGATCAAATTCAAAATAGAGCAGAGGAAGACGCCATTGAGATCAGTAATGAGATCAATATTGAGCATATTCGAATGGTAGAAGCTATTTTATTTGCAGCAAGCGAGCCACTTGATCGCGCAAGTATTCAAGACAGGTTACCAGCAGGTGCCAATCTCGATGTGACACTGACATGCATTTCGGAAAAATATAGTGGTTGTGGATTTCATCTTGTCAATGTAGGCGGTAAGTTTGCCTTTCGTACATCTCCAGACCTCTCGCATGTGCTTCAAAAAGATGTTACGCAGCAGCGCCGTTTGTCGCGTGCCGCACTCGAGACGCTCGCCATTATCGCTTATCACCAGCCTGTCACACGCGCTGAAATTGAGGATATTCGGGGTGTTGCGGTCTCGAAAGGGACCGTTGATGTTCTCTTGGAGAGCGATTGGGTCAAAATTCGTGGACGCCGCCGCGTTCCTGGTCGCCCAGTTACATATGGCACGACAGACCATTTCTTATCCTATTTTGATCTCGAATCTGTAAAAGATCTGCCTGGTCTTGAAGAATTACGTGGTGCAGGCCTCCTCGATGGGCGTTTGCCCCCAGGCTTTACCATTCCAGAGCCCAACCCAGACAATGATGGTGAAGAAGACCCTTTAGCACCTGGTGATGATGGCTTAGAACCTCTCGAGATGGATTTAGAAATGGATTTTAAAGACCAAGAGGGTGCAGATGAGGCGGTGCGAGAATAGACTTACAATCTGCCCAAAACGCGTTATAATGCCAGTTAATTAAGCCTTTATAAGGAGCTGAAATGAGCATTGGATGGCCGCAAATACTTCTGATCGTATTATTAGTTATACTCTTATTCGGACGCGGTCGCATTTCGACTCTGATGGGCGATGTTGCCAATGGCATTAAAAGCTTTCGCTCGGGTTTACGCGAAGATATCGACGATAATGCGCAGGACAGCAGTCTTGACACCTCTCATATTATTGAGCAAGCCGATAAACCTGCACCAAAATCGACTAAAAAAACGTCTAAGAAAAATTAGGGTTTCCCATGTTTGATATTGGCTGGGCTGAATTATTATTCCTCGGCTTAATTGTGCTTCTCGTACTTGGGCCGGGTGAGATACCAAATGTAATGCGCACTATTGGACGATATTCCAATTACTTACGTAAAGTTGCCAGCGAGTTCAAATCAAACCTTGATACACTTGACGCACAAAAGCTTTTGGATGAGCCCCCCCAAACCACAAAACCTGCATCTCAAAAAAGAAATTTATCGATAAAAGAAGACCTTCCCCCAGATCTTTTTTCTGCGGCTGACGAAGAATCTGATCCCGAAATAGCCTTACCAATAACTGAAAAAACCAATAAACCCAAAGCGCAAAATAATGCACCAAATGAAGGGACGAGCCAATGAGCGGTCCAACCCAAGGGCTAAAGGAGAGCGAAGCGCCCTTGATCGATCACTTGATCGAACTTCGCACACGCCTGCTTTGGATCGTCAGCCTCTTCACTCTAGCTTTTGGTGTTTGTATATTCTTCGCTGGTGATATTTTTTCATTTCTTCTTTTACCCTATGAAAGAGCAGCTGGTTCAGTTGAAGAGCTCGAGCTGATTTATACCGCACCACAAGAATTTTTCTTTACACAATTAAAGCTTGCCATGTTTGGCGCTATCTTTTTGGGCTTTCCTGGATATGCATTTCATATATATCGGTTTATAGCGCCTGGCCTTTATCAAAACGAACGTCGCGGATTCTTTCCTTTTTTGCTCATGGCCCCCACATTATTCGCATTGGGGGCTGCCCTAGTATTTTTTATCGTCATGCCAATGGCTCTTGAATTTTTCATGAACATGCAAATTGTCAGCGATACAAACGCCGATATACGCATGGTTAGTCGTGTTAGCGAATATTTAAGCTTCACGATGGTTTTAATGCTCGCATTTGGCCTCTGCTTTCAATTGCCAATCATTCTTGTTTTACTCGGGCGTATCGGGTTAGTCACAGCCGATGACCTAAGACAAAAGCGCCGCTATGCGGTTATTATCACCTTTGCCGTTGCCGCTCTTTTGACCCCACCAGACATTATAAGCCAAATTGGTCTTGGGATCCCAACGCTTCTACTATATGAACTGTCTATTCTTATCATTGCTATGAGTCAGAAAAAACAACCCGAAGGCGCATGAACGATCAGGAACCGTTTCAATTGCATTACCTCCCAACTTGTCGCAACGCGACTCACTATAGGTTAAGACCATGCTAAATATTCAGCTCATCAGAGATAATCCAGATCACATTGACGCAATGCTTGCTCGTCGCGGGCACGGCAGTGTCAGTGCTAACTTACTCCTTTTAGATAATGCTCGAAAAGCTGCTATTGCACGCGCGCAAGAGTTACAAGCCCAGCGCAACGCTGCATCCAAAAAAATTGGGCAAGCCAAAGCCGAAGGTAATGAGGAACTTGCGGCAGAGCTTATGTCTCAGGTTACAGCGCTAAAAAACTCGCTTCAACAAGCCGAAGAAGAAGAGAGACAGTCTGAGGCAGCCCTCCAATCTGCGCTCAATACTATTCCCAACATTCCGCTCGACGATGTGCCGACGGGGAGTGACGAAAGTTCAAATGTTGAAATTCGTCAATGGGCCGGAAAATCACAAAAAAGTGAAAGCGCACAACATTTTGAAATTGGTGAGAAATTAGGTCTTATGGATTTTGAAGCTGCAAGCCGCATGTCAGGTGCGCGTTTTGTTGTGTTAAAAGGCGCATTAGCGCGTCTTGAGCGTGCATTGGGCAATTTTATGATTGATCTTCATACCAGCACGTTTGGTTATACAGAAATAGCTCCACCATTTTTGGTCCGTGATAACGCTCTATTGGGTACGGGACAGCTGCCCAAATTTTCTGAAGATTTATTTAAAACTGATGGAGACCATTGGCTCATTCCAACAGCTGAAGTGCCACTCACCAATTTGGTACGCGAACAAATCTTGAGTGCTGAGGTTTTGCCTCTTCGGTATACAGCCTTTACGCCATCCTTTCGCTCAGAAGCAGGCTCAGCAGGGCGGGACACACGCGGCATGATCCGCCAACATCAATTTTCTAAAGTTGAGCTGGTTAGCATAACCACACCCGAAACAGGCTTGGACGAATTAGATCGCATGACCGCTTGCGCGGAAGAGGTGCTCAAACGCCTTGAGCTGACTTATCGCACCATGTTGCTGTGCACAGGTGACATGGGTTTTTCTGCCCGCAAGACATATGACCTTGAAGTTTGGCTACCTGGCCAAAATAGTTATCGTGAAATTTCGAGCTGTTCATATTGTGGTGATTTCCAGGCACGTCGCATGTCTGCGCGTTATAGGCACCGCGATGATAAACAAACTCATTTTTTACATAGTTTGAATGGTTCTGGGCTCGCCGTCGGACGAACATTAGTTGCCGTTTTAGAGAATTATGTTCAAGAAGACGGTTCCATTGCGATACCAACTTGCCTACAACCTTATATGGGAGGTCAAACTATTATTATGAAAGAAGCATTATGAGCAAACCCATTCGCCGCATACTTGTCACAAATGATGACGGGATTGATGCACCAGGACTTAAAGTAGCAGCAAAAATCGCCGCTTCTTTATCTGATGATGTGTGGATTGTCTCTCCAGCAGAAGAACAAAGTGGTGCCAGCCATTCCTTAAGCTTAAGCCACCCCGTTCATCTTATTAAAAGAGGTACGAAACGCTATGCGGTTCGCGGAACCCCGACAGATTGCGTCATGATTGCAACACGTCATTTGCTTAAAGACAATTTACCAACCCTTATTCTCTCTGGTGTTAATTTTGGTCAAAATGCTGCCGAAGACGTGAGCTATTCTGGCACTGTTGCTGGTGCCAAAGAAGGCACAGTCTTTGGCATTCCTTCTGTGGCCTTAAGCCAAGCCATTGGGTTTCGCGACCATAAACGGACGATCAATTTTGGCGTTGCTGAAAAACATGGCCCAAAAGTCATTAAAAAGCTGATGTCGGTAAAGTGGCCTACGGGTACGCTAATGAACGTAAATTTCCCAGATATTGCGACTGCCGATAAATGTGACATTGTGGTGACCAAACAAGGCAAACGTGATCGTAGCGTTTTACAGCTAGAAGAGCGTGTAGATCCCCGTGGCATGCCATATTTCTGGTATACATTTGACAGGAAGTTACAGACACCCCCAATTGGCACAGACATCGAAGCACTTTATGCAGGAAACATATCGGTGACCGCGCTTAAAATGGATCACACAGATGTTGCCATGCAGCGTAAGCTGGGAGAACTTTTCTAACCCCTTTAGGTCGAGTTAAATGCATTTTTTTGGCGGCGCAATTATTAAGCTTACGACTATTGTCGTCACCTGCTTTGCTTTATCAGCCTGCGCTGTTTCAACAGGCCAATGGTATGATAGTGAAAAAAATCGTCCAGCGAGTTTTTTTGCTCGTTTAGCGAAAAAAACCAATTCCAGACCTCTGGCGGCGGGAAGTGTTCGTGTCGAGAAGGGGGATAGCTATTATATCATTGCCAATAGATATGGTGTATCGCTTAATTCGCTTTTGCGTGAAAATAATGCACGTCCACCATATGCATTGCGCACAGGACAGATATTAAAGCTTCCCAAGCCAAAAACGCACACGGTCACTAAAGGGGATACGCTTTTTTCAATTGCCAGAAAATATGATGTTCGGGTTTCTGAAATTGCATCTATTAATAGATTGAGCGAACCTTATACAATCAGTGTTGGTAGACAATTATCACTTCCATCAGGTTCGGAGCTTGCCGCAACAGGTCAATCTCGCCGTGCACTCTCAAGGTCCGGAGCCGCGGGTCAAGCAAATGTACGTCATGAAGTCATCACCACAGCTCCACCAGCAAGAAAAGGGCGTTTTTTAAAGCCGTTAACAGGGCAAGTCATATCTCGATATGGGCCCAAAGCAGGTGGTCTTCATAATGATGGCGTTAATATTGCGGCACCTCTTGGGCACCCAATCAAAGCGAGTGAGAATGGCATTGTTATTTATGCCGGCAATGAACTTCGCGGATATGGCAATCTGATTTTAATTCGTCACGACAATGGATGGGTGACAGCCTATGCACACGCATCGCGCTTTAAAGTTCGTCCCGGTGACAAAGTAAAACAAGGGCAGGTGGTTGCACTGGTTGGTCAATCTGGCAATGTCGATAAACCTCAATTGCACTTTGAAATCAGGAAAAACTCGCGCCCAATTGATCCTGAAAAATATATGTAAAGAAAATACCTATTTTGCTTGAATTTTCTTAAATTTCGGCTCTGACATGCTTCCCATTGGTCCTTGCTTCTCGTATAGTCGTAGCCTGTTTTAAAGAAGGATTTTTTCAATGCTTATAACACCCGCATTTGCTCAGACAACCGCTGCTGGGGGAAACCTATTTGAATTATTTTTCCCACTTATTATCGTATTTGCGATTATCTACTTCATGATCATTCGCCCTCAAAATAAGCGTCAAAAAGAGCATAAAGCGATGATAGAGGCCTTACGACGTGGAGATCGTGTTGTAACGCAAGGGGGCTTGATCGGCAAAGTCTCTAAAGTGCATGAAGACGAAGTTGAAGTCGAAGTATCAAGTGGTGTAACTGTCACCGTCGTTCGCTCAATGATTGTTACGGTGACCAGCAAGGGTTCACCTGCAAAATCGGAATAATTAGTATGCTTCATTTTTCTCGCTATAAAATAACAGGCATTATGCTTGTTATTTTACTCGGCATTTTATTTTCATTACCTAATTTCTTATCACAAGAAACAAGACGCCAATTGCCGACTTTTGTGCCAAGTAATGCGCTTAATCTAGGGCTCGACTTACGAGGTGGATCGCATCTTTTACTTGAGGTGGATACACAGTCGGTCACCAAAGAGCGTCTTGATAATCTTGTCTCAGACATTCGCATTGAACTTAGCGGGAAATCTATTAAGTATCGGGGCCTCGGCGTTTCTAGAAACGCTGTCGAAGTAACAATTATCGAAACTAACAAAAGAGATGAGGCCATCCAAGCCATCAATGCTCTGAGCCAAAGTTTACTTACTGGCGTTTTCGGCGGCGGCAATAATGATGGTGAATTACAAATTGATAAATTGGGTGATAATCGCATTCGCGTTAGTTTCACCGATGCCGCAATATTAGCGCGTAACCTTAAAACAATTCAGCAGTCTATCGAGATTATCCGTCGTCGTGTTGACGAACTCGGAACAACTGAACCCGTCATTCAAAGGCAGGGTGACACTCGCGTCTTAGTGCAAGTTCCAGGACTAGATGATCCGCAGCGCCTTAAAGCCCTTCTAGGACAAACTGCAAAGTTGAATTTTCATCTCGTCGACCCCAATGTTTCCGCATTTGAAGTGTTAAACGGAACACGACAACCTGTTGGCACTCAGATCCTCTATACGGATACAGAACCGGCAACACCTTACCTAATACAACGACGCGTTATGGTAAGTGGCGAGAGATTAGTTGATGCAAATATGGGCTTTGACCCAGCCTCGGGGTCACCTGAAGTTGATTTTCGTTTTGACGCTGTCGGCGGTAAGCGCTTTGGAGATGTAACCAAAGAAAATGTCGGTCGCCCATTTGCAATCGTGCTCGATGGAAAAGTAATCTCAGCTCCCGTCATTCAAACAGCAATTTTAGGTGGGTCTGGTCGCATAACTGGTCGTTTTTCCGTTCAAGAAGCAAATGACCTTGCCATTTTACTTCGCGCCGGTGCGCTTCCTGCACCTATGCGTATTCTTGAAGAGCGAACAGTTGGACCGGGTTTGGGCGCTGACTCGATCGCTGCTGGCGAAAAAGCACTTGTGATTGGCTTTGCAGCTGTCATCATTTTTATGATTCTCAGCTACAGTACATTTGGCCTTTTTGCCAATATTGCGCTGATTATCAACCTTGTCCTTATTATGGGTGTTTTATCTGCCTTACAAGCAACCCTCACTTTACCAGGTATTGCTGGCATCGTGTTAACGGTTGGTATGGCTGTTGATGCGAATGTCTTAATCTTTGAAAGAATTAAAGAAGAACTCAAAGAAGGGCGGCCAGCAATTATTGCAACAGATATGGGTTACAGCAAAGCACTTGGCACAATAATGGATGCCAATATCACAACTTTGCTTGCTGCTATTATTTTGTTCCAACTGGGTTCTGGGCCAATTCGTGGTTTCTCGGTGACACTCGCGGTTGGTATCGTAACATCCGTATTTACGGCCGTTGTCGTCACCCGCTTATTTGTTGCGCTTTGGTTGCGCCGTCGTCCCCGCGATGTCGAATTGCCGCTGTAAGGAATTAGATCATGAAAACTATCAAACTTATTCCTGATAACACAAGCATTCGCTTTATGCGCATGCGCGTGATTGCTTTTACCCTTAGTGGCCTATTAATCTTGGCATCTATTGTCAGCCTATTTGGGCAAGGGCTTAACTTTGGCATCGACTTTATGGGTGGCACCTTGATCGAGGCAGCCCAAGAAGATGAAATTAATATTAGTGCATTACGTAGCCGACTGAATAATTTAGGCGTAGCTCAGGTGCAAATTCAAGAATTTGGCACTAGCAATGATGTTTTGATCAGAATTTCGGGTCAAAAAGGTGCCATAAATGCCGAAGATAATCTCTCAACTGTCGCTGCTATTCGTGAGGAAATCGAAGGTGATTTTGAAATTCGTCGTGTTGAAATTGTCGGACCTCAGGTTAGTGGCGAACTTATCCAGGCCGGCCTTCTTGCAGTTTCACTCGCCGTTATTTCGATGCTTATATATATTTGGTTTCGTTTTGAATGGCAGTTCAGCGTTGGCTCCGTGAGTGCACTTGTTCACGATGTTGTTTTAACACTGGGTATTTTCTCGGTTTTACAAATTGAGTTTAACATCTCTATCTTAGCAGCGATTTTGACAATCGTTGGTTACTCAATGAATGATACGGTCGTCGTTTATGACCGCGTCAGAGAGAAACTCAGAAAATATAAGAAGATGGAACTAACCGAGCTTCTTGACTTAGCAATCAATAAAACGCTTTCAAGAACTGTTATGACATCTGTCACGACATTGATCGCTCTTTTTTCACTTTATATCTTTGGTGGCGAGGTTATCCGCGGTTTCACATTCGCTATGATCTTTGGCATTATTGTTGGTACATATTCTTCAATCTTTGTTGCCGCACCAATTTTAAATATATTTGGTGTTAAGCGAGACTGGTCTGGGCTGGACAAGGACTGAATATTTTAGGGGACATAAGGACAGCTTGAAGCATATTTCATTCTTGCTAGACTAAGTCATTAACGCAGATTCGATTTTTCGATATTCTGCAAAAACGGAGGAAACTATGACATCAATTTTAACCTCTTTACGTAACACGGTCATTGCCGGTTTCGTATTGGCTTTTCTTCTTGAGTTGCTTTACCTCAATGGTGGCGGCTTACTAGACCAAAACTTTTATGCCTTCTTATTCCGTTGGCTCCATGTGCTCAGTGGTATCATGTGGATTGGTTTGCTCTATTACTTTAACTTTGTGCAAATACCAAATATGCCCAATATTCCTGACGAACAAAAGCCAGCTATTGGCAAAGTGATTGCTCCAGCAGCTTTATTCTGGTTTCGCTGGGCGGCAATGGCGACACTCGTTACGGGTCTCATTTTGGGTTATCTGAACGGATATATCCATGACGCAATGTCATT
Organism: Alphaproteobacteria bacterium; assembly: GCA_965656805.1. Lineage (GTDB taxonomy): Bacteria > Pseudomonadota > Alphaproteobacteria > RS24 > RS24 > JAYODZ01. Next base: position 11,371 of record CBFHLW010000006.1, read on the forward strand.
AGGCGCAATGAATGATTTCCAAGTACCGAAAAACATCGCCATCGGTGTTGGTATGTGGCTTGGCATCATCATGTGGTTCAATGTTTGGTTTGTTATTTGGCCAAACCAGAAACGCGCTCTAGGAATTGTTGAGGCTGATGCTGAAACAAAAGCTGCATCTGCGCGCACAGCAATGTTGTTCTCACGCACAAATACATTGCTTTCGATTCCAATGCTTTTCGCAATGGTTTCGGCACAAAACCTTTACTAAAGGTTCGCAATTAAATTATAAGGGTCGTGGATTTTCCGCGGCCCTTTTTTTATGAAAGGCAATCGCAATCATGAGTAATATTTCGACTATCCGACAAATATGCCAAGGCGAATTGCGGGCACTTGATGGCGATCTCTACATGTCGCATATTTTTGTGCCCTTTAAATACCGTGATGCATTTTTAGCTTTTAGTCATTTTTATTGCAGCCTTTTACAAATCTATTACGAGTCCAATGACACCATGATGCAACTAATCCGTCTTCAATGGTGGTTGGACCTGAAGATTGATAGCCCAGATGTCCCACCTGTTATAAGCCTTTGGCATGAAGCCGGTCTCGACGAAGAGCTGAAAAATAAAATTGTATCAGCTCATATTGATGAAATAGATGATCCGACAGAGGAGGGGCTCTATAAGCTTGGCCAAGTATTTTTTGAAGAGGCGGCACATATGGTTACACCACAGCTTGTGACACAAGAGATGTTGACTGTTTTGGGCCGCCTAGGTTACCAGTGGGAATATTGGCGACGAAATGGACGAAATATGACATATGATAACGTATTACAGCATCGCCAAGATCTTGCTCTAACTTTAGAAGCGTTTAATCGTCTTCCACAAGATCAACGTAAAGAAATGAGACCATTCGCTATTTTAATGGCTTTAAATAATCAACATGTTTCGGCCTGGCCACTTGAGAAGCATTTGTTCATTTATTTGCTGACAGCACTCAAAACCGCATTTTTTGTGAAAATTTGAAGCGAAATATCGCAACTTAATTTTGTGCCTGCCACCAGTCGTTAAAATCGACTAACGCGCGTTCCGTATAGGCATTTTGGCGATTTCGCTTCTTTAGAGAAAATTTCATTTTTCCTTTAGCTGCCGTTCCATCTTCCAAACGTGGAGGCGCAATATTGATTGGCGGCGGCATAAGGCCAAAATTCACGTTCATCGGTTGAAAACTATCGCTCATTGCATTGAGCGTAATGTGCGACAGTAATGCTCCAAATCCGGTTGTAATGGGAGGCGGTGTATATGTCCCGCACCCTAGATCGTTTGCCGTGAATAAGCCCGCAAGCAAACCAATCACAGTGCTTTCAACATAGCCTTCCACACCGGTAATTTGGCCTGCAAATCTTAATTGCGGACGATGCCTTAACCTTAAGTCAGGCAGTAAAAGGGATGGACTATTCAAAAATGTATTACGATGAAGCCCGCCCAAACGGGCAAACCGTGCATTGGCAAGTCCCGGAATCGTTTTAAAAATTTCTGCTTGAACACCATATTTCAACTTTGTCTGAAACCCAACCATATTATAAAGTGTACCAAGTGCATTATCTTGACGCAGCTGAACCACTGCATAGGGCTTTTCCTCAGGATTATGAGCATTGGTTAAGCCGCGTGGCTTCATTGGACCATGTCGCAAAGTTTCCGCACCACGCTCTGCCATAACCTCTATTGGTAAACAGCCATTAAAATAAGGGGTGTCAGCTTCCCATTGTTTAAAGTCCGTTTTTTCTCCAGTGATTAAAGCGTCTATGAATTGCTCATACTCGTCTTTATTCATTGGACAATTAATGTAATCTTTACCGGTGCCGCCGGGGCCGACCTTGTCATAGCGCGACTGGGCCCAACATATAGACATATCGACACTATCTGCATAGATAATGGGCGCAATCGCGTCGAAAAAAGCGAGTTTATCCGATCCCGTCAGTTCTCCAATAAATTCTGATAAGCTGGGTGATGTCAGAGGTCCTGTTGCGACAATTGTTGCAATTCCATCGTCTGGAATTAACGAGACTTCTTCACGGCAAATATTAATAAGGGGATGCCCCTCTAAAGCCGAGGTTACAGAATGTGAAAAACCTTCGCGATCAACAGCAAGGGCACCACCTGCTGGGACTTGGTTCGCATCCGCACAGCGCATAATTAATGATCCCGCCAAACGTAACTCGCGGTGAGTTACACCAACTGCATTTGTTAATGCATCGTCAGATCGAAAACTATTAGAGCAGACGAGTTCTGCCAATTTATCTGTATGGTGGGCATCAGTTTTCCGAACAGGGCGCATTTCAAACAGCGTGACACGTACTCCCGCTTCTGCGAGTTGCCAAGCGGCTTCAGAGCCAGCCAAACCACCACCAATAACACGTGCTTGTTTTATCATATGAGCTCTATACCAAGTCCATGAAAAAAGGGAAAGCTATTTACCTGCATTAGTTTTTGCTGTCGCTTTGGTCCTACTTTTTTTTGTCGGCTTAGGCTGAGGCTTAGGCTGAGGCTTAGGCTGAGCCTTAGCTTTGGAGGCGGGCTCTTTCACTGTCTTTCTGTTTACCTGAGCCTTAGCCGCCTTTGTCCGTTTGGCATTGATGCGCTGACGCGACAATAACTTATCTAAGAATTGGCCCGTATAGCTTCGCTTAACTTTAGCCACGTCTTCAGGCGTGCCAAGCGCGACAATCTCGCCGCCACCATCGCCTCCCTCTGGACCAACATCAATCACCCAATCGGCGGTCTTAATCACTTCTAAGTTATGCTCTATCACAGCCACCGTATTCCCTTGATCAACAAGTTCATGGAGCACCTCGAGTAATTTCTTCACATCATGAAAATGCAAGCCAGTCGTGGGTTCATCGAGAATATAGAGTGTACGCCCTGTCGCTCGACGTGATAACTCTTTGGCAAGCTTAACCCGTTGTGCCTCGCCACCCGAAAGGGTGGTGGCCTGTTGGCCTACCTTTATATACCCCAATCCAACGCGCTGAAGTGTTTCCATTTTTTCGCGAATAAGTGGCACAGCCTTAAAGAAGATAACGGCTTCATCAACCGTCATATCAAGCACATCTGCAATATTCTTATCTTTAAACTTAACCTCAAGTGTCTCGCGATTATAGCGAAGACCGAGACAGCTATCACATTGCACATAAACATCAGGCAAGAAATGCATCTCAATCTTAATGACACCATCGCCTTGACACGCTTCGCAACGACCGCCTTTAACATTAAACGAAAAGCGACCTGGTTTATACCCCCGTGTCTTAGCTTCGGGTAAACCAGCAAACCATTCACGAATTGGTGTAAACGCCCCCGTATAGGTCGCAGGGTTAGATCGCGGCGTACGGCCAATAGGGGACTGATCAATATCGATAATTTTATCAAGAAACTCTGCGCCTTCAATAGCATCATGGTCTGCAGGAACGCCACGTGCATTATTTAAACGACGCGCTAAAGCCGTAAAGGTTGTATCGAGCAGTAATGTTGATTTGCCACTGCCCGAAACGCCCGTGACGCATGTAAATGTTCCAAGTGGAATATCAACATCAACATTCTTAAGATTGTTACCCTTTGCGCCTTTAACACGAATGCGCTTCTTTGGATTATTCGGGCGGCGCTCTTTTGGCAGAGGCACGCTCAACCCACCTGAGAGATATTGACCCGTTAAACTCTCCTTATGTGCCAATATATCTTTCGGCGTTCCTTCGGCGACGACATGCCCACCATGAATACCTGCACCAGGGCCAATATCGAGCACATAATCAGCCGTCATAATGGCATCCTCATCATGCTCGACGACAATAACCGTATTTCCTAAGTCCCTAAGATGCGTCAAAGTTTCAAGTAGCCGCGCATTATCTCTTTGATGCAAGCCAATCGAAGGCTCATCCAACACATAAAGCACCCCCGTTAAACCAGACCCAATTTGAGACGCCAGACGAATACGCTGGCTTTCTCCGCCGGACAAAGTACCCGCATTACGTGAAAGGCTAAGATAATCTAAGCCAACATCATTCAAAAACTTCAAGCGCTCACGAATTTCGCGCAAAATGCGATAGGCAATGTCTTTTTGTTTTTTGGATAATGTCTTATCCAAACCATCAAACCAATGAGCTGTTTCTTTAATGGAACGCATAACAAGCTCACCGACATGTAAGCCATTAATCTTGACAGCCAGAGCCTCTGGCTTAAGGCGGTGACCATGGCACACATCACAGCTAGTAATGGATTGAAACTTTTCTATTTCCTCGCGCGACCAATTGCTGTCGGTTTCACGATAACGCCGCTCCAAATTAGGGATAACACCTTCAAACGGCTTATTCGTTTTAAAACTCCGAACACCATCATCATAAGTAAAAGAAATTGCCTCATCACCACTGCCAAAAAGAACAATTTGCTGAAAGGCTGAATCGAGTTCATACCAGGCTTTATTCATCGACGCCTTATAATGACTGCATAAACTCTCTAGTGTTTGCGTATAATAGGGCGAAGATGTTCTCGACCACGGCGCAATGGCCCCTTTGCGTAAGGATAGTCCGGCATCGGGAACAACAGCAGCAGGGTCAATAAAAAACTGCGTTCCTAAACCATCGCAAGATGGACATGCCCCAAATGGATTATTGAATGAAAACAAGCGTGGTTCGATCTCGTCAATTGTAAACCCGGAAACTGGACAGGCAAACCGCGATGAAAAAATAATGCGATTATCGTCTTCAGGCTTGTCTGCGAGTTCAAGAACTGCAATTCCATCGGTTAGCTGAAGGGCAATTTCCAATGAGTCAGCAACGCGGTTTCCAAGGTCACTTTTCACCACAAGGCGATCAACAACAACATCAATGTCATGCTTAATTTTCTTGTCTAGCGGAGGAACATCGGCAATTTCGTAAAATTGCCCGTCAACTTTGACACGCTGAAAACCACGCTTTTGTAACTCAAGAAAATCCCGCCGATATTCCCCTTTGCGACCACGCACAATCGGCGCCAAGAGATAGGCACGTGTATTTTCCTCAAGCTCCATAATCCGATCAACCATTTGACTGATCGTTTGGCTTTCAATCGGAAGACCCGTAGCTGGCGAATAAGGTACTCCAATGCGAGCAAAAAGCAGGCGTAAATAATCATAAATCTCAGTTACCGTGCCGACTGTTGATCGTGGGTTTTTTGACGTGGTTTTTTGCTCAATCGAAATTGCAGGGGACAAACCATCGATCTGATCAACATCGGGTTTTTGCATAAGCTCAAGAAATTGACGCGCATAAGCAGAAAGGCTTTCTACATATCGACGCTGACCTTCAGCATAGATTGTGTCAAAAGCCAATGATGATTTACCCGAACCCGATAAACCTGTTATCACAATGAGCTGATCCCGCGGTAAGCTCACCGTAATATTTTTGAGGTTATGCTCACGTGCGCCAGCAACAATAATTTGTCTTAATTGTGATTCAGGTTGAGGCGTTGGTTTGGCTTTAGACGTCATAATAACTCTCATTTCATACTGCAAAAGTGAACAATCTTACCTTTGTTCAGAAGGCGACAAACAAGAATTCAAAATGCAGACTTGGGGGCTTGCCGTACATGAGAACATAACGTAAACATAAAACTTGTCCACAGTAATACAAACAAAAACAAGATAGAGCCATGGGAAGTCACGGCTTGCTTGTTTAATGTATTCCAATAACGAGGAGACGAATCATCATGGCAGGCAGCGTTAATAAAGTAATTCTTATCGGTAATTTGGGCGCAGACCCAGATGTTAGGAACACAAAAGACGGTCGCCCGATTGTAAATTTGAGTATAGCAACAAGCGAGAGTTGGCGGGACAAATCATCTGGGGAGCGCCGTGAAAAAACGGAATGGCACCGTGTCGTTATTTTTTCTGAAGGATTGTGCCGCATTGCAGAACAATACCTCAAGAAAGGCTCTAAAGTTTATGTTGAGGGCAATCTGCAAACACGCAAGTGGCAGGACGAAAATGGGAATGACAAATATTCAACCGAAGTGGTGCTACAAAATTTCGGTGGAACGCTCACAATGCTCGATACACGCGGTGGCGGAAGTGATAATTTTCAGCCCGCAATGAGCGGTGGTGGTCAAGATTATGTCGCAGCACCAGCTTCTGGTGGCGGCATGGATGATGATATTCCGTTTTAATATTAACTATCTGAATATTAAAATCTTTTTAAACCGGTGTTTATAAAAAAACACCGGTTTTTTTGTCCTTATTGCTTGCGACTCACATGGACCAAAGCTTATACTGTGGCATGGTAGTTTTTGATAGTATTCAGAGTGTTAAACCGTGAGTGACGGACCAGACGATCATAACGATCTGCCTGAAGATAATGTCTTGCCTGAAGGTGGTGCAGACGTATCAGAGAAACCTGCAAATGTCTTAGAGACAGGGAGAGACATCAGTCCAATTCTGCTCGAAGACGAAATGAAAGTTTCCTACCTCGACTATGCAATGAGCGTTATTGTCAGTCGAGCACTGCCAGATGTTAGAGATGGTTTGAAACCTGTCCATCGCCGTATTTTGTTTTCGATGCATGAAAATGGCTATGAATTCAACAAACCGCACCGCAAATCAGCGCGTGTTGTTGGTGATGTTATTGGTAAATATCACCCCCATGGTGACCAATCGATTTACGATGCTCTGGTTCGCATGGCCCAAGAATTCTCGATGCGCTTGACATTATTGGACGGCCAGGGAAACTTTGGCTCCATTGATGGCGATCCACCTGCGGCAATGCGTTATACAGAGGTCAGAATGGCTAAGCCAGCCCAGGCTTTGCTAGCAGATATTGATAAAAATACCGTCGATTTTCAAGATAACTATGATAATTCTGAACGCGAACCAGTCGTATTACCTGCGCGTTTCCCAAACCTACTTGTTAATGGCGCTAATGGTATTGCGGTGGGGATGGCTACCAATATCCCGCCACATAATTTAGGCGAAATCATTGATGCTACACTCGCGCTAATTGATAATGCTGAACTAACCGACGAAGAAATCCTGGATATTGTTCCTGGGCCAGACTTCCCAACAGGCGCTTTCATTTTGGGCAGAACCGGCCCTAGAAATGCTGTGTTGACGGGTCGTGGTTCAATTGTCATGCGGGGGCGAGCAACAATCGAAACCATTCGCAAAGACCGCGAAGCGATTGTTATTACTGAAATTCCCTATCAGGTGAATAAAACCTCGATGATTGAACGTATTGCCGATCTTGTCCGCGAAAAGACAATTGAAGGTATTAGTGACTTACGTGACGAGTCTGACCGAGATGGTATGCGCGTTGTTATCGAGTTAAAGCGGGAGGCTATGGGGGACGTCGTTCTTAATCAGCTTTATCGCTATTCGCAGCTACAAACCAGTTTTGGCGCCAATATGCTTGCCCTTCGCGGGGGCCGCCCACAACTTATGAATGTTCGTCAAATGCTCACTGCATTTTTGGCATTCCGTGAAGAAGTTGTTACAAAACGTTGTAAATTTGACTTAAACAAAGCCAGAGACCGGGCACATGTCTTAGTGGGCCTTGCAATTGCCGTTGCGAATATAGATGAAGTGATTGCTCTGATCAGAAGCGCTCCATCACCCCAAAGCGCCCGAGAACAGCTCATGACGCGCGATTGGCCTGCTCAAGATGTGGCTCCGCTTATTCGCTTAATTGATGATCCGCTTCACCAAATTAGTGAAGATGGCATTTACAAGTTGAGCGAGGCTCAGGCCCGCGCAATTCTTGAACTTCGTTTACAGCGCTTAACCGCAATGGGACGCGATGAGATTGGCGGCGAGCTTGAAATACTTGGTGAACAAATCTCAGATCTGCTTGATATTCTCCGAAGCAGGCCGCGCTTGCTAGAGATTATTCGCACTGAATTGAGCGAAGCTAGAAATGATTTTGCAACACCTCGCCGCTCAGAAATTCTTGAAGATGACGGCGATATGGATGATGAAGCACTCATTCCGCAAGAAGACATGGTCGTTACGGTAAGTCATTCGGGCTATATAAAACGGGTGCCGCTCTCAACATATCGCGCCCAAAAGCGCGGAGGTAAGGGGCGTTCTGGCATGTCCACCAAAGACGAAGACTTCGTCTCTCGTTTATTTGTCGCCAATACGCACCAACCAATCCTGTTCTTCTCAACGACAGGCATGGTATATAAAATGAAAGTGTACCGTCTTCCTGTCGGCAATCCGCAGTCGCGTGGTAAAGCGCTTGTTAATTTATTGCCCCTTGATGAGGGGGAGACAATTGCGGCTGTCATGGCCTTGCCAAGCGATGAAACGAGCTGGAGCGACTTGCACGTTATGTTTGCGACGAGCTTTGGCAACGTGCGGCGCAATGACCTCTCTGACTTTGTTCAAATAAACCGTAACGGCAAAATTGCGATGAAGCCCGACCAAGGAGAGCAAATTGTAGGTGTGGATATTTGTACGGAAAATGACGATGTCCTGCTAACGGCATCAGATGGACGTTGCATTCGTTTCCCAGTCACAGCCGTACGCGTCTTTAGAAGTCGCAATTCCTCTGGTGTACGCGGTATTCGTCTGGCTGATGGGCAAGAGGTCATTTCGATGGCAATTCTGCGCCACAGTGATGCCTCACCCGCTGAGCGCAATACATATTTGAAACAAGCCAATGCTATTAGACGCGCAAGTGACGATACCATCGCAGATGTTGAAACTCCGATTGCAGATGATATTTCTGAGGAGGATGGCGAGGAAGCGAATGAACTTGCAACACTAACCCCTGAGCGTTATGCACAATTAGGTGCCGAGGAGCAGTTTATTTTAACTGTGAGCGAGAATGGCTATGGCAAACGATCATCAGCCTATGAATATCGTATTTCAGGGCGCGGCGGTAAGGGCATAATTGCCATGACGGTGACAGAGCGTAACGGTCAACTTATTGCAGCATTTCCAGTAGAAGAGAGTGATCAGCTGATGCTGGTGACAAATAATGGTACTTTAATTCGGACAACCGTTAGTGATGTTCGGATTGCAGGACGCAACACTCAAGGCGTAACAATATTTAAAACGGAAGAAGACGCACGTGTAATGTCGGTGGTCAGGATCGGTGAAACTAGCGATGACGAAGAAAATACTGAAGATGTGCTTGCCGAGCATAACGTTTTAAGCGGCGACGCAGAGGAAGCAAATTCCGATAATGCCAATCCGGGATCGGAGACCAGTCAAGGCGAGGGGGAATAATGGAACGCATAGGTTTATATGCTGGCAGTTTTGACCCAGTTACGAATGGTCATCTTGATATTATCGCACGTAGTTTAAACTTGGTTGACCGTGTTATTGTTGGGATAGGTGTTAGCGCTTCTAAAAAGCCGCTCTTTTCATTCGATGAGAGACGAGACCTTATTTTTGCGTCATTAAAGTCTATGGATATTCAATATGGTAACCGTATTGATGTCATCAGCTTTTCTGGACTTCTGGTCAATGTTGCCGCAGAAAAAGGCGCCAATGTCATTATACGCGGTCTCCGCTCAGCAGCAGATTATGATTATGAAGCACAAATGACGGCAATGAATAGAAAAATGGCGCCTGAAATTGAAACAATATATCTAGCCGGCGCACCAGAAATATCTTTTATCTCATCTAGCTTAGTGCGCCAAATAGCGTCTATGAACGGCGATATATCTTCATTTGTGGCTAAACCAGCTGTTGAGAAAATTAAACTAAAGTATAAAGATTAGAAAGTAACGTTATGAATTTTAAATCATTTTTTATGGCACTATTAGGGGTTGTCTTGTTGAGCTTTCCTATGACCGCCAAATCAGCTCAAGGAGAAACTATAATGCTATTAGAACTTAAGACAGGAACCGTAAAAATTAAACTTCGCGATGATTTGGCGCCAAATCATGTCGAACGTATGAAAGAACTCATTGCTGAGAAATTTTACGATGGTATTATTTTTCACCGTGTCATTGATGGCTTTATGGCACAAACAGGTGATCCAACCGGAACAGGTATGGGCGGCTCGGAATATCCAGATTTGAGAGCTGAGTTTTCAAATGAACCCTTTAAACGGGGCACATTGGGCATGGCACGCTCACAACATCCCGATAGCGCCAACAGCCAATTCTTTATTTGCTTTGAAGATGCAAGCTGGCTCAATGGCCAATATACTATATTTGGCGAAGTCATTGAAGGTATGGAACATATTGATTCCATCGAAAAAGGCGAACCGCCAGCTAACCCGGATAAAATCATTAGCCTACGCCTTGCTGACTAACGCTCAATGCAGTTAGACGATTTTGATTTTGAACTACCTGAGCAAAACATCGCGCTCCGGCCGTTATCGCAACGCGATAACGCTCGCTTACTACATGTCAATAAAGCGCAGGTTTTCGATCGTCATATCTATGATTTACCTCAAATTTTAAAGTCAAATGACCTGCTAATCGTCAATAACACAAAGGTTATACCGGCGCGCCTTAACGGAATACGGCAACGCGGAGAGAATAGAGCAACGATCGAAGTGACACTCATCAAGCGCCTCTCACCGACAGCTTGGACGTGCTTTGCTAAGCCCGCCAAGCGAGTAAAAATAGGCGATCAACTTCACTTTGGTGCATTAACCGCTGAGGTCACCCGTCGCGAAGAAGCCGAAATCGACCTCAGCTTCAATATTGCACCAAAGGATATGGAAAATGCACTCTTTGAGGCAGGCACCATGCCGCTACCCCCATATATTGCCAGAAAGCGCCCACCAGACGATCAAGATGATACCGACTATCAGACTGAATTTGCACGCCATGACGGTGCCGTTGCCGCTCCAACCGCGGGCTTACACTTTACCCCTGATTTGATTAATGATCTTAAAATGGCTGGTATTCGTTTTGGTGAAGTTACGCTCCATGTCGGTGCTGGTACATTCTTGCCCGTCAAGGTCGACAAGATCGAAGGACACAACATGCACGCCGAATGGGGAAAAGTGACGCAAGAAACGATAGACCTCATCCACCAAACCAAAGCGAATGGCGGGCGGGTTATTGCTGTGGGCACGACATCACTTCGAATTTTAGAGAGTGCAGCTGAAAGTGGCACATTACGCCCCTTTGAAGGAGATACCAGCATTTTTATTTATCCTGGCTACAAATTCCAGGCAATTGATGCACTCATTACAAACTTCCATTTGCCTCGCTCAACGCTCCTCATGCTGGTGAGTGCACTTGCTGGACTAGAAAATATACGCAATGCCTATGCGCATGCTATTCGCAGCGGCTACCGCTTTTATTCCTATGGCGATGCCTGTTTCTTAGAGAAAAACGATCTGGGAGATGATGTTATATGAAATATAACATAATAGCGGAAGATGCCCAAGCGCGCCGCGGCCTTATTAAAACAATACGCGGGGATATTCAAACACCTGCATTTATGCCCGTTGGAACGGCGGGTACTGTCAAAGCCATGTATACAGACCAAGTCAGAGACTTGGGAGCAGATATAATCCTCGGGAATACGTATCATCTCATGCTACGGCCGGGCGCTGAAGAAGTTTCAGCACTAGGCGGCCTACATCACTTTATGCAATGGGATGGACCAATTTTGACAGATAGCGGTGGCTTTCAGGTTATGTCCCTGTCCAAGCTTAGCAAACTAAAGGAAGACGGCGTTTCTTTTCAAAGTCACATTGATGGCCGCACTTATCATTTAACTCCAGAACGCAGTATTGAAATACAAACCCTGCTTGGCGCCAATATCCGAATGATATTAGACGAATGCACAGCATTTCCAGCAACCCATGAGGTGGCCCAAAAAAGCATGGAGCTTTCTTTGCGCTGGGGAGAACGCTCTAAAAAAGCATTTTTAAAATATGACAAAGGTGAGGGCGACGCATTATTTGGCATTGTGCAGGGCAGTATTTACGAAGATCTACGTCATAAAAGTATTGCTGAATTGCAAAATATTGGTTTTGACGGATATGCAATTGGCGGCCTGGCTGTGGGTGAGGGGCAAAGCGAAATGCTGCGCACGCTCGACTTTACTATTCCAGCAATGCCGCATGAAAAACCGAGGTATCTGATGGGCGTTGGCACGCCAGATGACTTGGTTGAAGCTGTTCGTCGCGGCATAGATATGTTTGATTGCGTCATGCCGACCCGCGCTGGTCGGCATGGAACCGCCTATACATGGCGGGGTAAGATTAACATTAAAAACGCACGTCACGCCAAAGACCCACGCCCACTGGACGAAAACATGTCATGCCCAGCCAGTAGCAGCTATTCGCGCGCTTATCTTCATCATTTGCACCGTTGCGGCGAATTCTTGGGATCCATGCTATTAAGTTGGCATAATTTGGCATTTTATCAGGATTTAATGGCCCAAATGCGGATTGCCATTGAACAAGGACGCTTTGCCGCGTTCTATGCGCATTTTAAAGCTCAACAAGCTGCCGGTGACATAGAAGAACAATAGAAAAATCTAACATTTTCTTAGAAAACAACTTTAAGTCTTCTTAGGGCCCCTTAAAGCCCCATGCTTATGAGCCAATTTTTAAACTCATTTTGGCGAATTTGAGGATCTAAGACATCGTCATCGACACCATATTTCCATGCATATTTAAGATTATAATTTTTATTTAAGGCGCTAATTTCATTATCAAATACAATTAGTTCATCTAAACTATTAAAACGTCCCTCCGATATCAACCCCTGCGCCCTAAACCGAGCTAGCGCAGCAATTTCTTCAAGATTGTATTCAGGATGATACTGAAGACCAAGAAACGCACCTCGACCATGAAAAATACGCGCAGCCTGAACCCTTGTATGGTAATTTCCAGCAAGCAATTGGGCCGTATCAGGCAATCGATCAACTTCATCGAAATGACTTGAAAAACCATCAAATGCATACTCTCGACCATCAAAGATGGGATCGGATAGCCCTTGCGGCGTCAAGGTAATCTTGCGCGCCAGACCAAATTCGCGGCCTTTTGGATTTTTGCGAACAGAACCACCCGCCGCAATCGTTGCAATTTGCAGCGCCCAACAGGAACCAAATGCCTTTATACCAAGCTCAAAACCAGTTCGCGCTAACTCGATTTGGCGCCTGACAGCGGGAACATCATCATAGGCTGTCAAACTCGACCCCGTCCATAACATCGCACCATAGGAGGATAGGTCGGGTAGGTCGCAATCAGCATCTGCCGGAGTGATCACATCCACATATGATTGCGGACGATGAGCAAGGAGCATTTCTTTGTAAAGCGCACCAGCCAAGTTGGCGCCCGCTTTCGTAAGCTCATTTCGAGCAGGCTTATCATATCCATCTATAATGAGAAACCGCATAAGAACCTCGATTTTAAAAAGAAACTAAATTTTCTTAAGCCGTTTAAAAAGGTTTATCACCCTCAATGGTAACCCGAAACATCAAACGCTCATACTCTTTGTAATCATCAACTGCATAATGTTGCATGCATCGATTATCCCAAATAGCGACTGTATTTTCAGTCCAGCGGAATCGACAGCAAAATTCAGGTTTGGTTGCATGATGAAACAAGAAGGAGAGAAGAGGCTGCGATTCGGCCTCACTCATACCTTCAAAGCGCAATGTAAACATATCATTCACATAAAGAGCTTTTCGTTTTGTTACAGGATGCGTTCGCACAACGGGGTGAATAACCTCATTTAAGATACTATCATCCCAAGTGTATGTAATAGCTGAATTTTTAGCATATTTCTCTTTCGTGCTTTCTGTCGTATATGCATGACTTGCAGAATGAACCGCATTCAAACCATCCAGCATCGCTTTCATAGCATCAGACAAACGATCATAAGCCAAATACTGATTGGCAAAAAGCGTATCACCGCCAAAGGGCGGTATGGTTTTGCCATAAAGAACCGAGCCCATACTTGGTTCAGCAAAAAAAGAATTATCCGTATGCCAGCCAGTCCCAAAACTAGCACTCTCTCCAGCAGGTTTTAAAACACGCGTGATTTCAGGCGCATCTTTCATACCATCGACGATAGGGTGCACTTCCAAAGCGCCAAATCGACGTCCAAAAGCAACTTGTTCGTCTAGCGTGATATGTTGATCGCGAAAAAAGAGAGCACCATACTCCACAAGCGCATCATGAATATCAGAAAACGCTTCATTCGACAGAGAGTTCAAGCTGACACCAGAAACTTCCGCACCACATGCTCCCGTTAAGGGGTGAAGAGACATCGTCGACATTGTAATCATCCTTTTCTTTTTTTATTATTTATAGAGAAGACTTCAGCTAATATAATATTGTGACCAAAGAATTTGTCCGGTTCCAATGATCGAGCCGACGAGCAAAATGATTGTCGCCACAAAGCCAATCATAAAGCCTCTTCCACGCTTATCGGAGGCGGCATAATAACCTAGCGCATAGAGAATCCGACCGATTGGGAAAAAGACACCAATAGCAGCTGCATAAAGATCGCTAATGGTGAGCGCATAAAGCCACAATACGGGCAAGAATAAAATTAAAGACTCCATTGTATTTTCTTGGACCCGAAGAACACGGTTAAACTCATCTGGCCCAGTCATTATAGGAGCGGGTATTTCATGCCGTCCTCGCGCCGCGCCAACTCTGGTTGTCATCCAAATATAAACAAGCATTGATATAAGAGTAACTGCAGCAGTTAATGGATAAGCAAACATAATTTTAATTCCTCACATATAAAATAAAACATAATTCTAGTTAATTCACGCCAACGCGCTTAATGATACCTGTAAAAGTTGCCAGAACGCCAACGTCTTTCACGAGCACTTCACCCCGGATAAAAATTAAACTACGCGTATTACGCGTCACTTCTCCAACCGCAAATACGGGACCAGTGACAACAACACCCCGAACAAAATCGGTGTGACAAGAGACGGTTACACAAATTTGCCCCTTAATAACATCATGGGCAATCACAAAAAGAGAATAATCAGCAAAAGCCATTAACATGCCGCCATGAAGGGCACCACCTCCATTAGAGTGTCGCTTTTCAGCGATAAATGCAGATAAATGGCGCCCATTCGCAGAATCTAACTTCTGCAAAAAAGGTCCCGCAAGATCCTCAAATGGTTCCTCACCATCATAAGGCAAGAAGCCATCTAGATTCTTTGGAAGTTCTTCATGATTGTAATACGTAAACATGCATAAAAATCCTTTTTTTTTAACATTTTCGCAAGTGTTTAATTATTTTACGACCAAATAAAATCACGCACAAATAATTAAAAACTTCATCAAAAGGCTGGTCATATGCAAAAACATTCGTTATATACAGCACTCATAAAGAGGGCCCATAGCTCAGCTGGTAGAGCAACTGACTTTTAATCAGTAGGTCGATGGTTCGAACCCATCTGGGCTCACCATTTATGTTCAAATCTCCACACTCAATTAAATCCCAAGATACAACTCTTAATATTCACCATAAACTAATCCCTAAATTATAATTAATATCCCTTAAAATACGGATAGGGGCTCAGTTCGATTATATGACAAAAGATGACAAAAGCCTTAGGAAATGTCTCGACTATATTTCGCATAATTAATATTATGTTAAATAAATAAACTAAAGAAGCGTTATATCTAAATTTACGACTAACCTAACAATCTTCTATAACCATACCATCAAAAGCAGGCTCGATATGTAACGGAAGAGATTTTTTCAACGTTTGATAGTCCATATCAATATGAAGGTTCGTTAGGACAGCTCTTTTGGGCTTAATCTCCTCAATAAGCTCAAGAGCTTTATCCAAATGAAAATGTGTTGGGTGCGGAGTCATTCGTAATGCATCAACAATCCAACATGACAATCCCTGCAATCTCTCCTTACTTTCATCTGGAAGGTCAGAAATATCGCTGGAATATGCAAGGTTACCAAAACGGTAACCAACACTCTCAATATTTCCATGAATTTGACGAAAAGGAATAACAGAAAAATCAGTGTATTCATTTTTCAACTTAACTTCATCTTGAGTGGTCGAGATAAGGCGTTGCTCCAAAATAGGCGGATAGCCAGACCCAGGCGGCGACATAAAACAATAACCAAACCGCTGGTTCATTGTTACAGCAGTTGCTTGATCCATGTAAACATCTAAGCGTTTTTTTCGCTCGTAAACGATTGCACGTAAGTCATCAATCCCATGAGTTTGATCAGCGTGGTCATGGGTTAGCAATACAGCATCGAGATCACGTATGCCTGCAGATAAGAGCTGCTCACGCATATCAGGAGAGCAGTCGAGAAGCATACGAAAATTAAATGCGTGCGCCGCCCCCCTCTTTTCTTGAGCATATGTAACTAGGGCAGAGCAGCGTGTTCTACGATTTCGAGGTTCTATAGGGTCACAGACACCCCAATCGCCTGTAATGCGGGGTACGCCGCCCGAGGACCCACATCCCAAAATAAGCAATTGATAACTCATAAACTTGGGTACCATATTTCGAGGCAGGCGCAAAAGTTAAAAAAGGTCCAATTTCAGAAGACACAACTTTAACCGAGGACAAAAGAAAAAAATCCGTCACCAATTTTATAGAATGATTAAATTGCCTGCCGCAACAAGCTCATCGACAAAAGTAGATATATTAATATCTGAGAGATTGTGATTTTCAAGCGTGACAGATGAAGTAACTGTCTCAGAGCCTAAGCCATCTGCATCAATCGTCAGCTTAACCTTACCGCTGCCATTACCCGAAACAGTAACATACTCATTTATATCATCCGATGCTGCATATGCGTTCAAGAAGACACTAATATCAATTGCATCACCGCCCGAACCTAATGTAAAGTCGGTAATCGTATCGTTACCCGCATTCGCGTAAAGCATATAGAAGGTATCACTTCCAGCATTACCAGTGAGCCTATCATCGCCTGCCCCACCATAAATACGATCATTACCAGAACCACCGATCGCGACATCATTACCAGTGACCGCATGGATAACCAATGCTCTTGTCTCGGAAGAAAAATCCTGGACATCAGAACCTAGAGTTCCATATTTTGCAATCCGACCGTCATCATCGGCACTCGCCATATCTGGATTATAAAACACACCTCCAACGGTATCCGTGAGGTAACGAACGGCCGTGAAATTCGTCCACGCTATCCCCCCCCTCGGCGCTAACTGTCCAAGCGGTCCTGTTAAGCCGCCCTCGCCGCTTGCCGTATTTACATCTGCCCACCCTTGAAGTGTAAGGTCTAAATTCCTAACTGACATGGCCGTATCTTTGAATATGTTGTAATTATACCTAACAGAGTTCATATCCCATGCACCTAGGTTTTGGTTAAACGACGTCGCTCCTTCAAACATTTGCTCCATATTGGTTACACGACTTACATCCCAACTTGAAATATCTTGGTTAAATGCTCTAGCCTGATAAAACATCGCGCCCATATCCCTAACATTACTTACATCCCAACCGGAAATATTCTGATTAAATGTTGACGCTTGGTAGAAAAATTGTTTGAGAGAAACGGCGCGAGCGAAATCAAAATCAACGATATTTTGATTTGCATAATTTGATTTATAGTGCCCCAAATTATTATCACTTACAGTATCAAGTAAATTTTGAACCTGTTGCGTTGTAAGAGTTGAGCGAAAACCGGTATGATAGCTAATTGCCAATTGATATTGCACATTTAAAAGAGAGTTTACACCAACAAATCCAGCCTCTATGAGTTGATCAGTCGTTATTTTAACTCCATTATGACTACCAGCTCTGCCATCAGAAGCTGAATCCTCATATATTTCATTCAACATGGCTATGGTGACACCTGCCCAATCAAGATTTACTTCAATCTCAACCTTTTTTTCTGCCTTGAAACCTTTATCGTCGCTCGCTGTTAATATTACAGAGTAAATATTAGTTCCTGCGCTAGAACTAGGCGTAGGCCAAGTCTGAGTAAAACTGAAAGCACCCGTGCTGCTGTTAAGAGTAAATAAACCAGCATCCGCACCAGACAGACTATAGCTCAGCGTATCACCATCCACATCCGTTGCAGTACTCACTGCAAGTGGACTGGCGATCTCATGCGAGTATTCAGCGACCTCAACGCGTTGAAAGTTTGAAGAAAACGTGGGCGCATTGCTTACAGTTACCAACACACTCTTTGAAGCAGTCAAACCACCAGAATCCGTCGCCCGAAGATAAACAAGATATAAATTGTCTACAGTGCGCGCCCCAAAAACTGGCGCCGCTTT
>CBFHLW010000007.1:0-29508 GCA_965656805.1 Alphaproteobacteria bacterium
GCGTTGCTCTAATTCTGTATCGAGGTTATAAGTGTTCGCATGACAAAGCGCAAGCCCCCCAAACAATATTCACCACATCGTGATAAACCAAATAAAACACGCCCCAAAAGCTCAAAAAAGAATCCTCATGGCGATTACGCCGTCTTATTCGGCATTCACGCAGTTTCTGCCGCCCTGTCTAACCCACAGCGACAGGTTCAGAAATTAATGGTAACGGCAAATGTTGCGCGCGACTTAGAAGCAATCCTGCCGTCGCATTCCGAGATTAAGTCGGCAGCTGACATAACCAAATTTTTAGGCGACCAGGCGGTCCATCAGGGGATTGCAGGCACGTTCTCACCCTTACCAGAGACTAAATTATCCGACCTTAACCCTCAAAAAGGCCCCATCCTGATGCTCGATCAAGTGACTGACCCTCATAATGTGGGGGCAATCATACGCTCAGCTACTGTTTTTGGGGCCCAGGCCATTATTGTAACGCGCCATAATAGCCCATCAGGTGAGGGCATTCTGGCCAAATCGGCCTCTGGCGCCCTTGAAATCACCCCCATTATTACCGTTGCAAACCTGGCAAGATCAATCGAAGAGCTCAAAGAGCTAGGATTTTTCGTGATTGGACTAGACGAAGGCGGTAGTGACATAAAGACAATGATACAGCACAAACCACTTTGTCTGGTTTTGGGCGCTGAAGGACCCGGTCTTCGTCGACTTACCCGCGAGAATTGCGATGCCATCGCAAGTCTCCCCGCAGCAATACGCTCAAACGGAAAAGCCTTTGCCACCTTAAATGTATCCAATGCCGCGGCGGTCGCACTTTATGCGATCACCTCAGACGAAATCCCCAAGTCATCCCCCGCATAGCAGTTCTTATTGATTAAAATAGAGATCCTTATTGATTAAAAAAGGGCGCCACAAGGGCGCCCTTAAATAGAACCATGGCGTAGCCATGGTTAAACAAATGGTATTTACTGCATATTTTCAATAATTGTAATGTTAGCTAATCCGCCACCTTCACACATTGTTTGCAAACCATACTTGCCGTTACGTTGTTTCAATGCATTTAGCAATGTCGTCATGAGCTTTGTGCCAGAGCCACCAAGCGGATGCCCAAGGGCGATCGCGCCGCCGTGAACGTTGATTTTATTTGGGTCCACACCAAGCTCTTTAATATAAGCCGCAGGAACAGATGCAAACGCTTCATTAACCTCAAAGACATCAATATCATCGACAGACATGCCCGCACGCTCAAGCGCAATTTTCGTCCCAGGAATAGGAGCCTCAAGCATAATCACAGGATCATGACCAATAACAGTCATGTGAACAATACGTGCCAACGGTTTTACATTTAATTTGGCCAAGGCTTTTTCGTTAACAATCATGACACCAGAAGCCCCATCGCAGATTTGGCTCGATGTTGCTGCGGTCAAGCTACCATCTTCCGTCAACAGCTTAACCCCGGAAATACCATCAAGGCTTGCATCAAAACGGATTCCTTCGTCTGTTTTGTGAAGTTCGGCGCTACCGTCTTCACCCGTCACGCTGATGGGTAGAATTTCGGTATCAAAGAGCCCGCCTTGCGTAGCCGCAATAGCGCGTTGATGGCTCTGATAAGCATAAGCATCAAGGTCTGCCTTCGTTAGGCCATATTTTTTGGCAACCATTTCAGCGCCCGCAAATTGACTGAAGTTAATACCAGGATATCGCTCTTTCATGGATTCGCTGACATACATGCCATGACCTTCTTTGTAAGGAAGTGAGATGTTCAAACCCATTGGCACACGTGACATGCTTTCAACACCAGCGGCTATGACACAATCCATGACGCCAGACATAACAGCCTGAGCTGCAAAATGAATGCTTTGTTGACTTGAACCGCACTGGCGGTCGACAGATGTTCCTGGAACGCTTTCAGGCAAACGTGATGACAAAATGGCATTCCGAGCGACATTAGCAGCTTGCTCGCCAACCTGGCTTACACAACCCATAATTACATCTTCAACCATTTCAGGCGCTGCGCCTGAACGGTCAAGCAACTCATCGAGCACTTTTCCTGCTAAATCTGCTGGATGCCAGTCTTTTAATTTTCCACCTTTACGACCACCTGCAGTACGCACAGCGGCAACGATATATGCTTCAGCCATATTTTCCTCCAATAATGATGCTGAAAGATAAACCTAATCAGCAAATTTCAGCAAGCCACAAATTTACGGCACTTGCTTTTCCTAAAATTAGCGATAGCCTGTCACGCAATTGCTCGGTGAGCAAGTTGGCAAAATGTTGCACAATAAGCAAATATTTCTTGTGGGCATAAACTTGCCGAACACCAAATGACAGCGGCAAACTTGCCTGAGGATTTTAGAAGGAGCTCAATATGAAAACACGCATCACAGAATTATTTGGAATCAAACATCCCATTATGCAGGGCGGTATGCACTATGTCGGCTTTGCCGAACTTGCAGCAGCGGTATCCAATGCCGGCGGCATTGGTACAATCACCGGCCTGACTCAGCGCACGCCAGAAGACCTTGCCCGCGAAATTGCAAAATGTAACACCATGACCGACAAACCTATTGCGGTTAACCTTACATTCTTGCCAGGCTTTGCTGAACCAGATTATCCTGGATATATTCAGGCAATCATTGAAGGTGGTGTGAAGGTTGTTGAGACCGCAGGACGCAGCCCAGAAGCTTATATGCCAGCGCTTAAAGATGCCGGCATTAAAGTCATTCACAAATGCACGTCTGTCCGCCATGCCTTAAAAGCAGAGCGAATTGGATGTGACGCCGTGAGTGTAGATGGGTTTGAATGTGGTGGTCACCCGGGCGAAGACGACATCCCCAACATGATCCTCTTACCGCGAGCTGCTGAAGAACTCAAAGTCCCCTTTCTCGCCTCAGGCGGTATCGGAAACGCCCGCCAGCTCGTCGCGTCACTCGCACTTGGTGCTGACGGCATTAATATGGGTACGCGGTTTATTGCAACCAAAGAAGCACCTGTTCACCAAAACGTGAAGGATTCGATTGTGTCAGCATCAGAACTAGACACACGCCTAATCATGCGACCCCTTCGCAATACTGAGCGCGTGCTCGCAAATTCTGCGGTTGATCGTATTATTGAAAAAGAAAAAAGCCTTGGCGCAGATATTAAAATCGAAGACATCATGGATGAAGTCGCTGGCGTATATCCAAAAATTATGTCTGAGGGTACGATGGACGCTGGCGCTTGGTCCTGTGGCATGGTTGCTGGTCTCATTCACGATGTGCCAAGCGTTCAGCAACTGGTTGATAACATTATGAATGGTGCCGAGGAGATTATCCAAAACCGTCTGAAAAACTTTGCGGCTTAATCAAATATAAGCCTAATGTGAACGACCAAATAAAATGCCCGGCTGATCTTGCGACCAGACCGGGTATTTTTTTAGACAACTCATAAAATCATCCCAATTTAAAAATGCATTAAGCCATGGCCGCACCGATGCCAACTCGTTTGAGCTGTCAAACCAGTCTGGGTCTGCAATTCGAAACTGACGAATAAATGGCAACACCGCCCAATCAGTAAAACCCGGCGTATCACCGCTCAACCAAGAATGATTATCGCGAGGAACGGACCCGAGTAAAATTTCCAATGCCGCATCTCTATGCTCTTCTGCTTGCACCCCAGCATATCGGTTTGCATATTTATAACGATCAAGATGAAACTTAAACTGGTCGTCAAAAACAAAAATTAAATCACGCTGTTCATCACTGGGCGGCGCAATTAATGTGTCTTCAATTGCCCAAAACATAACCTCAAGACTTTCGTCAATAACCCTACCATCACTTAAGTGCAAAACAGGGACCGTTCCTTTTGGTGATAGCGCAAGCATGGACTCAGGTTTATCGCGCAATAAAATTTCACGAAGCAAAACCTGACGTCCAGACATCCAAATAGCAAGGCGGGCGCGTATGGCATATGGGCAACGCCGAAAACTATAAAGACAAGGCAGTCCAGCGAGAGGGTCAGTCATGTAATTTCTTTGATGGCGCATCACCCCCCAAATGAACCTCGCCGCGCGAACGCGCCAATTCAATTTGTTTTTGCCGCTCCGCAAAACGAACCTTTTGATCAGGGGTTATTTTATCATGACACTTAGAACAAGAGAGGCCGGGCATATAATATTCGCTTAACTTATCTTCTTCCGTAATAGGCATGCGGCAAGCGTGGCACATATCATAATCGCCCTGAGCCAACCCATGTCGTACCGACACACGCTGATCAAAGACAAAACAGTCACCGTGCCAAGTGCTTTTCTCTTCTGGCATTGTTTCCAAATATTTTAAGATACCGCCCTCTAGGTGAAACACATTTTGATAACCACGGCTCACCAAATAGGAAGTCGATTTTTCGCAACGAATACCGCCAGTACAAAACATTGCAATATTTTTTGGCTTCTTGTCTTTTGGAAGACTGTCAAGATAACCATCCACCCATTCTGGAAATTCTCTAAAACTCTCAGTCGCAGGATCAATGGCACCCTCAAAAGTCCCAATCGCTACCTCGTAATGATTACGCGTATCAATCACGACTGTTTCCGGGTCTTTGATTAATGCATCCCACTCTTCAGGGGCCACATAGCGCCCAACACAATTGGTCGGATCAATATCAGGTTGCCCCATTGTTACAATTTCTTTTTTAAGCCTCACCTTCATCCGATGGAAGGTATGCTCTTCGGCAAAACTATATTTGGGTTTTACATCCTCAAAGCCAACTTGCTGGCGTAACCAGGTCATAAGCTGACAAATACCAATATAATCCCCTGAGACAGTTCCGTTTAATCCTTCGGGAGCGATCAGCAAGGTTCCATATATGTTAGACTTGGCACATTGCGTGGCTAGCGGCCCACGCAAAGACGCAGGATCTGCAATAGGGGTAAATTTATATAAAGCCGCAACCACCACCGGCGTCCTATTTGGCGGTGGTGGAACATCCTTTGCCAAATCATTGTTATTATCAATTACATCCATAGGCGAAACATGCCCAAAAAAATATTTAATTTCAAGTTGTCTCTTTTTTAAGATCTAAGGTCGAAATCAGTATCGCAAAATGATAAAAACGAAACGAACATAACGGTAATGAATAAAGTTCGCGCAGACTTAAAACCCCCTAGCGCGATCATCTACCCCGCGCATCCAATCGGCTGCTCCCTCATAGCGACCATCGTCTAGGCGACGGATAATCTCAAGACGTCCAAGTTCATAAGTAAAATTTGGCCATGTAACAATCTTATGACCGCGCCTATGCAGCCCCAAGAGGTCAAGCAAATCAAGTGCGCCTTTTTCAAACAGCACTATATCCGGCTGCCATTGGCTATGAAATTTCCGCGCATTAACAGCCTCTTGTGCGGTCATCCCAAAATCAATCATATTTAGGATAGACTGAAACACGGATGTAATAATCGTTGCACCACCTGGCGTCCCAATAACTGCAAACAAATCACCATTTTTACTGACAATTGTTGGCGTCATCGAGCTGAGCATGCGCTTACCTGGCGCAATCGAATTCGCATGCCCGCCGAGCAATCCAAATTGATTGGCATGACCTTGCTTAATCGAAAAATCATCCATTTCATTATTAAGAAAAAAACCCGCACCTTTAACGATAACCTTACTGCCGAAATTGCCATTGAGTGTTGTTGTAATGGCCGCCGCATTTCCCGCTTCATCGGTTACAGAAAAATGCGTCGTCTCAACACTTTCAATTGCTGCAGCAAACCCTGTTGCAATCTCAGCACTATCCGTTTTATGGTTGGCGTCAAAATCAGACATCCGCATGGCAATATATTCGGGGTCCATTAATTGCTGAACTGGCACATCAACAAAATCAGGATCACCCAAATGGACTGCGCGATCAGCATAAGCGCGCCGTTCTGCCTCGACCAGAAGATGCATATATGCAGCGCTATTATGCCTTAAATCAGACAAGTTATATGGCTCAACCGAACCCAAAAGCTGAGCAAGAGCAACTCCGCCGCTTGATGGAGGCGGCATTGAGATGACCTCATGACCTCTGTATTGAAATTGAATAGGCCTCCGCCATATAGCGCGATAATCATCAAGATCTTTTTGCTTGATAAGACCGCCACCGCTCCCCATTTCTTTAATTAAAAGCTGTGCTGTCTCGCCCTGATAAAACCCCTCAAGGCCCTCATCTTTTATACGTGTTAACGTCTTTGCTAAGTCTTCAAAAACGGCAATATCGCCAGCCTGCCAACCGCCCGCCTTAACCACTGTGCTGGCATCTCGGTTATTTTTCTTAAATTCATTGGCATAACGATTAAACATATGCGCGGCCTTATCCGTCAAAACAAAACCATTTTGTGCGAGCTCAATAGCTGGCGACAATAAAACCTCCCATGGCAAAGAGCCAAACCGATCATGGATCGCGACCATCCCTGCCACCGCGCCAGGTACGCCAACAGATGCATGCCCCTCCAGGCTTTTGCCCGGAATCACCTGCCCGTCGGCATCAAGAAACATATCTAATCGCGCGGCAAAAGGCGCGCGCTCTCTAAAGTCGAGCGCCCCAGCTGTGCCATCATTCAGGCGGTAAACCATGAAACCGCCACCACCAATATTACCCGCTTGTTGATAAACCACGGCCAAAGCAAAATTAACCGCTATTGCTGCATCAAATGCGTTACCACCTTGGGCAAGTATATTATGTCCGACCTCGCTCGCAAGACCATGGGCCGAGACAACCATTGCGGCATCGCCATAAACGCCACGATCGGTCGCTTTACTGCGCAAATTATATTCAAAATAATGCGCCTGCATAACGCCAAAAGGCGCAAGCACATATGCCAACACCAAAAACAAAAATATTAAAACCGTTGTAAAACTTCGCATAATTAGCCCTGAGAAATAAGAATTAACCAACCATGCCATAATGATAACAATTCTTAAACATGAATGCGTTGCCAATGCGTCGAGATCTGTAAAAATGGAAAAAATATCGTGAATATAGCCAGCCGATTTAGAAAAAAGCCGTAAAACAAATAAAAAATGAGCAAAGCGTCATTTTTTGACAGATTAACCAGAAAATTAGCGTTATAAGGTTGCAATATCGCATTTGCACGTTATTTAACCCTAAAATCGCTTTTGTTTCATTTTTGATAATAAAATGTATAAGCAAAATCCCAACTCTGCACCACTTCCGCAAAAGGCATCTCAATGAGTTTTGACCCTAATAGTAAAGATAAGACCCCCGTCGAGAAGCTTATTACCCGATTGTCGGCAAATAAATCCGTCTTAATCGCATGTATCATCACCATTTCCTTATTTTTATGGGTTATTTCTGGTGTGTTGTTTAATGAAAAAGAACGCATAAATGCACCCGCAATTGCTGAGCAAACAGGCATTAATGATACCTTTCAGGTAGAAACTCAAATTGTTACCAAAGAAGAGCACACACGCATCATTGAGCTTCAGGGCAGAACGGAAGCGGATCGTCAAGTAACTCTCTCAGCTGAAACGACTGGAATGATCTCAGCCATACCCGTTTCCAAAGGACAACGGGTCAAAAAAGGAGATCTCATTTGCCAAATTGATGCTGGTGCCCGCAAAGCTCAACTTGATGAAGCCAAAGCTCTACAGGCCGCCAGAAAAATTGACTTTGAAGCAGCCAATCAGCTTTTTGAAAAAGGACATACGTCCAAAACACAAGTCGCAACAGCAAAAGCCAATTATGACGCTGCTATCGCTCTTCGAAAAATTCGCCAGGTTGAACTCGAGCGCACATATATAAAAGCGCCATTTAGCGGCATCGTTGACCGCCTTCCCCTTAAAGTTGGTGATCTCATGAAAACCGGCGGCATATGCGCTAAAATAATTGATAAAAGCCCATTGCTAATGATAACTTATGCTGGCGAAAATGATGTTTCAAACATTCAGGTAGATGCAACAGCATCGGTATCATTGGCAACTGGCGAAAACGTAGATGGAATTGTGCGATACGTCGCCGAGAGCCCATCAGGGTTAACACGCACTTATCAAATAGAAATCGAGATACCTAATAAAGACGAAAAGTTGCGAGATGGTATAAGTGCGCGTTCACGCATCAGCGCTTCCAAAGTGCAAGCGACAAGAATTTCGCAAGGTATCATGACGCTCAACTCTGCCGGCGATGTTGGCGTCAAGGTAGTACGCGAGAACATAGCTAAATTCATTCCTGTGACAATTATATCAGATAATGTAGATGAAGCCTGGGTCACGGGGCTCAATTCACGCGAAGAATTGATCATTGCTGGCCAAGATTTTGTTAGAGATGGAGAAACAGTCCGTACTCAAGATGACCCCAATGGGTCAGGTAAAACACTCGATAAGTTTTCAGCAAAGTAACGTCCAAATAGGATGAGAAATTATGTATAATTTTATTACACTAGCCATTCAAAGAAGCCGCGCAGTCATTACCATTATGATCGCGCTCACACTGAGTGGCATGATTGCCTATATCAATATCCCCCGAGAAGCTGACCCGGATATTCCGATCCCCTATATTTATGTCGGCGTTAGTTTGCCTGGTATTTCTCCAGCTGACTCGGAACGGTTAATCATTAAACCGTTAGAGCTTGAATTGCGGAGTTTAACTGGTGTTGAAGAAATTATATCAACAGGTGCACAAAATTATGGCTCTGTTCTATTAAAATTTGACGTTAGCTTTGACAAGAACCAAGCCCTCATCGATGTCCGCGAAAAAGTAAACGCTACCAGATCAAAACTACCAGATGACGCCGAAGAGCCAGTCGTTAAAGAGTTCAACACAGCTTTGTTTCCCGTAATTATGGTTTCACTCTCAGGCGATGCTCCAGAGCGCGAATTATATGAGCGCGCCAGAGCGCTCAAAGATGAGATCACAGGCATTCCTGAAGTCCTCGAGGTAAATCTCGTCGGGCACCGTGAAGAGCTGCTTGAGATCAATATTGATCCACGAATGTTAGAAGTTTACAACATTACGCCAGTTCAATTATTTCAGGCCATTAACCAAAATAATAAATTGGTTCCAGCCGGAGCCATGGACAGCTCGAGTGGTAAATTCGCAATAAAAGTACCTGGGTTACTCGAAAATATTGAAGACATCAAAAACATAACCATCAAAACTGATGGTGACTCGGTTATACAATTAGCTGATATAGCTCAAGTTCGTCGTTCTTTTAAAGACGCAGATCGCCGTGCTCGTTTTAACGGCAAACCCACCATTGCCCTCGAAGTCACAAAACGTATTGGCACGAATATTATCGAAACGACGGCGGCAGTTCGTGAAATCACAGATGCCTATACCGTCAATTGGCCCAAAACAATTCGCGTCGACTATTCATCTGACTTCTCAACATTCATCTATGATATGATTGGCGGTCTCGAAGTATCGATAACCAATGCGATTGCATTAGTTATGATATTGGTTGTTGCTGCACTGGGTTTGCGCTCCGCTATTCTTGTTGGCGTAGCAATTCCAACATCTTTTCTTATTGGTTTTTTCATCATCGATTTATTTGGTTATACGCTCAATATGATGATTTTATTTGGGCTTGTTCTATCCATCGGCATTCTCGTTGATGGCGCAATTGTGATTGTCGAATATGCAGACCGAAAAATGGCTGAAGGTGATGATCGGAAAAAAGCATATGCCCTTGCAGCATCGCGAATGTTTTGGCCAGTAACATCTTCGACCTTAACAACTCTTGCCGCCTTTGCTCCCATGCTATTTTGGCCGGGGGTGAGCGGGAAATTTATGTCCTACCTGCCCATCACAGTTATCATTGTTCTAATTGCTTCACTTGTAACCGCCATGGTCTTTTTACCTGTCTTAGGTGGATTAATTGGAAAATCGGAACAAGAAGGTGACGATGTCTTGTCTGGTTTGGCCGCAGATAGCAAATTAGACATAAGGGCAATGAAAGGATTTACCGGTGTTTATGTTCGCTTTGTCGATTGGTGCATAAAGCGCCCCGTCAGAGTTTTGCTTAGTGCTGTTATTGTTTTGTACTCTATTGTATCTCTCTATGGACAATTCGGCCGTGGAATTGAGTTCTTTGTTGAAATGGAGCCCCATCAGGCAAACATTTACATCAAAGCACGAGGTAATTTTTCTATCGATGAGGCAGATCGCCTAACGCGAAGAGTTGAACGTATCGTCCTCAACACACCTGGAGTTGCGTCAGCATTCACGCAAACCTCCGCTGGCGGCGGTGGTGGAGCTGGCGTCAGCAATGACGATCGCAATAAACCAAGAGATGCCATTGGCTCCATTCTTGTGGAGTTCTCTCATTTTTCTACGCGCAAACGCTCCAATTTAATTTTAGAAGATATCGCAAACCAAGCCAATCTTATTCCCGGCATATTAGTAGAAGCGCGCAAGCGCGAGGATGGCCCCCCAACGGGTAAGGATTTAGAAATTGAACTTGCGGGTTTTGAGTTCGAGCCTCTACGTAAAGCAACGGCACATGTCCGCGGATATTTTGATAGTCGCTCCGACAAGCTAAAAGACGTTGAAGATACACGAGACCTTCCCGGTATTGAATGGTCACTATATGTAGACCGCGAGGCCGCTGGACGTTTTGGAGTAGATGTCTCTACGATTGGTAATATTGTACAATTTGTAACAGGCGGCGTGCTTGTCGGCAAATACCGACCTGACGATTCAGATGATGAAATCGATATTCGTGCCCGCTTCCCGTTTAACGCAAGGTCCTTTGATCAACTTGATCAACTCCGTATTTCAACACCTAATGGCATGGTCCCCATTACTAATTTTGTCAAACGGGAGCCGGGGCAACGCGTTGGGAGTATTTCGCGCAAAGACGGTTATCGTACGATCTTAATTAAGGCCAATACCAAAATAGACCCTGAAACAGGTAAGAAGTTTATTGCCGACCAAGCTGTTCAAGAATTCAAGGCTTGGCTTGAAGATAACCCAGTGCCCAATGGTGTAAATGTGAATATTTTGGGCGCGAATAAAGAACAAAAAGACGCTGGAGAGTTTCTGGGTAAGGCCATGATAGGATCTTTGTTCCTCATGTTTATCATTCTATTGCTTCAATTTAATAGTATTTACCATACTTTCTTGACTCTCTCGACAGTGGTCATGTCTACGATAGGCGTCTTGCTTGGTATGCTTGTGACAGGACAGCTCTTTAGCGTTATTATGACAGGTACAGGAATTGTCGCTTTAGCAGGCATCGTTGTGAACAATTCAATTGTTCTCATTGATACCTTCCAAAGGTTAAACAAATCAATGTCATCAAGCGAGGCTATCTTAAGGGCAGCTGGACAGCGCTTACGACCCATCCTCATCACAACTATAACAACAATGATTGGTCTTTTGCCTATGGCGCTGCATGCTAATATCAACGTGATTACCCGCTTCATTGATATTGGCGCGCCGGAGGGTTTTTGGTGGGTTCAGTTCTCAACCGCCATTATCAGCGGCTTGGGATTCTCAACCCTGTTAACACTCATCATTATTCCAGTCATGATTACTTTGCCCGAGCGTATGCCAAGCTTTAAGCAAGCTGCCCTCAAGCGGGTCATGTTCTGGAAGCAGACCCAAAATGTCTAAACGCATTTATCCATGCATAATAGCTATGCATACCAATAGCTTTTGGTTCATTGGCATGCACCGGATAGCCTGCTCATACAATTGATTGGAGATGCTGTCAGCTGCTCCACTGGTACGCCGCATTCGGAAAACGCCCCAGAGCTATTAACCCTCGGTTAATTGGCGAGCGGAACGACGATAACTCATAAAACTAATCGGCAATGATACAACATAGCCTAAAGCAACGACGCTCAAAATTTTCCATGGAAAGGTAAAAATTGCCGCGGCAGCAAAACCAAAGGCAACCAAAATAGGCAACACATATTCACGTGGTACGCGCGTGGTTATACCTTTCCCAGAATATGTCGGCCAGCGAGACACCATCAAAATAGCAATTGCAATCGAAAACACTGTCATGGCCAAAGGTGTGCTCCGCAAGTCAATGCCATATCCTAGATTCAACCAAATGGGAGAGAGCAGCAATAACCCAGCTGCAGGTGTCGGCATACCAACAAAAAACTGGCGCATCCAAATAGGACGATCGGGCATATCAAGAGCAGCATTAAAGCGCGCTAAGCGTAAGGCACAACATGCGCCATAAAAGAGCAACACAAACCAACCAACGCGCCCAAGATCTTGCAAGCCCCACATGTATAAAACCAATACGGGGGCAAGACCAAAATTCATCAAATCCGCAAGACTATCAAGCTGAGCACCCATTGGGCTTTCGGCTTTCAAAAGACGAGCCACACGACCATCAAGCGCATCTAAAAAAGCGGCGCCAATAATACACAGGAGTGCCATTTCAAATTTACCACTTAATCCGTAACGTATCGACGTTAACCCTAAACTAAAGGCAATTAAGGTTAAGACATTTGGGATGAGTTTTGCGAGCGGAAATGTGGGGCGAACGCGTGACTTACCCCGCTCCTTATGAATTGGTTCGTGCTCGCTCATTGCGTAACAACTTCTCCAATGCCACTATCAGAATCAACATCAGCAAGAATAGTTTCACCAGCAATGGCTGTTTGTCCAAGCGCAACTTTAGGCGAAACACCTTCTGGCAAATAAACATCCAAGCGGCTGCCAAACCGGATCAACCCAAACCGCTCTCCAGCAGAGTAATCATCACCCTCACTTGCATAATTAACGATACGGCGCGCTACAAGACCCGCAATTTGCACAACGACGATATCGCTGCCATCGGGCAAAGATATCTCCATCGTATGACGCTCATTCGCATCACTAGCCTTATCAAGGTCAGCACTTAAAAACTGACCCGTACGATAAAGTGATTTAACGACTGAACCACTGACGGGCATTCTATTAACATGGCAATTGAACACATTCATGAAAATGGAAACTCGCACGCGTTTTTCTGTGGGGCGGCCTAATTCGGGCGGCAGAGCAACCTCTGTAATCATATTCACTACACCGTCTGCGGGGCTAATGATCAAATTATCAGCTTGCGGAGTCACCCGCGCAGGATCGCGAAAGAAATAAGCGCACCACAGAGTCAGGACAAAACCAATCCAACCAAGGACAGGAGACAGCAAGAAAAACACGACATCCAAAACTGCAAAAATTCCTATAAACCTGTATCCTTCAGGGTGAATAGGAACAAAAATTGAAGCGATACTGCGCATATAAGCTGCCTTCCTTAAACTTTTTACGTTTTACTGATGTTTATTTTAGCACGTTGCAATCTATTTCGCGACACTTATGCGACGATAACGACTTTATTTCGATGCCGCAGATGCTTTATCCTTAAAGAGTTTATAGATAAGCGCATCATGCAGGGCCTCAAAAGAGGCCACAACGATATTTGCATTAACACCGATTGTCCGCCAGCTATCCCCATGCTCATCTTTACTTTCAACCGTCACACGCGTAATCGCTTCAGTACCTGTATTCAAAATACGCACTTTATAGTCGGTTAAACGCATATTATCTATATATTGAGCAAACCGTTTTAAGTCGCCACGAAATGCATTATCCAAAGCATTTACGGGGCCATTCCCTGTCCCGAAACTCTCAACCAGCTCCCCATCAATCACCAATTTAAGAGTTGCCTTAGCAACGGCCTCAGCCTTGCCTGACTTTGCCACACGTACCTCATAACCTTCGACATCAAAATAGTGCTCTAAACGACCTAATTGCTTAAGTGCTAGTATTTCAAAAGAAGCTCCAACGCCGTCATAACTATATCCTTGGGCTTCTTTCTGCTTCACTTCAAACAAAATGCGATCAATAACGGAATCTTTTTTATCCACCTCAATACCAGCAGAAATAAGACGGTCGATCACATTGCTTTTGCCTGCTTGGTCTGAAACAAGAATTGAGCGCTTATTGCCAACGGCCTCTGGCTTTACATGCTCATAGGTCGACGGATCCTTCATGACAGCCGATACATGGATACCCCCTTTATGGGCAAAAGCCGAAGCCCCAACATAGGGGGCATGACGGTTTGGCGTACGGTTAAGGATATCATCAAGCATGCGGGACAAAGCCGTTAAACTTGGTAATTTCTCGTGGGAAATACCAATCTCAATAAAATTTGAAAACCGCGGCTTTAGAAGAAGAGACGGGATTAATGAAATAATATTGGCATTTCCGCAGCGTTCACCAAGGCCATTGATCGTCCCCTGAACCTGGCAAACCCCCGCTTCAATCGCTGCAAGAGAATTGGCAACCGCATTCTCGGTATCATTATGTGTATGAATGCCCAGATTGGCGCCATCGAATTCAGATGTCAGCGAAAGAACGATCTCATAGACCTCGCTTGGCAGTGTTCCACCATTGGTATCACACAAAACAGCCCAACGCGCCCCAGAATCGAGTGCTGTTCGCACAACCGAACGTGCATAATCTGGATTAGCCTTAAACCCATCAAAAAAATGCTCGCAATCAATCATAGCTTCACGGCCAGAGGCACAAATTGCAGCGACACTCTCAGAAATGGTCTTCAAATTTTCCTCAAGTGAAATGCCAAGCGCTACATTCACGTGATAGTCCCATGACTTTGCGACTAAACAGATAGCCTGTGCCTGAGCATCTATAACTTCTTTAAACCCAGGGTCATTATCGGCGCTTCGTCCTGCACGCTTTGTCATTCCAAAAGCCGTCATTTTTGCCTCCTTCAGGTGAGGCGCTTGGGCAAAAAATTGTGTATCCGTTGGGTTGGCGCCAGGATATCCGCCCTCAACATAGTCAATGCCAATCGCATCAAGCGCTTGGCTTATAAGAATTTTATCCTCAACGCTAAAGTCAACACCTGCGGTTTGCTGGCCATCGCGTAAAGTTGTGTCAAAAATATATAGGCGGCGTTTCATTGTCATAGAAATACTTTATGCAGATTTATAGCTAAACTATAGAAAAAAGAATTTTCATCATTATTCGTGGTCAAATACACTTTTAAACTAATCTAGGAACATTATTTTTGAGCCAAGCGAGCGCTCACCTGATCGGGACCAATTAAAATAATTAAATTTTGCATTTCAGGTCCGTGTTCTTGTCCGGTTAATGCCAATCGTAACGGCATAAATAGACCGCGCCCCTTTCGCCCCGTAATGTCTTTTAAAGCTCTCGTCCATGCCCCCCATGTTTGATCATCCCACGGCGCGCTTGGCAGCAGTGCTAAGGCCTGGGTAATATAAGCGCTATCTTCATCATGAATAATAGGTGTGAAATTACCAGCTATAATATTAATAAATTGCTCAGCGTCTCCCAAAGTCTCTAAATTGCCGCGAATGGCAAGCCATGAGTCCTCGTCAATATCAAGACCAATTTGTTTTAATTTGGGTGCTACAACAGCATAAGGCATGTCTTGAATAATTTTTTTATTCAAACGCTTGAGCTCTTCAATATCTAACCGCGCCGGAGAGCGTCCCAAGCGCGCAAAGTTAAACCCCTCAATCAACGGCGCCATATCATTAACCGCCTCAATAGCATCAGCCGTACCAAGCCTCGCGATCAAACTATTTACACTCATGGGCTCTATGCCCATTTCCCGTAAATCTCGCAAAGATAAAACACCCAAGCGTTTAGAAAGACCTCCACCATCAGCAGATTGTAATAAAGAAAAATGCGCAAATTGCGGTAAGGCACCTCCGAGAGCCTGAAACAGCTCCACTTGAGTCGCCGTATTCGTCACATGGTCTTCACCGCGCACAACATGGCTAATATTAAAATCAATATCATCAATGACACTTGGCAATGTATAGAGATAACTTCCATCACCGCGGATCAAAATGGGATCAGACAAACTCGCTGTTTCAATTGTTTGGCGCCCACGAATAAGGTCATCCCAAACAACAACATCACCAGAAAGCTTAAATCGCCAATGAGGAGCACGCCCTTCGGCTTCATAGGCTTGAATTTGCTCTGGCGTTAAATCAAGCGCGGCCCGATCATAAACAGGGGGTAACCCTCGCGATAATTGACGCTTTCTTTTTCGGTCCAATTCTTCAGGTGTTTCATAACAGGCATAAATCAAGCCACGCGCCTTTAAGTCCGCTGTCACATCATCATAACGATTAAAGCGCCCTGATTGCTTTTCTTTGAGGTCAACATCAAGGCTAAGCCAGGCCAGATCTTCTTCGATTGCCTCTGCATAAGCTTCGGTAGAACGCTCTATGTCTGTATCATCTAAACGAAGCATAAACTCGCCATTATGACGGCGCGCATAAAGCCAACAAAATAAGGCGGCTCTTGCATTACCCAGATGCAAATAGCCAGTGGGGCTTGGTGCAAAACGAGTGCGGATTGTCATTAACTTAACCTTTCAAACGGGCGTCGCGAAACCCATTGGTAATGGGATAACGACGATCACGACCAAAATTCTTATGGCCAACTTTTGGTCCAGGCGCAGATTGCCTGCGCTTATATTCAGAAACATATAGAAGATGTTCGATCCGTTTCACAAGTTCAGGGTCAAAACCTTGCGATACAATCTCATCGAAGCTGCATTCACCCTCAACCAAGGCCTGCAAAATACCGTCCAATATGTCGTATGGCGGCAAACTATCTTCATCTTTTTGGTCATCACGCAATTCGGCGCTAGGCGGCTTTTCAATAATGACCTTGGGAATGACATCAAATTGATCTAATCGACCACCGACTGGTAAATGAGCGTTCCGCCAATCACATAATGCAAAAACATCCGTCTTATAAATATCCTTAATTGGATTATAACCACCATTCATATCGCCATAGAGAGTAGAATAACCAACTGAAACCTCAGATTTATTGCCAGTGGTGACAACCATAGACCCCAGTTTATTAGAAATCGCCATGAGCAATGTGCCACGGATCCGCGACTGAATATTCTCTTCTGTCACATCAGGGGCGCGATCGCCAAATATAGGGGCGAGTGTGTCTTCGCCTGCCCTCACCATATCTTTAATCGAAACCGTATCTAGACGAACGCCAAGCTGCGATGCGCACGCAATCGCATCATCTAGACTGGATTGACGCGTATAAACAGATGGCAGCATGACACAATGAACCCGCGAGGCACCCAAAGCATCAGCAGCAATTGCCGCACATATGGCGCTGTCAACTCCGCCAGATAGCCCCAAAAGAACACCTGGAAATTTGTTTTTTTCTACATAGTCACGCAAACCAAGCATCGCCGCATGATACATGTCAGACAAGTGATCCTCTTCAACAGAACGATCTTGAACAAACCGCTGACCATCCGGCGCCAGAGGAAACGCAATGGTTTCAAAACCAGTCTCCCACGCGCCGAGTTCGAGCACAGTGGTACCCTCTCGATCCATGACAAAGCTACGACCATCAAAAACAAGCTCATCTTGCCCGCCATATTGATTGACATAAACAAAGGGCAGTTGCGTTTCTTGGGCGCGATGCCGCGCATGCTCAAGACGCCGCATATGCTTGCCGTGTTCATAAGGGGAACCATTTGGAGAAATTAAAATCTCAGCACCGCAGGATTTAAGGTGAGCGCACACATCCGAGAACCAAATATCCTCACAAATGGGCAAGCCAATGGAAAGACCATTAATCTTAACAGGCTCAGGCATAGGCCCTGACGTAAATAGGCGTATTTCGTCAAAGACGGCATAATTGGGTAAATGGACTTTGTGCCGAACACTAAACTGCCCACCTTCAGCGGCAATAACACTATTGTATAATTGGCCATTCTCCTCCCAAGGTGCACCAAAAATAATTGCTGGCCCACCATCGTTTGTCTCGCGCACCAAATCTTCCACCAGCGTACGGCAACGAGCAATAAAAGAGGCTTTCAAGATAAGGTCTTCGGGAGGATATCCTGTCAAGAAAAGCTCGCTGGCGATAAGACAGGTCGCCCCCTTTGCCTTGGCCTGTGCACGCCCTTCGCGCAGCAATTGCGCATTATGCTCAAGCGCACCAACAATCGGGTTTTGTTGCATTAAAGCGAAAATCATAATTTCTCCATCACATTTTACTGTGTAGCGCGCCCTTTGCTCGCTCACAAGCTAGGAAAGCTGAATTTCTTAAGCCATTGACTTTGTTTGGGGCAAACAAAGACACCCAGCGCGTAGAAAGACATAATATTGTGGCCATATGACTCAACACTAGCGGCATTAAAAGCTTATACCAGCACTTAAATTAGAAAAAATTAAAGGATTAGGGGTTTAATTAAGTCCCATCACGCCGTATATGAAAACAAGAAGGAATATTTAAATGACACAAAAATGGTCCCCTGACAGCTGGCGCAACTTCCCAATTAAGCAAGTGCCAACATATCCCGATACGCAAAAGCTTGAGGCCGTTGAAGACCGCCTGGCAGATTTCCCGCCGCTCGTTTTTGCTGGTGAAGCGCGCAGCTTAAAAAAGCAACTTGCTGAAGTCAGTGCAGGACGTGCCTTTTTGTTGCAAGGGGGCGATTGCGCTGAAAGTTTTGCTGAACACCGCGCAGATAATATTCGCGATACGTTCCGTGTCTTATTACAAATGGCCATTGTATTAACTTATGGTGCAAAATTACCCATTATTAAAGTCGGGCGGATGGCAGGCCAATTTGCTAAGCCGCGTTCTGCTGATACTGAAACCATCGATGGTGTCGAGCTTCCAAGCTATCGCGGAGATATCATTAATGGCATGGACTTTACTGCAGAAGCGCGTGTCCCAGATCCTGAACGTCAAATTTCTGCTTATCGTCAAGCCGCTTCAACGCTCAATTTACTACGGGCATTTGCTAAGGGTGGATATGCCGATCTCAGTGAGGTTCATCGTTGGAACCAAGGTTTTATTGCTGATAGCCCGCAAGGCGCACGTTATGAAGATATGGCCAATAAAATCGATAGCGCCATCTCCTTTATGAGCGCATGCGGTATTAATAGCGCCACAACACCGCAAATGGGAATGGTTGACTTCTTCACAAGCCATGAAGCTCTTTTGCTGGGCTACGAACAATCCCTAACGCGCCTCGATAGCATATCTGGTGAATACTATTGCACATCAGCTCATATGTTGTGGATTGGGGACCGCACCCGACAGCCAGATGGCGCCCATGTAGAATTTATGAGCGGTATTAAAAATCCGGTCGGCATTAAATGTGGTCCATCACTTCAACCAGACGAGCTTATTACGTTGCTGGATAAATTAAACCCAGAAAATGAAGCTGGACGCATTACACTCATCGCACGATTTGGACATGATCAGGTAGAAACTTATCTCCCTCAACTCATTCGTAAAGTGCAACAAGAAGGTCGCAAAGTTGTTTGGTCTTGCGATCCAATGCATGGAAATACGATCAAGGCATCGAATGGTTATAAAACCCGCCCGGTCGACCTTGTGCTCGCGGAAGTACAGAATTTCATTTCAGTCCATGAAGCTGAAGGCAGCTACCCCGGTGGCATTCACTTTGAAATGACAGGTCAAAATGTAACCGAATGCCTTGGCGGTGCTCAGGCTATTTCTGAGGAAGATTTGTCTTCGCGCTACCACACGCATTGTGACCCGCGCCTCAATGGCTCCCAAGCACTTGAGCTCGCTTTCCTCATTGCCGAAAGCATGCGCGGCGGAAAATAATACTCAATCCGCTTCGGGCGTTTTAAAGGTCACCATTTCTTCCGCAGCTGTCGGATGAACAGCAACAGTTGCATCGAACTGTGCTTTTGTCGCGCCCATTGTCACGGCTATACCAAAAGCTTGAATCATTTCACCAGCCCCTGGACCAATGATATGTAACCCAAGAACTTGATCTGAGACTTGGTCAACAATAAGCTTCATAAGCATTTTTTCTGCATTACCTGAGAGTGTATTTTTAAGCGGTCTGAAGCTTGTTTTATAAATATGGACCTTATGGTTTTGACGCGCCTCATCTTCGCGCATACCCACTGTGCCAATCTCAGGTTGAGAGAAAACAGCTGTTGGAATAATAGAGTGGTCAACCATTTGCGGGTTATTATTATAAACAGTTTCAGCAAAAGCAGCCCCCTCACGAATGGCAATGGGTGTAAGTGCGGCACGGTCGGTAACATCCCCAACGGCATAAATGCTATCAATATTGGTTTTTGAATAGGCATCAACACAAATCTCGCCTTTTACACCCAGCTCAACGCCAGCCGCCTCAAGTCCAAGACCTTGTGTATATGGAGCACGCCCAGTTGCATACATGACAAGACCCGTTTGGTCTTTCTCGCCATGTTCATATTCAAGCTCAAACCCTTTTTCCGTTTTGGTCACTGTCGCAATATTTTGCTCTAGTCTAAGCTTGATCCCTTTTTCTTCAAGCGCTCCCCCTAAATGCGCCCGAATATCTTCATCGAACCCACGCAAGAGTTGATTGCCACGATAGACAAGCTCAGTCTCAATGCCTAACCCATTAAAAATACCAGCAAACTCAACGGCAATATACCCCCCGCCAACAATCGTAATTTTCGTTGGCAGCTGCTCTAAATCAAATGCTTCGTTGGACGTCACAATATGCTCGCGCCCTGGAATATTGGGAATAAATGGAGCAGCGCCAACTGCAATCAGAATTGTTTTTGCCTGATAGGTCTGCCCTCCCACTTCAAGAGTATTGGGCCCCGTCAAGACACCGCGCCCTTCTATAATATCAACACCGCTGGCTTTGAGATTGTGGGTATAGATATCATTCAGACGTTGTATCTCTATATCTTTATTGCAGCGTAACGTCTTCCAATCAAAAGACGGCTTTGGCACGTGCCAACCAAAACCTGCCGCATCTTTAAAGTCTTCATGATAGTGACTAGCATAAACGAATAATTTCTTGGGTATACACCCGCGTATCACACATGTTCCACCAACGCGATATTCTTCAACAATAGCCACTTTGGCGCCATGCGATGCACTCATACGCGCAGCCCGAACGCCGCCGCTACCTGCGCCTATAACTATGAGGTCATAATCAGTATTCATTTCGCGTTACCTTCCGGATTTCCTATAATACGAACAGATCCATTATCTGCAATAAAGGCCGCGCATGCCAAACCAATAAATAAGCCATGCTCAACGACACCTGGAATTTGATTAAGCGCAATTGCTAAACCATCTGGGTTAGTGATCGCCCCCAACGCACAATCGTAAATATAGTGACCACCGTCTGTGATGACCGGCCCATCTGCACCCTCGCGTAAACTTACAGAGCCGTTTAACCCAGCTTGTCCAATGACCTGTTCTATCATCATCGCAGTCGCGACATGAGAAAAAATATTCACTTCAACAGGCAAAGGAAAAGCGCCCAATGGGGAAACACATTTGGTCGCATCCGCAATAACAACCATTCGCTTTGACGCAGATGCAACAATTTTTTCCCGCAATAATGCAGCGCCGCCGCCTTTTATAAGCCTGAGCTGCGGATCGATTTCATCAGC
Organism: Alphaproteobacteria bacterium; assembly: GCA_965656805.1. GTDB lineage: Bacteria > Pseudomonadota > Alphaproteobacteria > RS24 > RS24 > JAYODZ01. Next base: position 21,417 of record CBFHLW010000007.1, read on the forward strand.
ACCATCAACTGTAAGGTCAAGAGAACCAAGAGCATTTAAATCAGATAATGGAATATTTAAACGCTCAGCTTGCGCGCGGGTAGCTTCTGAGGTCGGCACACAAATCACCGACAACCCATTTGAAACACGTTCTCCCAGGCCATCAACAAAATAACGCGCTGTCGAACCTGTACCCAAACCAAGCCGCATATTATCTTCAACCAACTCCAAAGCTTGAAGTGCGGCTTCTTTTTTTAGAGCCTCTAGATCAATACCCATAGCATTTACCTTTTTCAATACACGTTGTTATGAGAGCTTACGCGCATCTTTAATAAGCTGCCATGCTTCATTTATAGCAGCCATCCTTGCAGATGCCACATGAAGCATTTCTGGTGGCATTCCTCGCGCCTGTAATTGATCAGGGTGGTTATCGCGAATCGCTTGGTAATAAGCACTTCGCAACACCTCATCACTGTCTTTATCAGAGACACCTAAAATTAAATACGGATTAAGCGCGCCCTCACCGCCATGGCGTGCCTGAATTTGCGCCATTTTAGCTTTATCAATTTCAAAAATATCAGCGACAATATCAAGAAACTGCTCCTCAGCTTGATGCAAAACGCCATCAGCATATGCAATAAAATAGAGAGCATCTAAAACATCCTCTAAAGTTTCAGGCTTATCGGCATAAAGCTCTTTTATTTGGCGCGCATAACTATCAAAGCCAGCAACGTCACCCTGAGCCATGCGAAAAACACGATCAACATTAGCCATTTCACTTTTCGGCACACGTAAAACATGTTGCACAGCGCGCACCTCAATTGGTGAGACAGATCCATCAGCCCGTGTCATTTTGGCGGCCAAAGCAATAAGGGCAATAGTGAAGGTCACTTCTCTGTCGGCAAGTCGATCCATAACAAAATGACCAAGGAAGCCACCGACCAAAGCACCAGGAACGCCGCCCAGAGCGTAACCAGCTGCTAATCCCGCAAGCTTACCCCAAACTGACATGCCTGAACCTAAATCTTTGTATCATGTCTCGTTTATAAAGACATAAAAGACCGATAACCACCCCAGATTGACTCTAATTTGGCGTATAGTTTAAAATTGGAGCAAGCCAACGCTCACAAGCAGGCAAGTCCAGCCCCTTACGACGCGCATAATCCTCAACCTGATCACGCTCAATCTTACCGACGCCAAAATATTTTGCTTCAGGATGCGCAAAGTAAAGACCTGACACAGCCGCCCCAGGCCACATTGCAAAGCTTTCGGTCAATTTAATACCGGCACGAGCTTCCGCATCGAGGAGTTTAAATAGAAACTCTTTCTCTGTATGATCAGGCTGCGCAGGATATCCAGGGGCGGGTCGAATTCCGCGGTATTGTTCTGCAATCAAATCATTATTTGAAAGAACCTCATCCTTTGCATATCCCCAATATTGGGTCCGAACAAGTTGGTGCATGTGCTCAGCCAAAGCCTCTGCCAGTCTATCGGCAAGGGCTTTAGATAAAATTGAGCTATAATCGTCATCGGCATCCTCAAACCGCTTGGCCACAAGGTCTTCACCATGGCCAGTCGTGACGGCAAATCCACCAATATAATCAGTTATTCCGCTATCGATTGGGGCAATAAAGTCAGATAGTGCATAATTGTGACGATCGCTATCACGCCTATCCATTTGCTGACGTAGCGTATGGAAACGTCCCAATTCTTGCGTCCCGTCTTCAGAACATACGACAATATCATCACCGTCGCTATTGGCTGGCCAGAACCCAATAACAGCTTTGGCCGTTAACCATTTTTCAGCAATCATACGATCGAGCATGTCCTGAGCATCATTATAAAGTGATCGCGCGGCCTCACCTACAACTGTGTCATTTAAAATTTCTGGATACTTGCCATGCAGGTCCCAACTTTGAAAAAACGGGGTCCAATCTATAAACTCACGCAACGTCGCTAAGTCAAAATCCAGGAACTCTGTGAGACCAAGCTTTTGTGGACGGCATGGTGCAGGATCCTGAAAATTAAGCACCAATCGGTTTGCACGTGCATTTTCAATGCTGGCACGTGAACGCCCTTGCGGGTTTCGGGCATGGGCTGTGGCCATCGCCTCATAGTCGTCTCTAATTTCTTTTTTATATTCCGTTGATACGTCTGGCGATAATAATTTACTCGCGACACCAACCGCACGGCTTGCGTCAGTCACATAGATAACTTGTCCGCGCTTGTAATTTGGATTTATTTTAACGGCAGTATGGACTTTAGATGTCGTCGCTCCACCAATGAGAAGCGGAATATTCATCTGCAAACGCTCCATTTCAGCAGCCACGTGACACATCTCATCAAGACTTGGCGTTATCAAACCAGACAGCCCAATAATATCTACATTTTCCTCGCGCGCCCGCGCTAAAATATCTGCCGCAGGAACCATCACACCCATGTCGATAACTTCATAACCATTACACTGAAGAACAACACCAACAATATTTTTGCCAATATCATGGACATCGCCTTTCACCGTCGCCATGAGAACTTTTCCAGCAAAATGGCGTACAGCCTCAAGACCTGCTGCGCTCTTCTCTGCATCCATAAATGGCTCCAAATAGGCGACGGCACGTTTCATAACCCGTGCTGATTTCACCACTTGCGGTAAGAACATTTTGCCAGCGCCAAATAAGTCACCAACATGGTTCATACCATCCATTAAAGGGCCCTCAATGACATTAAGCGGACGCCCTAACGCGAGACGCGCCTCTTCCGTATCTTCATCAATAAAATCACCAATGCCATTCACCAAAGAATGCTGAAGACGCTCAGCAACATCTTTTTCACGCCAAGATAAATCAGCACCAGTGGATGACGTTTTCTGGCCCCTATAGCCTTCAGCTAAGCTTAAAAGATTGTCTGTTGCCTCCATATGCCGATTGAGCAACACATCCTCAACCGCCGTTAAGAGTTCAGGTTTAATATCTTCATAGACCGCAAGTTGCCCAGCATTGACAATACCCATATCCATACCAGCCTGGATACTATGATATAAAAAAGCAGAGTGCATTGCTTCGCGAACTGGCTCATTACCCCGAAAAGAAAATGAAATATTTGATACGCCACCAGATACATGCGCATGAGGAAGCTCCCGACGTATACGCTGTGTGGCCTCAATAAAATCAACTGCATAATTATTATGCTCGTCGATCCCAGTTGCTACAGCAAAAATATTGGGATCGAAAATAATGTCTTGAGGTGCAAAATTTAGTTTTTCAGTTAGTAACTTATAAGACCGTTCGCATATTTCAAATTTACGATCTGCAGTATCTGCCTGTCCGGCTTCATCAAATGCCATAACGATAACAGCAGCACCATAGCGCTGACATAAGCGCGCATGATTCAAGAACGTTGCCTCACCTTCTTTCAGTGAAATGGAGTTAACAACAGCCTTGCCTTGAACACATTTAAGACCTGCCTCAATGACCGACCATTTGGAACTATCGATCATAATCGGAACGCGAGCAATCTCGGGCTCGGTCGCGATGAGATTGAGAAACTGAGTCATGGCGGCTTCGCCATCAAGCATGCCTTCATCCATATTCACATCAATGATCTGCGCGCCGCTCTCGACTTGCTGTCGCGCCACATTGAGCGCTTCTTCATAGTCACCATCACTAATAAGCCGACGGAATTTTGCAGAGCCAGTCACATTGGTTCGCTCTCCAACATTCACAAAGCGAATCTCGGGTGTGAGGGTAAAAGGCTCTAATCCTGACAGACGCAAGAACGGTTCTTTTGCCTCAACAATACGCGGCGGGATTCCTTTAACGATATCGCCAATGTGCCGGATATGATCTGGGGTTGTACCACAGCACCCCCCCAGAATATTGACGTAACCAGATTCCGCAAACTCACGAATAATCGAAGCCATTTCTGCACCCGACTGATCATATTCGCCAAACTCATTGGGTAGACCTGCATTCGGGTAAATACAAACGCGGGTATCGGCAACTCGTGCAATCTCGGCAACATAGGGTCGCATTTCTTCAGCACCCAAAGCGCAATTCAGGCCAATCGAAAAAGGCGCAGCATGGCGCAAACTGTTCCAAAAAGCTTCTGTTGTTTGACCGGACAAAGTACGCCCTGAACGATCTGTGATCGTGCCAGATATCATCAAAGGAAGCTCAAAACCAATTTCTTCAAAAACATCTTTCACCGCATGAATTGCCGCTTTGGCATTTAACGTATCGAAAATGGTTTCAATAAGAATAATATCAACGCCGCCATCGATCAGGCCGCGTGTCGCTTCCGCATAAGCATCGCGCAAGAGATCATAAGAGACATTTCGTTTACCTGGATCATTCACATCTGGGGAAATCGACGCCGTGCGATTTGTCGGGCCAATTGCACCGGCAACAAAACGCGGCCGAGACGAATCTTTTTCTTCCCATGAATCAGCCACGGTGCGCGCCAAACGCGCGCTTTCAAGATTCAAACGATAAGCCTCATCTTCGAGCGCATAATCAGCTTGAGCTATCGACGTTGAAGAAAACGTATTAGTTTCGATGATATCGCTGCCAGCAGCTAGAAAACCATCGTGTATTTGAGCGATAATATCGGGCCGAGTGAGCGACAAGAGATCATTATTACCCTTAAGGTCATGTTTATGGTTGGCAAATAGATGACCTCGAAAATCTTCTTCGGTGAGCGGAAAACTCTGGACCATTGTGCCCAACGCCCCATCAAGCATAAGAATGCGTTCATTGCTCAATACAGGCAAAGCGGCGTTACGTGTTTCTCTCGTCCAGCCCATTACACGGCTCCCTTTTCTAAAGCGCGACATACATTCATTGTTAAGGCCGCTTGATTAAGCGTATAAAAATGGATATGCCCAAACCCCTCGGCTTTCAATATCTCGCACTGCTCCAATGCAAAAAAGGTTGCAATATCTTCGCGTGCGGCCGGGTCATCTTCTAAGCCTAAAAACCTTTCGCGTAGCGCTTCTGGCACAGATGCGCCACATTTTTCGGCCATACTAAATGCGCCTGAAAAATTCGTCGTTGGCATTATGCCAGGACAAATTTCAATCGAAAGGCCATCTTCCATTAAAGCATCGCGAAAACGAACATAGGCGAAAGTATCAAACGCAAATTGTGTAATCGCGCGCGTGGCACCAGCATCCTGCTTGGCCTTTAACAAATCAATATCATGCTGCAAGCTCGGAGACTCTGGATGCTTTTCGGGATAAGCACTCACCGAAACATCAAAACGCCCCCGCTCAGATATTGCCTTAACCAAATCAACCGTCGAAAGGTAGCCTCCTGGATATACAGAATAAGGCGCGAAATCCGGCATATCTCCCCGTAAAGCAACAATATGGCGTACGCCTGCATGTTCATAATCGTCAATCACATGATCAACTTCAGGCTTGGTTGCCGATACGCAGGTCAAATGCGCGGCCGGCTTTAAGTTGGTTTCTTGCACAATACGCCGAACGCAATCATGCGTGCGCGTACGCGTCGTTCCGCCTGCACCGTAAGTAACAGAAACAAACTCAGGCTCAAGTGGTGCCAATGCATTAATCGCAGACCACAAGTTAAGCTCGGCTTTATCAGATTTGGGTGGAAAAAACTCAAACGAAAAATTCACTGGTATGTCCTCAATTATTTACAATACAATCGGAAGTGGAGATTTTGTGGCCACCCATAACACAACTTCAAGATCAGTATTTCTTGATGTCGACGTCATATGTTCGCTAATGTCGAGCACTAAGTCATGCTCAGTTAGCCAATTCTCTATATCAATATCCCGAAAACCAAGACGCCGATGCGCATGCTCATCGCGAAGGTAAACCAAATCATGGGCAGCGAAATCGGCGATCAGAATACGCCCCCCAGGTTTCAACACCCGGGCGGCCTCGGCCAATGCCATGGTCGGGTCATCAACAAAATGAAGAACCTGATGCATAATCAAAATATCTGCTTGCCCAGCTCCAAGCGGCAAACCAACAATATCGCCCTGTCGTACCTGGCAATTCTCTTGGCCAAGATTACTTAACCGCGAGCGGGCAAGCGTGAGCATGTCGGGGCTAGAGTCAAACCCTATAGCCTCAGTCACATGCGGTCCAAAGACCTCGAGCATTCGCCCTGTGCCCGTTCCAAGATCAACCAATAATGAGACGGGGTCTTCTGGTAAGAAGCTAAGCATGCGCTCCTCGACTTGGGTTTCGGGAATATGCAATGTGCTAATCTCATTCCAGCGGGGGGCATTTTCAGCGAAATATGTTTCTGCTTTGTCTTGGCGTTCCTTACGGACATGTAGGAGACGTGCCATATCAGTATCGAGCTCTGCCGTATTCTGGTTTAAGCGAGAAACAAGATATTGCCCAAGCTCGCCAGCGGCACTGTTTTTTGCCAAACGATAAAAAATCCAACTGGCTTCAGGAAACCGAATAACCAACCCCGCATCAGCAAGCAATTTGAGGTGCCGTGAGATACGCGGTTGGCTTTGGCGCAACACATAAACTAATTCAGAAACCGTAAGCTCTCCATGGCTTAATACAGCTAAAATACGTAGCCTTGTCGGCTCTCCAGCCGCACGCAGCGTGGACAACAAATTATCCATGATATTTTCAGCCATAATGCAATCCTTAACAGTTCCCTTTTATATATAAAGATATCCTTATATGTCAAGAATTCATTGCTTAGCCTTATTTTTTTGTTACAAATAACCCATTGCTTCGATTTTTACTTGGCGCATAGAGCGATCAGACTTAAGCTGAATAAAGTAAACGTGAGAAAATCGGTCTCACATCAAAAGTCTATAATAAGGAACATTTAATTGTTACGCGTCATTTCAATTTTATTCTTAACGGTCGCAATCACGCTCACGCCTCATATTGCTAAGGCTGAAGCGTCTATCCACGACCCTTATGAAAATTTCAATAGAAAGTCTTTCGCGGTTCATCTTGTATTAGATAAATACCTCGCCCGCCCCATTGCCAGTGTTTACACAACAGTTTTACCAGACGCCGTGCGTCGCACATTCAGCAATGTGTTAAGAACATGGACAGCGCCCGTATCGATTGCCAATGATGCTTTTCAAGGGAATTGGTCAAAAATGGGAACCGACAGTGCGCGCTTTGGCATAAATATGACCATCGGGATTTTAGGTATTATTGATATGGCCTCCCATTTAGGGTTTAAGCAGCAAAGCGAGGATTTTGGTCAAACATTAGCTAAATACGGTGTTGGCAGCGGCCCCTATTTATTCATCCCTCTTCTTGGCCCCTCAACGCCGCGCCACTTGGTTGGACGAACAGTGGACATACTCCTAAACCCCATCTATTACTTTAGTGAGAGTGAATATCGCGACGGCATATTCGCCCTAGATGTTATAAATACAAGAAGCGAGCTCTTAGAACCCCTCGATGACCTTGCGAAGAGCTCATCTGACCTCTATACGAGCTATAAGAGTTTTTACTGGCAAAACAGACAATTTAGAATTCAAGATGGCGCAACAACGTTTGAGAGCCTTCCAGATATTTCTGACTTAGACGATGAATAAGTGCGCGCTGCACGACACTAACAAAGGTTGCAAAATGCGATATTTCTTTACCATGATTATAACAGCACTTCTGTCTCTTAACCTCATGAGTGTGAGTGCCCACGCCGAACTTCAACCAAGCGAGCGCTTCATAACAGATGTCACATCGCAAGCTCTCGAAATTCTTAAAAAAGCCGAAACGCCTCAACAACTTGAGACAGAGTTTGGCATATTACTCGACACGCGCACCAACATGACGCGCATAGCTAAATTCACTCTTGGGCATGCAGCACGTTCAGTTGACAAAGCGGATCTCGTTCGCTTTACAAAAGCACTTCGCGACACAATGGTTAAGATTTACGGTAATCGCTTAGCTGGCTTCACTAATGAAAAAGTCATCGTAACCGGATCACAAACAAAAGGACGCAATCACCTCGTTAATAGCCGTGTCGAGTTTGCAAACTCTCGGCCACCTGTCGACATGGTTTGGTGGGTTATTGAAGAAAAAGATGGAAGCTACACGCTCTTTGACATTCAAGTGCTCGGCGTATGGATGGCACAGGAACAGCGTGACATTTTC
>CBFHLW010000008.1:0-29092 GCA_965656805.1 Alphaproteobacteria bacterium
AACAAGATATTTTACATATCCGCCATCATTCATTATTCACACCTCGTGACTTTGATATTTCCCCCTATTTCAACATTATCAAACCAACGATTGAAAAACGACCCGACTATAAAACCTTAAATTGGCGCGAGATACCCGCACCCAATGATTCCAAGGGGAACACAAAATCCGATCACACTTTGGGCGAAACAGAAAATGCGTGATGATCATCGCCCCTTATGGGTCAGAAAGATTCAGGAAGCTTGCTCGCGGCTTTACACGCGCCATTTCCTTATTCCCCAATTTAGCGCATTCGGCAAGGGCGTGGAAATCATTGGCCCTTATCGCTTAGAGGTTTATGGCGACCAAATTACAATTGGTAATTATGTTCATATTCATACTTGCAAAGGTCACATGTCACGCCTTTGCACATGGCCCAACGCCACTGGGGGAAACGGGCGTATTGACATAGGAAATTATTGTTTAATCTCACCCAGCGCTCAGATCATTAGCGCAGATAAAATCGAATTGGGTGAAAATGTCATGCTCGCCAGCCATGTTTATGTATCTGATGCAGATTGGCATGACATCTACCATCGAACAGAATCCCCAGGTAAAGCAGCCCCGATAAAACTTGGAAATAATGTTTGGGTCGGGCAAGGCGCTAAAATCTTAAAAGGTGTGACGATCGGAGATAATACAGTTGTTGCCGCAGGCGCCATTGTCACGAAATCTTTTCCGGAAAATCTCATCATTGGCGGGAATCCAGCTCGCAAAATTGGTACACTGAACAAAAATAATAAGATGACAAAACGCGAAGCCATGTTTACAGGCCCAAAAGATTACGAGAAAGTCATGGACTACCTCAAAGATATCAAAAATGGGCAAAATAGCGTTTGGCGTTGGTTAAAAGGAATATTATGGCCAGACAAAAACTTATAACACGTCAATATAAACGTTCGGCACCTATGCTCGCGGCCTGCGCCCTATTGTTAATCTTCTTAGCAGCGCTGCCAGCTCAAGCACAAAAAAAACAAACTGAACATGGCATATCTATGATGGGTGACCTGGCCCTGCCTTCAAACCTTGAAAACCTCCCCTATATTGATGATCGCGCCATATATGGCGGACAACTTGTTGAGGCCAAGATAGGCAGTTTCGACAATTTAAACCCATTTACCATTCGCGGCACAAGTGCCTATAACCTTCGAGAACTCGTCTTTGAGAGCTTACTCGGTCGAAATATGGATGAACCCTTTGCACTTTATGGGCTATTAGCTGAAAAAATAGCCGTTTCAGAAGACCGTGGTCAAATGCAAATCAGGCTTGACGCCGCCGCCACGTTTTCAGATGGACGCAAGGTCACCCCAGAAGATGTCATTTATTCATGGCAAAGCCTTAAAGACAATGGGCGTCCAAATCACCGCCACTATTATAGCCAAGTACAAACAGTTAAGAAAATTGGCCCGCGCGATGTTCTATTTACATTTAAGGGACCACCATTTGACCGTGAACTCCCCTTAATTCTTGGTCTAATGCCCATTTTACCAAAGCACATATACCAAAACCGAGACTTACAAAGCAGCAAACTGGATATTCCCGTCGGTTCTGGCCCCTATATTGTGCAAGCGTTCGAGCCTGGGCGGCGCATAACCTTTGAACATAATGAAAACCATTGGGGGATAAACAAACCCATCAATAAAATGCGTTATAATTTCAAACGCATTATTCACGATTATTATCGCGATGAAACAAGCGCATTCGAAGCCTTTAAGTCAGGTAATGTTGACATATGGTTCGAAACCAACCCCTTAAGATGGCAAAATGAATATGACTTTCCCGCCACCCAAGATGGCCGTGTCATCATAGAGACAATAAAAACCCAGACTCCAACAGGTTTAAATGCCTTTGTTATGAATACGCGGCGACCTATTTTTAGCGATCAAAACACACGTAAGGCTCTTGATATATTATTTGATTTTGAATGGACAAACAAAGTCTTATATGGAAATTCATATGTGAGAACTAAGAGCTACTTTGGCAATACACATCTCAGCGCATCTGGCGTTTCGGCATCACCTGAGGAAAAAAAGCTAATTAAAGGCGCCAAGCTTAACGCCCTCCTCTTATCGCAAAGCTACACGCCACCGCGCAGCGATGGGTCGGGCCGAGATCGGCTGACTCGCAAGGGCGCTTTAGAGCTTCTTGCGAAAGCTGGGTTTTCCATGCAAAATGGTCAATTAGGCGACGCCAATGGTAAACCTTTAACCTTCGAGATACTCGTTCAACGCCGTGATCACGAACGTCTTAGCTTGACATTTCAGCGTATGCTAAAACAAGTGGGCATCGAGGTCTCGGTCCGCCTTGTTGATGCATCTCAATATCAAGCGCGCCTTCAAAACTTCGATTTCGACATGATCATTTATGATTACTACGCATCTCTCTCGCCAGGGAATGAGCAGAATTTCTACTGGTCGAGCACATCAGCAGACACACCAGGCAGCCGAAACTATGCCGGCATAAAGTCAAGGCAAATAGATGGCACAATAGATGCGCTCACCAATGCGCGTGACACATCTCAGTTTCAAACAGCCACACGCGCACTTGATCGTCTTTTAATGGGTGGCAATTATTTTATCCCACTGTTTCACAGAAACGGCCAATGGCTTGCACGCTGGAGCAAAATCGAACGCCCATCACAAACCTCTATATATGGAGCGCAAATAGACACATGGTGGGCCAGTCCAGATAATTAATATAGGTTATATAATTAAATAAAAACAATTATTTATTTAATTATATTAATAAATAACTTTAAATAAAACTGAACCCATCATATCCCATGCTCTGCCGCACTTATATTCTGACGCAGACTGCATGATCGATAATAAACAGTGAATCACACACAAAACGCGCGACTTTATTTAGAGCATAAAATGACAGATGAATGACTAGAACGCGCCAACCTCAGCCAATGCAGCGATCTCGTTATCTGAAAACCCCCAATCCGATAAAGCATCTTGGTTATTGGCGCCAATTTGTGGGGGCGGACCTTGAATCTCACTTGGTGTTCCGCCAAATCGTGGCGCAACATTTGGTTGAACCACACCATAAGCCTCAACAATGGTTTCTCGCGCCTGATTGTGAGGATGGTGAGCAGCCTCTTTCATATCAAGAACAGGCGCATAACAAACATCTGTTGCACCCATAATTGCATCCCATTCATCACGTGTTTTCGTTTTCAAAACCGCAGCGAGCTTGTCTTTTAGCAACTCCCAATTTTCACGATCATGTTGCTTAACTAAATCGGGATCATTTTGGAGGCCAGTTTTTTCAAGGAGCAAGGCATAGAATTGCGGTTCAATCGAGCCAATAGACACAAATTTACCGTCTTTGGTCTCGTAAACATCATAAAAATGCGCCCCGCCATCAAGCATATTTGCCTGGCGATCAAGCGACCAAATACCAGAGGCGGACATGCCAAAGAACATTGCCATGAGCGAGGTCGCACCATCTGTCATCGCACAATCAACCACTTGGCCTTTGCCGCTTCTTTGCGCTTCAAAAAGCGCTGCAAGCATGCCCATAGCCAAATAAAGCGCGCCACCACCAAAATCACCAACCAAATTAAGCGGCGGCACAGGCTTGTCTTTTCCGCCAATAGCAGAAAGTGCCCCTGTTAATGCGATATAGTTAATGTCATGGCCAGCAGCTTGCGCATAAGGGCCAAACTGCCCCCAACCCGTCATGCGTCCATAAACGAGCTTTGGATTTCGCGCCAAGCAAACGTCAGGCCCAAGCCCCAAACGCTCCATCACACCTGGTCGAAAGCCTTCTTGCAAAATATCTGCACTTTCAATCAAACGCAGAACAGCCTCGACGGATTCTGGTTTTTTTAAATCAAATGCAATGGAGCGGCGGCCACGGCTTGTCACATCTTTAACACCAAAGCCAGAACCGGCTCCTTTTCTGTCAATGCGAATAATATCAGCTCCCATGTCTGATAATAACATGGCGCAGAATGGCCCAGGACCAATTCCAGCAAACTCAATAACTTTAACGCCGCTTAAAGGTCCTTTACCCATCATCTTCTCCCTTGAATTTCAATTCTGCGCATAACTGTTCACCAAATTTAAGGCATAAGTCAACCGCCTTAGAGCTATGATTAATCGCCTTTTGCACCAGATCGATTTACCATTAGCCCATGCTCTTTAATCTTTTTACGTAATGTATTTCTGTTTAATCCCAACAACTCGGCTGCTCGAATTTGGTTCCCACGAGTTGCTTCAAGCGTAAGCTCTATAAGAGGTATCTCAAATTCAGGTAAAATTCGATAATATAAACCATTAGGAGGCAATTCCCCCTGATGGTTGTCAAAGTATGCCGAAATATGACGTCGAATACTGGCTATCAGAGTTTCATTTCCACTCGGCGCGCTTGGCTCATTTAATTTTAAATCCGCTAACTCGTAACGCACAACATCTGCATTAATCACTTCATCAGCGTGTAATGCCGCAATTCTGCGCACAAGATTTTCTAACTCACGAACGTTTCCTGGCCATGTATGCAATTTCATCACATCAAGGGCTTCATTGGTATAAACCTTCTCGCCCAATCCTTCATGAATACCGATCGACATAAAATGGCGCACTAAATCATCAATATCCTCACACCGCTCACGCAATGGCGGCAACCGCACGGGCACAACATTCAAGCGGAAGAACAGGTCTTCTCGAAACAATCCTTTTTCAATTAGCTGACGTAAATCTTGGTGCGTAGCGGCAATGATTCGAACATTGGTTTTAATCGAGACGCGTCCGCCAACTGGCGTAAATTCCCCCTGCTGTAAAACGCGTAGCAAACGGGTTTGGGTTTCCATGGGCATATCGCCAATTTCATCCAGAAAAAGCGTGCCACCCTCGGCTTGCGCAAAGCGCCCTGTTTGGCGCTGAACAGCACCTGTAAACGCCCCTTTTTCATGTCCAAATAGCTCACTCTCAATAAGCTCGCGGGGAATAGCCGCCATATTGATAGCAATGAATTGACCATGCTTGCGTGTACCATAATCATGTAATGCCCGTGCCACGAGCTCTTTACCTGTTCCACTTTCGCCAGAAATTAGAACAGAAAGGTCATTTTGGGTTAAGCGTGCAACCGAACGATAGATCTCCTGCATAGCTGGGGAACGACCAATTAAGGGTAAATTATCTTGAGGTGCATTTGAAGCGACAGAATTTTGCGCCTGATCTTTGGGAATAGAGCAGGCCCTATTCACAACGCTAATCACTTCCTTGAGATCAAATGGTTTTGGCAAATACTCAAATGCGCCACGTTCAGCTGCCGTAATCGCTGTGGTTAATGTGTTTTGCGCGCTAATCACAATAATAGGTAAATCTGGACGCAATCGCTTTATACGCGGGATAAGATCAAACGCGTTTTGATCTGGCATTATAACATCTGTAATGACGATATCACCATCCCCTGAACTCACCCATTCCCATAAGGTAGATGCTGTTCCCGTCGCTCTGACCTCATAACCAGCGCGATTAAGCGCTTGCGAGAGAACAGTACGAATAGCCCTATCATCATCGGCAACTAGCACACGCGCTTTACTCATTGATTAACTCACTTTCTAGACCGACAAACCCCTGATCTGAATTCTCATCGCTAACTATATTTTGCACCATTGGTAACAAAATACGAAAAACTGTTTTGCCTTGCTGGCTATCGCATTCAACAACACCACCATGATCGCCAATGATTTTTGCAACCATCGCCAATCCAAGGCCCGAGCCAGAGCTTTTGGTAGTAACAAATGGATCAAATAAATGTGGTCTTAAATGATCAGGCACCCCCGGACCATTATCGATAACCGTAAATTCTAACGGCAGACTTACCCGCCGAGCGCGTCCAGGAAATGATAAACGCACTCCAGGCTTAAAAGCAGAAGATAATGTAATTTGCGGGTCACTAACATGCCTCAGAGCTTCTGCTGCATTTTTAATAAGATTTAAGAATACTTGCGTGAGCATATTTTTATCACCCAAAACATCTGGTAAGGATGGGTCATAATCTTCGACAAAGCGGATGTTACGCGCAAAACCGGCATTCGCCAATCGACGCACATGATCTAAGACAGCATGCACATTAACAGCCTGATCCATGGGCGGAGAGATATCAGAGAAAACCTCGAACTGATCTACGAGTGCAGCAATACGGGCAGTCTCGTCGCAAATCAATTGCGTTAGTTCAGCACCTTCAGGTGGTACATCGAGTTCCAGCAATTGTGCCGCGCCACGAATACCCGATAATGGGTTTTTAATTTCATGTGCCAGCATTGCCGCCATAGCGCTTACAGATCGCGCCGCCCCTCTATGCGTCAATTGCTGATCAATTTTATGTGCAATAGATCGAAGCTGAATAACTATAATTACCTCTGGTGTCTCACTTAAAAATGAAGGCGCAACCTGTAAATCAACAATTCGTTTATGACCAAAAGGCGGTATCGAAAAATCAAGTCCATATTCATTAAAGCTCTCACTATTGCGCATAGAACGCTCAATCAGCTCAATCACTGGACTTCCAAATGGAAATAAATCAGAGATTTTTCTGCGCTGCATTGCACTTAAGCTCATGCCAAAAAATTCCTCGGCCGAAGCATTGGCAAAGCCAACCTTCATATTCTTTTCAACTGCAATAACAGGATGCGGCAAAGCTGCTAAAATATTTTGAGGGTCCGTCACGCGCTATATCTCCTGCATCCAGCATATAAATCCGCCATTGCTTCACGAACATCCATTGGATTTTCCAAACGGCAAATAAGGCCGCGAATGCGTTTAGCATGACTTGGGTCTGGTGAATCGCTCAAAAATTCATCGATAAAGGCAGCGATATGTTTCCGCGCCATGCGAACACCTAAATACGCGCCATATAAATCTATTGTATCGAGATACCATCGGTCTACCAGCTCAGCCACTTGCTCAAGGCGGGGCTGCCTAAATACGCGCCCATCTAAGCCAGCCTGAATTTGAGATAGTAACCATGGCTTCCCAATCGCAGCGCGGCCAACCATCACCCCAGCTGCGCCAGAAGCATCTAATGCCGTCTGGGCCGTTGATAAATTGATAATATCGCCATTAACGAGGACAGGAATTTGAACCGCATTTACCACATGGACCACGGCATCCCAGTTGGCTTGCCCTTTATAGAATTGACAACGTGTACGCCCATGCACCGTAATGAGTTGCACACCAAGCTCTTCTGCACGCTTTGCAAGCTCGGGCGCATTTAACGTATTATCATCCCACCCCAAACGCATCTTGAGTGAAACCGGCTTAGATGTGGCTTGAACGGTTGCCTCAATAAGCTGGGCTGCGTGATCCAGATCCCGCATCAATGCAGACCCTGAATATCCACCCGTTACTCTGCGCGCTGGACACCCCATGTTAATATCAACAATATCCGCACCTGCCGCCTCGGCAATACGCGCACCCTCTGCCATCCAATATGCATCACAACCAGCAAGCTGAATAACGAAAGGCTTTAATCCAAAGCCTTCCGTGCGTAACACCACATCTGGACGGGCACGAACCAACTCTTGACTGGCCACCATTTCAGAAACAACCATTGCCGCACCTTCATGCGAAACAGAACGCCGAAAAGCAGCATCTGTAACCCCAGACATTGGGGCCAAGATAACTTGGCCTGAAAGCTCAATATCACCGATACGGATTGTCATGATCTTTCACCCACACTTAACGCCTCAAAATTATGCGATTTATCGCAAAAATCAAAAAATGCCTAAAATTTCGTCACTTACTTGCTAGCTTATTTTAATCGCTTTTCCAACCCCGCTTCGCTAAACTGAGTTTATGACAAACAAAAAACAGAATATTGCGCTGATTGTTGCCGCAGGTCGCGGGCAAAGAGCTGGCGACGGCCTTCCTAAACAATACCGCAAACTCCCAGATCAAGACGAAATAGTTTTAACAAAAACAATGCACATATTTCTAAGCCATGAGAACATTGATGGCGTTTGTGTGATTATTCATAAAGACGATATTGCCCTTTACGAAGCCGCATGTGTAGATATTGCAAACAATGAGAAGCTCTTGCCCTATGCATTTGGAGGTGATACACGCCAAACCTCCGTGTCAAACGGCCTGGATCACATTGCCACCCTTAATCCCAACATAGTCCTTATCCATGACGCTGCGCGCGCTTATGTTGAGCATCAACTCATAGATCGTGGCTTTGACGCCCTGGCGCAAGCCACACAAAATACATATGGCGCGATCCCCACAATTGAAATCACCGACACAATAAAGCGCGTGAAAAAAAACAAAATTGTTGAGACAATTGATCGCGCAACCATCGTCCGTGCTCAAACCCCTCAGTTTTTTCTCTACAAAAAGATTAAGGCTGCCCACCTCGCGGCAAAATATAATGGCAAATATACTGATGATGCTGCCATTGCTGAGTCAGCACAACTCAAACTCGTTACATTCTTGGGAGATGCTAAGAATATAAAACTAACTCATGAGGAAGACTTCATGCCCAAACATGTTTCAAGCGGTGAAACCCGAACAGGGTTTGGATACGACGTTCACGCTTTTGATCGCACTCAGGAAGCCAGCCACATTCGCTTATGCGGCATTGACATTCCTCACGTTTCGCGGCTTTCAGGCCACTCTGATGCAGATGTCGGGTTACACGCTTTGTGTGATGCACTATTTGGGGCACTTGCACTTGATGATATTGGTGCACATTTTCCACCTGGGTCCGCAATCAACAAAAACAGAGACTCATCAGAATTTGTGACTTTCGCTGTTCAAAAAATGCATGAAAAGTCCGCGTCATTGATTAATGCAGACATTACCATCATATGCGAACGTCCAAAAATTGGGCAGCACCGTCAAGACATGCGCGTGCGCGTTGCTGAGCTCTTAGACGTCGACATAGACCGCGTCAGCATCAAAGCCACAACAACCGAAAAGCTTGGTTTTACCGGCCGCAAAGAAGGCATTGCCGCACAAGCGGTCGTATCCGTTAAAACATTGTAAAAGCAGAAAGTCATCTTTATGGCATTACATACAATACCCACTGGACTAAAATTCTTCTCGCCAAGCGTTTTAATTGCTACCTGTTTTGGCGCGGGTCTTATTAAACCAGCATCTGGCAGCTGGGGCTCGCTAGCTGGCTTTGCAATTGGACTTGTGTTTTTGCAATATTTACCAAATGAGTTGCTTATTATCGCAGCTGGCTTTGCTTATTTTATTGGATTATGGGCCTGCCGCATTTGGCTATCGCACGCCCAAAACATTAAAAGTTCTGATCAAGATAATGATCAGCATGCCGACCCGCAAGCCATTGTTATTGATGAAGTGGCTGGCCTATGGCTTACGCTAGCTATAGCCCCCCCGACGCTAACAGGATATGTCACGGCGTTTATTTTATTTCGCTTTTTTGATATTACGAAAATATGGCCAGCAAGTTGGGCAGATCAAAAACTACACGGCGCACACGGCATTATGCTCGATGATATTTTTGCCGGCTGCTGGGCCGCACTTATTTTACTCCTCGCCCAAGCATTTCAACTTATCTAACATTCATTCATTTGGAGACCAATATGTTTAACCCTTCTCTTATCGAACGCACAAAAGACTTTCTTGAAGCATGCGCCGAACGTCACTGGCGCGTTTCCACAGCCGAGTCATGCACGGGTGGTCTCATCGCAGGATTGCTAACTGAAGTTCCAGGTTCATCGCGTGTTGTCGGCCGTTGCTTTGTCACCTATTCCAATCGCGCTAAGCGAGAGGTTTTGAATGTTCCTGCCGATATATTGAAAGAATACGGTGCCGTCAGCGAACAAACCGTCAGAGCAATGGCTCAAAACCTTTTTAATCAAACAACAGCCCATGTCACCGTTGCCGTCTCTGGCGTTGCTGGACCTGGTGGCGGAAGCTCAGATAAGCCTGTTGGCACCGTCGATATGGCCACGGCAACGCAAAATGGTGTCATCTATAAACGGCATTTTTTTGGAGATATAGGGCGAAGCGCAGTTCGTCTTGCGACTATCGAAGAAGCTATCTCAATGCTAAGTGATCGCTTATCTGAAAAATAAATTATTCACCATATATATGGCGCGCACGCTCTTCAAAGGCACCAACCATGGTTTCTACAGCCCTGCCCATGAGCGGCGCTATGATTTTTCGCAATAGCGGAACACGAAATTCAAAATCAAGGGTAAATTCGATATTGCTACCGACTTCATTATCCTCAAAAACCCACTGATTGAAAAGATGCTTAAACGGCCCAGTAATTTGCCGCGCTTCGATGACACCTTTGGAGCGATCAAGGATCACATCGCTCATAAAACTTTCTTGAACAATTTTATAACGGATCATCAATTCTGCCTTGAGAAGCTCTTGGTTCCCCTCACCCACATGCGCTGGTGTGCGAGTTTTTACGCGTGAAGCGACACAATAAGGCAAAAATTCATGGTAACGATCAATATCAGCGACCATCGCAAACATTAAGTCAGCGCTAAAAGGGCTTTGACGATTTAAGCTAATTTTAGTCATTTCTTTTCTTTGAAGAGATGCGCGCCAAGCGTGCCTTTTTAAGTTCTTCAAAATCCTTATCGGCATGATGCGACGATCTCGTCAATGGTGATGCAGAAACCATTAAAAATCCTTTTGACCGCGCAATTGTTGCCAGCCCTTCAAATTCGTTAGGAGACCAAAAGCGATCGATTGCTGCATGTTTTCTCGTCGGCTGCAAATACTGACCAATTGTAATAAAATCAACATCTGCTGCGCGCATGTCATCCATAACCTGCATAATTTCTTCGCGTGTTTCTCCTAGCCCAACCATAAGACCTGACTTAGTGAAAATAGTTGGATCCAGCTCTTTTACCTGTTGGAGCAAACGCAGAGAATGAAAATAGCGCGCGCCAGGTCTAATCGGCAAATAGAGTCGCGGAACGGTTTCTAGATTATGATTGAAGACATCAGGCCGCGCCGCCACGACAGTTTCAATTGCACCAGACTTTCGCAAAAAGTCTGGCGTTAAAATTTCGACTGTTGTCTGGGGTGACACGGCCCTTATATTTTGAATGGTTTCAGCAAAATGTTCGGCACCACCATCACTGAGATCATCGCGATCAACGGACGTGATCACGACATGTCGTAACCCGAGTTTTGCAACAGCATCAGCAACATGGGCTGGTTCGGCGTGGTCAAGCTTGTCAGGCTGACCTGTGGCCACATTACAAAAAGCGCAAGCGCGTGTGCAAACCCCACCTAAAATCATGAAAGTCGCATGTCGCTCGGACCAACATTCCCCAATATTTGGGCAAGCCGCCTCTTCGCATACTGTAACTAAATTATGTTCATGCACAATTGCTCTGGTTTCAGCATATTGCTTTGACCCCGGCGCCTTCACGCGAAGCCATTCGGGCTTACGCAAAAGAGTGCTGTCAGGATTTTTTTGTTTCTCGGGGTGGCGTGGGCGCTTACCCTCTAATGTATTGATGATATTAACCATAACCCTTTATAGCGAGCTTATATCGGCCAAACAAGTCAACACTTCTATGACGATTAACGCTATGGTTTAACTGTGAGTATTTTGTCGTCTGGATGAACCATACCCAGCTCACTGCGAGCACGTTCATCTAAATAATCAAGATCAAGAGACCTCAATTGAAGACGCGTGACCCGGTCCAACATTAAACGGTTATCAGCAACAATTTGTTCAATTTCTGTTTGCTTAGCATGCCCAATCTGGCGCATCTCCCAAAGGTTTTTTAAACCACGCTCCCCCACCCAGGCTTGGAATCCTAGAATGCCGCACAGGCTTAATAAGAGCAAAGGCAGAAGCATACGCCGCAAGCCTAGCCCGCGCGTATTTGCCCTGAACATATGTGTCGACCGAGAACGAATCATTCCCCACAGAATCACAAAGTGATTCGAATCGTCAAGCGAGAATTTAAATAATTGTACCTACCGTCGTTTTAAGACCGCTTTTCCAGGGTAAAAGGCCTGGTCTCCCAGTGCCTCTTCAATACGAATGAGTTGATTATATTTTGCTAACCGGTCAGAGCGCGCGAGGGAGCCTGTTTTAATCTGACCGCAATTCGTAGCAACCGCCAGATCAGCAATCGTCGCATCTTCTGTTTCACCAGACCTATGTGACATAACGGCCGTATAACCTGAACGATGAGCCATATCCACAGCCGTTAGCGTTTCAGATAAAGTTCCAATTTGGTTTACCTTAACCAGAATCGAATTCGCGACACCTTTTTCAATGCCATCCGCCAAACGCTCTGGGTTAGTAACGAATAAGTCATCCCCTACCAACTGTACTTTATCACCCAGACTTTGCGTTAGGGCGCGCCATCCATCCCAGTCATTTTCGTCCATACCGTCTTCGATTGACACGATTGGATAACGACCACATAGCTCTGCCCAATAATCCACCATCTGCTCTGAGCTTAAAATTTTGCCTTCCCCGTCTAAATGATATTTATCTTTTTTGTAAAATTCAGTCGCTGCCGCATCAAGCGCCAATTGGATATCTTCGCCAGCTTTATAGCCCGCTTTTTCTATTGCTTTCATAATATAGGCCAAAGCATCATCCGATGAAGCAAATGCCGGAGCAAAACCGCCCTCATCACCGACGCTGGTTGATAGACCCGCATCGCTCAAAAGACCTTTTAATGTATGAAAAACCTCGGCTCCCATGCGGACTGCTTCTTTAATATTTACGGCAGCCACAGGCATGATCATGAATTCTTGAACATCAATAGGGTTATCGGCATGCGCTCCACCATTTACAATATTCATCATTGGTACAGGCAATGTGCGTGCATTTGCTCCGCCCACATAACGCCAAAACGGCGTCAAATGGCTATCTGCTGCAGCTTTAGCAACTGCGAGTGAAACACCCAAAATAGCATTTGCTCCCAAACGGCTCTTATTTTTTGTACCGTCGAGATCGATCATCACTTGATCAACTCGATATTGATCACTGGCATCCATGCCAGAAAGGGCATCAAATATTTCAATATTTACAGAATCAACTGCATCTAAAACACCTTTACCCAAATAGCGTTTTTTATCACCATCGCGCTTTTCAGCCGCTTCGTACGCCCCCGTAGAGGCGCCAGAGGGAACCGCTGCACGACCAAAGCTGCCATCATCTAACGTAACATCCACCTCGACAGTTGGATTACCTCGACTGTCTAAAATTTCGCGTCCCACAATATCGATAATAGCTGGCATATTCTGCTCCTAAGTTCATCAGTTTAATTATTTTATTAAACCGAAAGACCGATCGACGCAATGCAATCATATTACCACCATATCGCAATCATGACCTTGACGATGTGCTAGGTTTTGGGTCAATTGCATTTATGAATAATGCACTGACAGCACTCGTACTATTTTCTGGTGGACAAGACTCGACCACTTGCCTTGCCTATGCGCTTGAAAAATACAAACATGTCGAAACAATTGGATTTCACTACGGCCAACGCCATAGTGTTGAAATGGACTGCCGCGCGCCAATTTTAGCAAATATCCAAAATGTAAATCCAGTTTGGCAAGATCGTCTTGGCGAAGATCACGTTTTAGATTTACCTGCCCTCGCTCAAATTGGAGGCACTAGCCTAATTGGTGAAGGTGAAATCCGTATGATGGAAAATGGTTTGCCATCAAGTTTTGTGCCTGGACGTAACCTTCTTTTCCTCACCTATGCCGCTGCTCTGGCTTACCGGCGCGGATTAAATATTCTGGTTGGGGGCATGTGTGAGAGCGACTATTCGGGTTACCCCGACTGTCGGCGCGAAACACTTAATGCGCTTGAGATTAGCATGAATAAAGGTATGGAAAGTGCAATCAAAATTGACACGCCCCTCATGGATTTAACCAAGGCAGACAGCTGGGTGCTAGCCGAACAACTCGGCGGCAAAGACTTAATCGAAATTATAATCGAACAAAGCCATAGCTGTTATATCGGATCCCGCGATCAGCGCCATGAGTGGGGCTATGGATGCGGTACCTGTCCCGCTTGCTTGCTAAGACAAAAAGGCTTTGAAGAATGGATAAATGCCGGAGCACGGACGTCAAATGTATAGTGTTAAGGAAATGTTTTACACACTCCAAGGTGAAGGCGCTCAAGCAGGCCGCCCTGCTGTTTTTTGTCGCTTCTCGGGCTGTAATTTATGGACGGGCCGCGAGCAAGATCGCGCATCGGCACATTGCCAATTTTGCGACACAGATTTTGTCGGCACCAATGGTATAAATGGCGGTAAGTTTGATGACGCAGACCAACTCGCCAATAAAATTGCAAGCTTCTGGCCAGACACAGAAGAAACGAACAGCGCCAAGAAAATCCGAAAATATGTGGTTTTTACGGGAGGGGAACCCTGCTTGCAACTCGATGAGAATGTCATCATTGCTCTAAAAAAACATGATTTCGAAATCGCAATTGAAACAAATGGCACGATGCACGTGCCAAATGGTGTCGATTGGATTTGTGTCAGCCCCAAACCTGGACCAGAACTTATACAAACATCAGGACAAGAACTTAAGTTTGTTTTTCCACAAACACAGCTTTCACCCCATAGGTTTGAAAGTTTTGACTTTGAACACTTTTTTATACAACCTATGGATGTTGCTGATAATAAAATCAAAAATGAAAATTTGGCACAATGCTTGTCTTTTTGCCTCGAGAATCCGCAATGGCGTCTAAGTTTGCAAACACATAAATTGACCGGATTACCGTAATCGGGCATAAGCGGGCCATGATACTTAGAAGAGAATTCCATTTTGATGCAGCACATCAATTAGACCATTATGCAGATGGCCATCCTAACCGCAGGATTCATGGCCATTCTTTCCGTGTGCGCATAAGTTTAAGCGGCATACCAGACAAGAGCACGGGACAAATTATGGACCTAGACCAGTTAAAAGCAGCTCTTGATGGCATCAAAGGCATACTTGATCATAATATGCTCAATGATATTAAAGACCTTGGCCCACCGACACTTGAAAATTTAACAATTTGGATCTGGGATAAGCTCATTGTCAGCCTCCCTATGTTAAGTGAAGTTGAAATATTTCGCGATAGTTTAGGACAATCCTGCTGTTATGAGGGGCCAAACAATGGTTAAGGGTGCAAATCAACTCGGGAAAATGACCGATTTACCTCAAAGTCCCGAAGAAGCTGTTTTAGATCGTGTGGCTAATCCCCACCCTGATATTAACTATGTGGCGCGATTTACGGTTCCAGAATTTACCTCTATCTGCCCCGTAACTGGTCAACCCGATTTTGGTCATATCATTATCGATTATGTCCCTGATCAATTTTTAATTGAGAGCAAAAGCTTTAAACTCTTCATGAGCAGCTTTCGTAATCACGGTGCATTCCATGAGGATTGTACGATTACCATCGCAAAAAGGTTGACGGAAACCGCTTCACCACGATGGTTGCGCATCGGAGGTTATTGGTTTCCACGCGGCGGAATTCCAATTGATGTGTTTTGGCAAACAGGTGCGCCACCCAAGGATATTTTTATCACAGATCAGGGTATACCGCCCTATCGCGGCCGGTAATCAAACCTTATTTTAATGCCGACAGCAGTTAAGCGGTGACGATATCACGTATGGCCTTGAGCTGTGCCAAAAGGCCCGCCGCATCGTCCAATGGGAGACAGCTTGGCGCATCACATAGTGCCTCATCAGGGCGAGGGTGAAACTCTAAAAATACCCCATCCGCGCCAGCGGCAATCGCAGATTTTGCAAGAATTGGCACACCATCTCGACGACCACCTGTCGATGCACCTTTTGTCCGCGGGTCAGCACCTGGCAATTGCACAGCATGTGTGGCATCCATGGTTACTGGAACCCCAAGTTTTTTCATTTCAGAAATACCAATCATATCAACAACGAGGTTATTATATCCAAAGGATGTGCCACGATCACATAAAATCACAGGACACCCTGGAGCGGCTTCTTCAATTTTATCAAGAATGTTAGCACAATCCCAAGGAGCTAAAAACTGCGCTTTTTTGACATGCAAAACCCCACCAGCTTTTTGAGTTGCTTGCGCGGAGGCTAAAATCAAATCTGTTTGACGCACTAAGAAAGCGGGAATTTGAACAAAATCAGCAATAGCGGCAACCGCCACTGCTTGCTCGGGCAAATGTAAGTCCGTTGCAATCGGAACATTGAGGGTGGATTTTATCTTTTCTAAAATCGGCAAACCGACCTCAATGCCGGGGCCACGATAACTCTTTATGGATGAGCGGTTGGCTTTATCAAAACTCGCTTTAAAAACGAATGGTAGCCCAAGATCTGAAGTAACGGACTTTAGATGAGTTGCTACTTCGAGTGCCAGTCCCTCATCCTCCAATACATTTAAGCCCATAATGCACAATAGGTCAGCATTGCTTCCAATTGTCATATTCCATTTTGCAAGAGAGATTTGGCTCATCATATTTCCTTCTAATGCTCTTTGCGGGCGCCTTAGACCAAACGGCTTTGGGTAAGTGCGGCTTCTATAAAGGACGAAAATAATGGGTGCGGCGCAAACGGACGCGATTTCAACTCAGGGTGAAACTGCACACCAATATACCAAGGATGATCAGGTATCTCGATAATCTCTGGCAAAACACCATCAGGTGAGACACCAGAAAAAGTAACACCAACATGCTCTAACTTGGCTCGGTAAGACATATCTACTTCATAACGATGCCTGTGGCGTTCAGATATAATCTGCGTACCATAGATTTCCTCAACACGGCTTCCCTTTTCAAGAATAGCCTCATAGGCACCCAAGCGCATTGTTCCACCTAAGTCACCACCAACGCGCCGCTTCTCAAGTGCTTCGCCCTTAGCCCACTCTGTCATCAACCCGACAATTGGTGTTCCGTGCATGCCAAATTCTGTGGAACTCGCATCTTTAATGCCCGCCAAGTGACGCGCCGCCTCAAGCACAGCCATTTGCATGCCAAAGCAAATACCGAAATAAGGTACATTCCGTGTTCGCGCAAATTTTGCGGCGGCAATCTTGCCTTCCGCTCCGCGTTCACCAAAACCACCTGGCACGAGAATGCCGTTAACATCCTCTAAATAGATTGCAGCATCTTCGCGCTCAAAAACCTGAGAATCCATCCACTTCAAATTTACTCTTACGCGATTAGCAATACCACCATGATTCAAAGACTCAATGAGCGATTTATAAGCATCTTTAAGCTCAGTATATTTACCTACAATAGCAATAGTTACTTCACCCTCTGGCTCACGCACGCTAGAGACAACCTCATTCCACATGCTTAAATCAGGCTCTGGCGCATCATCGATGCCAAATGCTTCTAGCACCTCTGTATCCAACCCATTGGCATGATATGTTTCAGGAACAGCGTAAATCGTATCGACGTCTTGTGCTTCAATGACTGCACTTTCACGTACATTACAAAAAAGCGCTATTTTTCTCTTTTCGCCTTCAGGGATAGGACGATCGCAACGACAAATTAGGATATCTGGCTGAATGCCAATCGAACGCAGCTCTTTAACGGAATGCTGCGTGGGCTTTGTTTTCATCTCCCCGGCGGTGCTGATATAGGGCAAAAGCGTTAAATGCATATAGAGCGTTTTATTGCGTGGCAAATCATTGCCTAACTGACGAATAGCCTCAAAAAATGGCAATGCTTCAATATCGCCAACTGTTCCGCCAATTTCGCATAAAACAAAATCCACATCATCTGTATTAGCAACCACAAAGGCTTTAATGGCGTCTGTGACGTGGGGAATAACTTGAACAGTGCCCCCCAAATAATCACCACGGCGTTCCTTCATCAGAATCGTCTGATAAATTTGACCGGTGGTAATATTATCACCTCGACACGCCGGAACGCCCGAAAAACGCTCATAGTGTCCCAAATCAAGATCAGTTTCTGCACCATCATCGGTCACATAAACTTCACCATGCTGGTAAGGGCTCATAGTCCCTGGATCAACATTTAAATAAGGGTCAAGTTTACGCAATCGCACGGAATAACCACGTGCTTGCAAGAGAGCTCCAAGAGCTGCGGATGAGAGACCTTTACCGAGAGAAGAGACCACACCGCCTGTTATGAAAATAAATCGCGCCATGGGAGCTTAGATTAGACCCTCGCAGTGATTCGCGCGAGCCTAAAAAAAACTCAGCGCTAAAAAATTAAGATTAATTGGGTATAAGTTTAGTTACTTGGAACTGGCAAATCAGGTTCTGGCAAAACAGGTGCAGGCGCCAAGACCCCATCTCTATCTGTTTCTTCGATTACACCATCCAAAATAGATTTTTTGTTTTCCATTGTTCCAAAGACGGTCAATGCAATACTGGTTATAAAAAAGATGACGGCCATAATCGTTGTCGCCCGTGTCAAAGCATTGCCCAATGTTCGACCACTCATCATATTTCCACCACCAATACCAAGGGCTCCCCCTTCCGACCGTTGGAGGAGAATGAGGATAATCATCGCCACAGCAATGAGCAGGTGAATAACTAAGATAATTGTCGACATTGTTATACTTTCTAAACTATTGCGCCGCTTTTAACCTATTTAAAAGGGTTTTGCCAGCCCTAGCCAACAGAACGAATAATTTGAATAAAATCTGAAGCTTTTAAGCTCGCACCACCAACCAAAGCGCCATCTACATTAACGAGGTTTAAAATCTCTTCGGCATTACTTGGTTTGACAGACCCACCGTATAAAATGCGCGTTTTGGCACCATCTACCCCTAGTTTTTTAACAAGGTTTTTACGCAAATGAAGATGAGCTGCCATAATTTCTGCATTTGTTGGAACTAAGCCTGTGCCAATTGCCCACACG
The DNA here is from genome assembly GCA_965656805.1 of Alphaproteobacteria bacterium. Classification (GTDB taxonomy): domain Bacteria; phylum Pseudomonadota; class Alphaproteobacteria; order RS24; family RS24; genus JAYODZ01. The sequence goes on from CBFHLW010000008.1 coordinate 18,857, forward strand.
GGTTCATAGGCAATGACGGTATTTTTAGCTGTTGCCGTCTTCGCAAGAGATCCGCGCAACTGCCCTCCGATAACGCTTAGTGCTTTTCCAGACTTACGCTCTTTAAGTGTTTCACCAAGACACATAATTGCAATCAGGCCTGCGCTATGCGCAGCCTCCATTTTCTGTGCGACCATCACGTTGGTTTCACTATGATCCATACGTCGTTCTGAGTGACCAATAATGACATACCGCGCCCCAGTATTTTTAACCATAGCAGCGCTAATATCACCTGTATGGGCTCCAGATTGAGCCACATGACAATCTTGTCCTCCCAAACGAATGTCACTTCCTTTTGTAACCTGAGCAATAGGCACGAGCAATGTAGCTGGCGGGCAAATAGCGATGTCGGCCTTAACGGGCGTGTTTTTTATAAGAGTATGTAGACGCTTAACTTCACTAACATCCTTACTCAGCCCATTCATTTTCCAATTTCCCGCAATAAGTTTGCGTAATGGTTTCGCCTGTAATTTGGACATATTCGCCATTTATCTACTCCTTAGCTGCATATAAAAGCAGTTTGATTCAATCATTACTGTTCTAGTGATCTTTTTGGTCCAAATAAACCCTCATGACAAGAGGCAAAGAGACTTGCGAAAGACCACCAACACGACTTATGATACTTCCAACACAAAAGGCCAGCATTGCTGCGTCATAACACTAGGAATTCTCTTATGCTTCAAAAGCTGCGCTCTTCTGTGAGCGGTATATTTGGTATCGGTCTCATTATTCTTCTTGTGGTTGCATTCGCAGTCTGGGGGATTGCTGATTCATTTACATCTTTATCAAATAATGTCATTGCCCGCGTTGGCAATAACACAATTGAGCGCGTCGAATATCGCCTGCGCTTTTCCCAACAGCTTCAAGCGTTATCTAGAGAACTTGATCAACCGATCAGCCTTGAGCAAGCGCGAGCACTGGGGGTCGACACGCAAGTATTGCGCACAATGGTCGGAATGGCCGCGTTAAATAATGCAACATCAGATATGGGACTGGCGCTTGGTGATGATGCTGTCGCCCAATCAATTATTGCCGACCCCGCATTTAGCGGTCCAAGCGGAAAATTTGACGAAACCGTTTTTAGAAATGTCCTCAGCCGAAATGGCTTAACAGAAAAACTCTTCACACAAGACCAACGCGACTTTGCTACACGCACGCAATTACTCGATGCATTAAGCAATAATGCAATTGTTCCAGCAGCGCTTGTTGATCGGCTCTATGATTATGTTTTAGAAAAACGAGTTGTTCGCTATATTATCGTTACCGAAGACGCTATCGGCGATATTGGGGCCCCGAGTGAAGAAGAGTTAATTGAATTTTACGAACAATCACAACTTAGATTTGCTGAACCCGAACGCAGGACCGCAACAGTCCTCTCAATCGAGCCAGAACGTTTTGCTAGATCCATCAAAATTTCAGATGAAGATATCCAAGCAGAATATGACTTTCGCGCCCGCGAATATCAGGTACCTGAAAAACGTGAAATTGATCAATTGGTTCTCGCAGACCCCGAAAGTATTGAAACAGCAATTAATATGATCAATGCGGGGAAAAGTTTTGTTGAGATTGTTAATGCAACAGGTCAAAACTTAGACAATACCGATCTTGGGCTCGTTACAAAAAATGAAATCATTGCCATAGAACTTGCTGATGCAGCTTTCTCCTTAAAAGAAGGGGAAATGTCTGAGATCATTGAAGGCCCACTTGGCTCAGTCATTATGCGTACGCGTTCGATCACGCCAAGCGAAACGATTCCACTTAAAGACGTCCGCGATGAAATTAAAACATGGCTAACACAAAACCGAGCGACCGAAGAGCTTGTTATATTCTCTGAGCGCATTTTGGATGAAATTTCGGCCGGCGAACGATTTGAAGATATAGCCCAGCGCTTTGACCTTGCATTGGTCACGCTCGAAAAAATAGATCGCAATGGCCTACAAAAAGGCGAACAAGATTCAATGATTATGCGCCGCTATCCAGGCTTGGTGGAAGATCTCTATATGAATGAGATCGGACAAGAGCTTCCTATGTATGAGACAGAGGAAGGTGGTGTCTATTGGGCGCGCTTGGATGTGATTGACGAAACCCGCAGCCGCCCACTTGAAGAAGTCAGGGAAGACGCAATAGCGCAATGGACAAAGCTTGAAGGCAAGAAAATGCTCGAAGCCCTAGCCACGCATCTTGCTGAACGCGGCAATGTGACTGGTAATTTTGATGAGATCGAAAAGAGCTTAAGCCGCAAAGCCTTTACATCAGAACCTCTGTCGCGTCAGTCACGAAATGAAACTTTTTCAACTGAAGGTTTAGAGCGTATTTTTGGATCTGAAAAAAACACTTTCACATGGGCGCCTGTCGGCTTCGGCGGTAGCCTCATCGTTATGCAAGTCCAAGATATCATTAGCCCCAAACGTGATAACAGCAAGGCTGTCGCATTGATTTATGATGGTGAAAAAGAGAAATACAGGCTCGACCTTACCAATCAATTTGTCAATGCATTGCAAGATAGTCTAGGCGTGGATATTGATACGGACGCGCTCAATCGCGCGCTCCAACAAAATTAGACACCAATGTATGAGTTATTACCCGATCTAAGTGCCTTTAAGTCACATTATGATAAAGGTGATGCGCAGCTCGTCTGGCTCGATCTTGTTTGTGATTTAGAAACACCCGTCGCGGCATATTTGAAGATCGCAAGTGAACAAACAAACAGCTTTTTACTTGAGTCAGTTGAAGATGGGGATGTAAAAGGCCGCTTCTCAATTATTGGTTTAAAACCTGATCTTATTTTTCGCATTCAAGATGGTGTCAGCCAGGTTTGTCGAGATGCACAAACGCACAACAACTACGAACCCATTCAGGGCCCGCCACTGGATGCCCTGCGAGTAATCCTGGACGAAAGCAAAATAGATATGCCAGACGTCTTGCCCAGCATGGCGGCAGGCATATTTGGTTATTTGTCCTATGATATGGTCAAACAAATGGAGCGACTGCCTGATGTCAATCCTCGCCATATTGATGTACCAGATTGTCTCTTCATTCGCCCAACAATCATTGCTGTTTATGACACAATTACAGACAACCTAAAGCTTGTCACACCCGTTCGCCCATTGAGCGGTATTACTTCAGAGGAAGCTTATCATCAAGCGCGCACGCGCCTTCTTAATGCCAGCATGGACTTAAACGCGCCAGTTAAATTTGAACCTACAAAAAAAATCTCAAATGACATTGTTGTACACTCAAATACCGAGCAACAAGATTATCACCAAATGGTTAATAAAGCTCGCGAGTATATTATGTCTGGGGATATTTTTCAGGTGGTCTTAAGCCAGCGCTTTGAAGCCGATTTCACTTTACCCGCCTTTGACTTATATCGCGCCTTAAGGCGCGTGAACCCCTCACCTTATTTATTTTTTCTTAACTTTGAAACATTCTCAGTCATTGGCTCAAGTCCAGAAGTCCTTGTGGGGGTCAAGTCTGGTCGCGTCAATATCCGGCCTATCGCCGGGACACGCAAACGAGGCAAAACTGATGCAGAAGATGCAGTAATCGCTGCAGAATTATTAGCTGACAAGAAAGAGCGCGCCGAACACTTGATGCTCCTAGATCTTGGCCGCAATGATGTTGGTCGTGTCTCTAAGATCGGAACAGTCTGCGTCAATGAAGCATTTCAAATTCAAAAAACATCTCACCTCATTCATATTGTGTCAGATGTGTCGGGTCAGCTTCGCGATGACATGGACGTTATTGATGCACTTCAGGCAGGGTTTCCTGCAGGAACAGTTTCTGGAGCGCCCAAAATTCGTGCAATGGAAATTATAGATGAACTGGAAAAAGATAAGCGCGGTATCTATGGAGGCTGCGTAGGATATTTCTCAGCAGGTGGCGAAATGGATACATGCATCGCCCTGAGAACAGGAATTATTAAGGGTAATAAATTATATGTCCAAGCTGGTGGCGGAGTTGTTTATGACTCCACACCTGAAGGCGAGTTTGAAGAAACGGTCAATAAAGCCAAAGCGCTCTTCCGAGCTGCTGAAGAAGCCGTTCGTGTTGCAAGTACAAAACGGAATACGCACTAATGTTAACAGTCATCGATAATTACGATAGTTTTACCTATAACCTCGTTCAATTTTTAGGGGATTTGGGACATGAATGTCGTGTCATTCGAAATGACGACATGAGTGCAAAAGAAGTTTTGGCTCTGAATAGCAAAGCTATTATTTTATCACCAGGGCCCTGCACACCAAATGAAGCGGGTATTTGTTTAGAACTTGTTGAGACTGCATCACATGACCTACCCATATTGGGGGTCTGTTTAGGGCATCAAACAATCGGACAAGCTTTTGGTGGTCACATTATCCGCGCGCCCGAAATTATGCATGGCAAAGTCGCGTCTATTGATCATGATAAAACCAACCTTTTTCAAAATATTCCGTCGCCCGTTCGTGTCACGCGTTATCATTCTTTAATTGTTGAAAAAAGCACTCTGCCCGATCATTTACACATTACGGCGCAAACCCAAGATGGTATTATTATGGGACTATCGCATCGGCAACGGCCGGTGCATGGCGTGCAATTTCATCCTGAAAGCATTGCCACAGAGGAAGGGCATCGCATCCTCGCTAATTTCCTTCATTTGGCAGGCCTTGAAGTCAATGAGAGTGCTATTGCGTTTGAGGGACTGAAAATATGATAATAGAAAAACCTGATCTAAAACCAATTTTAGATAAGCTTGCCTCAGGCAGCTTACTTACTTCCGATGAGGCAAAACTGGCTTTTGAAATTATATTAAGTGGGGAAGCAAGCGAAGGTCAAATTGGCGCATTTTTGATGGCGCTCCGATGTCGCGGTGAAACATTGGATGAAATATATGCCGGTGCCAGCGTCATGCGCGCTTATGCTACGCGCGTAAATGCCCCCGCACATGCAATTGATACCTGCGGCACTGGCGGTGACCAATCTGGCAGTTATAACATTTCAACAGCAGTCGCACTGGTTGTCGCAGCCAGCAATATTCCCGTCGCCAAACATGGTAATCGCGCGCTCAGCTCAAAATCAGGGTCATCTCAAGTCTTAGAATGTCTTGGTGTCCGACTAGACTTGACGGCTTCACAAATTGAAGACTGTTTAAATAAAGTTAATATTGGGTTTTTATTTGCACCAAACCATCACGCAGCAATGCGGCACGTTGGAAAAGTCCGGCAAGAACTCGGCACCAGAACGATTTTTAACTTACTCGGCCCACTTACCAACCCAGCTGGCGCTAAACGACAATTACTCGGCGTCTTTGGCCAAGAATGGCTTGAGCCTATGGCTCAAACCCTTAAACGGCTTGGCAGTCAAACAGCTTGGGTCGTGCACGGCAGTGATGGTATGGACGAAATCACCACAACAGGGTCAAGCGAAGTCGCCATTTTAAAAGACGGTCATATAACCAGAATGACCATCCACCCCAGTGATTACGGTATTCCACTCAGCAATCATGACGCACTTTTGGGCGGCACGCCTGAGGAAAACGCACAAGCACTCAAGCGTCTTCTTGAAGGGGAATCTGGCGCCTATAGAGACATTGTGTTACTCAACAGTGCATCCGCTTTCGTCATTGCTGAGCAAGCAGCCGACCTTTCACAAGGGATTAAAATGGCTCAAGAGGTTATTGATAGCGGTGCGGCTGCCACAACACTTAAAAATTTTATTGCATTCAGCCAAGATCTAGCAAAAGAAAACGAAAAGAACACATAATTATGTCTGATATTCTTGAAAAAATTGGCCTTTATAAACGCGATGAAATAGCCGCTGCCAAAGCTCAGACATCTCTCTCTCAACTTCTAGAGCAGATCTCGGAGCAAACCCCGACGCGTGGATTCAAACATGGGCTCGAAACCGCCAGATCAAACGGTAAAATAGGCCTGATTGCTGAAATTAAAAAGGCGAGCCCCTCAAAAGGGCTTATTCGTGCCGACTTTAGCCCGTCCTATCTCGCAAAATGCTACGAAGATGGCGGGGCAAACTGCTTATCGGTTTTGACGGATACACCTTCATTTCAAGGCCATCCAGATTTTTTAAAACAAGCGCGCCATGCTGTGGACCTCCCCGTTCTTCGTAAAGACTTTATGTATGATACATATCAAGTCTTTGAGGCGCGAGCTTGGGGAGCTGATGCTATTTTAATTATTCTAAGCGCTATTGATAATAATACAGCCCTTGAACTGCGCGACGCAGCGGTCAGCCTCAATATGGATGTTCTATGCGAAATTCATGATGCAGAAGAATTAAACCGTGCCATTGACCTCAAAATGGACATGATCGGCATTAATAATCGAAACCTGAGGAGTTTCGAGACCAGTTTGCAAACCAGCTTCGATTTAATCCCGCATATACCAGATGGCACATGCATTATTAGTGAGAGCGGCATCTTTACTCATGAAGACGCACAATCTCTAGCCCAACACGGGGCCAATGCACTGCTTGTTGGCGAAAGCTTAATGCGTCAGCCCGACGTAACAGCCGCAACCAAATTGCTTCTCAATGGCAAATAAGCGCAAAATGATCAAAGTGCGCTTGATTTTTTAAAAAATATTAAAAAAACTGATTCTCTCCCCTTGCCGCCATAGGCGAATAAAAGTAGAACAAAAAGTGTTATTGATTCGTTCTCATTTGGGGGAAGACCTTGCTAACTAAAAAACAATATGAATTATTGATGTTCATAAACGAGCGCCTAAAAGAAACTGGTGTTTCTCCAAGTTTTGATGAAATGAAAGAAGCTCTTAACCTAAAGTCTAAATCAGGTATTCATCGCCTTATTACGGCGCTTGAGGAGCGAGGTTTTGTAAAACGCATGGCACACCGTGCCCGTGCGCTGGACATTATTAAATTACCAGACTCCATGACCCCAAGCTTGAAGAAAACATCAAACAATACACCCATGCCACAGCGTATGCCGCGCCCTTCAAACGATGAGCGCAGCATGAGTCTCGCCGTTATGGGCAGAATTGCCGCTGGCACACCAATTGAAGCCCTCCAAAATGAGTCGCATCAAATTTCTATTCCGATAGAACTCATGCGCAGTGGTGAGCATTATGCGCTTGAAGTTCACGGTGACTCAATGATTGATGCGGGCATTTTTGATGGTGACACAGCCGTAATTCAAAGTTGTGATACGGCTGAGAATGGTGAAATCGTCGTTGCGCTTGTGGAAGGTCATGAGGCGACGTTGAAACGTTTGCGCCGTAAGGGCGAAATGATTGCCCTAGAAGCGGCTAACCCTGCTTATGAAACTCGCATTTATCGACGCGAGCAAATTCGCGTGCAAGGACGTCTTGTCGGGCTTATTCGTAAATATTAAGATTTAAATCTCATAATTGCTCCAATATTTCACTGCGCCACTTATGCCATATGCGCCGACCCTGAATATGAGTTGAACAGATCTGCCATTTTGCTTTCTGGTCATACTGCCCTTGGTCACCCCGAGATTTATCGCATCTTCCCTTTTGTGGCTCCTTATAAATCATATGTACACGATGATGCGTAAACTTAGATGTTGATATAAAATATGCTTTGCATCGACTTGGTCTTCTTCTCGGTGAGATGACAAGGTCAAACTGCTGACAGCCCTGTCGCGCCGCCTCATTCGAATAGGCGATACCAACCTTAACAGGTCCTCGCATAACAAACTGACAAAGCCGTTTAGCACAATCAGCATTAAGAACCTTGGTCTTTTGTCCAGCTCCATCAAACCACTGTTTGGTAACAAATTTATTACGTGGCGCCTGAACCATTGACAACTCTCCACTGGCATCAACAAATGCAACATCACTACCCCGCCCCAGAATATATAAATCTGGTTGCGAGGCGCGGGCGCCAGTAAAGGCAATAATAATCAGCACAAGTACAAATAAACGCCGCTTACCTTCCCACCATTGCCCAGCAAGTCCCATGAAGAACAGAATAGCGCATAAAAGATATGCGTCAGACAATTGCGGCACACGCCAAACGGCGCCAGAAAAACCCGAGACCCAATCCGCAATCTCAACAATAAGCCGAAGACTTCCTGCTAACATCGTCATAAAGACGCTAAAGCCTGGAAAGTGGATCATAAGTGTTGAAACCATAAGAAAAGGCATCGTTAAAAACGAAAAGACAGGCATAGCCAATGCATTTGCGATGACCCCATATGTTGCTCCGCGTCCAAAAAAGTAAAGTGCAATTATGCCCGTTGCAAAACCCGCGACGAGACTCGTGAAAATAAGTGCACGGCCGTAATGATATATTTTGCGCAGGGTATTTTCAAAATGCGCGCTGGATAAATGAGGTTCAAATGAAACCCGATTTAACTGCCAATTATAAAAGCGAATAAGCGTGATGACGGCAGAAAATGACATTAAAAACCCTGGAGCGACAATCGCTGAAGGCTCAAGCATTAAAATGATCAAGGCCGCGGTCATAACATTATGCATAGTGAGCGCAGGCCGCCTAAAAATAATGGCGATAAGAATTAAAGAAATCATGATAAAGGCACGTTGAGTAGCAAAGCTGGCGCCCGACATGAGCAAATAAAATGTGGCGCCGAGAAGCGCGATAAGGGCACTTGGCACCCGAATATCCCATCGCAAAACAAGTGAAGGTATACAGGCAAGAATAAACCGTAGTAATGCGTATAACCCGCCCGCAAAGAGAGCCATATGCAAACCGGAAATGGCCAATAAATGCGCCAAGCCACTAGCTCGAAATGACTCTTTAATCGTTGGAGGCATGGTGCCTCTATAACCAAATAAAAGAGCTATTGCTAAAGCGTTTTCGGGGACTCCTAACATGTTTAAATATTTGCTTGTAAGCAATAGCCGGAATTTGATAAGGGCCGCGGATGCTCTTTGACCTAAATTTAGAGGTGGACAATCAATAAGCTCGACCTTATCTGTAAAACCTCGCGCAACTGTCTTTGAAAAGAAAGCATGGCGACGCTGATCAAAGCCGCCAATATAGGCTGGCGCTGACGGCCATTTGGGTGATACGGAAAACGTTACCTTACAAAATAACTGATCACTTAATAGACTTTTGGTCCGATCATATAGTTGAATAGTGGCATCAGATTTAAGCCGAATATGAATCAATCGGCCGATACGATGAGGTTCAATATTGATGACTTGTCCCACCAGCTGCTTCTTAAACGCCCGACTCTTGGATTGAAGAGGCGCATTCTCAATATATAGAGCAGCATCCTTAACCGCAGCATAGGTAGTTTTCGTACTCTCCCACCCGCGCCACAAACCTAACATCAAAAAAGCACTGATAAAAATACATGCTATTGGCCAGGTTGATTTTAGAGTTAAAAATTGAAAGATCACCATTAAGCATAATAAGAATAGGCTCGCGGCGCCGAGGAGAATTGGAAATAAATCTGGCCGAGGGTCCGATGGCGCTAGGTAGAAAATTAACAAACCCAAACTCATGCCAAGAGCCGAAAACGGTATCATTAAGTGATGTGGCATTTTCGACCTCACTCTTTTTCTTTTTATTAGCCTCAGGCTATGTCATTTTTTGCGAATATGCTAGGACAGAGACGTGTCGGCATGCCGAACACCTGCGTTCACATTATGAATGTTGAGAGCACCTAATGAACGAGCAAGACATGAAGCCAAATGCCAGCAGGAGAAAATCGTGAGTTCACCGTTAAAGTCAAATGTTGTTACACGCTTTGCCCCATCACCCACCGGTTATCTTCATATTGGTGGTGCGCGCACAGCCCTTTTCAATTGGGCATTTGCGCGTCATCATGGTGGAAAGTTTCTGCTTCGGATCGAAGACACGGATCGTGAGCGCTCAACCCAAGATGCGACAAAAGCCATTTTTGATGGCCTGTCATGGCTTGGATTAGAGCATGACGATGATGCCGTTTTTCAGCACAAAAATATTGATCGGCATGTTTCCATCAGCAAGGAACTTCTTGCGTCAAACAATGCTTATGCCTGTAGCTGCTCGGTGGAAGATGTCGCGGCCATGCGTGAGGCTGCTCGTGCCCGCAGCGAAACCCCTCGTTATGATGGCACCTGCAGAGATAAAGGCTTAAGCTTTGAAAAAGGTAAAACAGTTATTCGTTTTAAGGCACCTCTAGATGGGGAAACAATTGTTGATGATTGCGTTCAGGGACGAATTACACTTCAAAATAACCAACTCGATGACCTAATCATTCTGCGCTCT
>CBFHLW010000009.1:0-28929 GCA_965656805.1 Alphaproteobacteria bacterium
AGACGATATTTTAGGTGGAATTGCAGGACGATATGCATCGGCTCTCTATGAGCTATGCTCTGAATTGGGCGAAGCCGATACAAATCAAATCCTGTCTGACATGGTGGTGCTTGGGGCTCTTATTGAGAATAACCCTGATATGCTCAAACTCATTAAGTCGCCGGTTATTTCTGCAGAAGAACAACAGGCCGCTATTTTGGGCGTTATGAATGCGATTAATTTTTCTAAATTAACCGTTAATTTTGTGGGCCTCGTTGTGCGCAAGCGCAGAGCCATGTTCTTACCAATTATTATTCAGCAATTTGCAGCTGTTATTTCGGAATCAAGAAATGAGCTCGTTGCAGAAGTTATCTCTGCGAGCGCGCTAACTGAGGCGCAGGTTAATGAAATTAAAATTGTTTTGTCCAAGTCTTTGGGTAAAGACATTATCGTAAAATCCGAGATTGATGACACATTACTCGGTGGACTAATTGTCAAAGCGGGAAGTCGTATGGTCGACGGATCGATTAAGACAAAATTAAATTCTCTTAAACAGGCGATGAGCGAGGCGGGCTGATGGATATCAAAGCATCCGAAATTTCTTCTATTCTTAAAGAACAAATCAAAGGATTTGATCAAAAATCCGAGGTATCGGAAATTGGTCAGGTTTTATCAGTTGGTGATGGTATCGCCCGCATTTACGGCCTGGACAATGTGCAAGCCGGTGAAATGGTTGAGTTCCCAGGCGGCATTCGCGGCATGGCTCTCAACCTTGAAGAAGATAATGTCGGTGCTGTTATTTTCGGTTCAGACCGCGATATTCGCGAGGGTGATACTGTTAAGCGTACAGGCGATATTGTGGACGTGCCAGTCGGTAAGGGTTTGCTTGGCCGCGTTGTTGACGCGCTTGGTAATCCGCTTGATGGCAAAGGCCCAATTGAAGCTGAGCGCCGCATGAAGGTGGATGTTAAGGCCCCGGGTATTATTCCGCGTAAATCTGTTCATGAGCCAATGCAAACTGGGCTTAAGGCTGTTGATGCACTTATTCCAATTGGTCGTGGACAGCGTGAGCTCATCATTGGTGACCGTCAAACAGGTAAGACAGCCATTGCGATTGATGCGATTTTAAACCAAAAATCGATTAATGAAGGTGATGACGAGCAGGCTAAACTTTATTGTGTTTATGTTGCCATCGGCCAAAAGCGTTCAACTGTTGCGCAAATCGTGAAAACGCTCGAAGAAAACGATGCCATGAAATATTCAATCGTGATCGCAGCGACAGCTTCAGAGTCTGCGCCATTGCAATTTTTGGCCCCATTCACTGGTTGTACAATGGCTGAATATTTCCGTGATAACGGGATGCATGCGCTTATCACCTATGATGATTTATCAAAACAAGCTGTGTCATATCGCCAGATGTCTTTATTGCTACGTCGTCCTCCAGGTCGTGAAGCTTACCCTGGTGACGTTTTCTTCTTACATTCACGTTTGCTTGAGCGCGCAGCGAAGTTGAATGATGATTTCGGTGCTGGCTCAATGACAGCCCTGCCAATTATTGAGACGCAGGCGAATGACGTGTCGGCATATATTCCAACCAACGTGATTTCGATTACAGATGGTCAAATCTTCCTAGAAACAGACTTGTTCTATCAGGGTATTCGTCCAGCTGTGAATGTGGGTCTATCTGTATCACGTGTAGGTTCATCGGCTCAAATCAAAGCCATGAAACAAGTTGCGGGTAAAATTAAAGGTGAGCTTGCGCAGTATCGCGAAATGGCGGCCTTTGCTCAGTTTGGATCTGACCTTGATGTGGCGACACAAAAACTTTTGAACCGTGGTGAGCGTTTGACGGAATTATTAAAGCAGGGGCAATTCTCTCCATTAAAAGTGGAAGAGCAGGTTGCTGTGATTTATGCAGGCGTGAACGGTTATCTTGACGCGTTAGAGACAAGTTCGATTGGCCGATTTGAGACTGGGTTGCTAGAGATATTGCGTACCAAAGAAATTGCAATATTGGATGCTATTCGAACTGAGAAAGCGATTTCTGAGAATACAGAAGAAGCTTTGAAAAAAGTGATTGAGGCCTTTAAGGCCAGCTTCGCTTAAGGTTCGGAATAAGGAGCAAGAGCCTCATGGCGTCATTAAAGGAACTGCGGAATAGGATCTCTAGCGTGCGTGCCACGAAGAAGATCACGCGCGCCATGCAAATGGTTGCTGCCTCTAAGTTACGTCGCGCTCAAGAAGCTGCTATCGCTGCTCGTCCTTATGCAGAGCGGATGGAAAAGGTTTTAGCTAATCTTGCGGCTGGTATTGCAGACCCAACGGGTGCGCCGCGCTTATTGGCTGGCACGGGACGAGATGACAAGCACCTTTTGGTGGTTGCGACTGCTGAACGTGGATTATGTGGTGGTTTTAACTCGTCTATCGCCCGGCTGGCGCGCCAGCATGCGACAAAGTTAAAGGCCGAAGGTAAAAGCGTTAAAGTTTTGTGTGTTGGGCGTAAGGGGTTTGAAGTTCTTCGTCGTGATATGAAAGATGATCTTTTGCCTTTGATAGCGTTTCCTGGCCTTAAATCTATCGGTTATGAGCAAGCACGCCAAGTCGGTGAGCAGTTGCTGGAGGGATTTGCAGCAGAAGAATTTGATGTTTGTACATTATTTTATTCAAAATTTGAGAATGTTGTGACACAAGTTCCTACCGCGCAACAAATTATTCCAGCACATTTTGAAGTATCTGAAGAATTAGATGCTGGTGGTGCAAGCTATGAATTTGAACCAGAAGAAAATGATATTCTCGATGCTTTGTTGCCAGGTAATGTATCGATACAAATTTTACGCGGATTGTTAGAAAACGCAGCGAGTGAGCAGGGCGCTCGGATGAGTGCAATGGATAATGCGACACGTAATGCTGGTGAAATGATTGACGGTTTGACGGTAACTTATAACCGTTCACGACAAGCCCAAATTACGAAAGAATTAATTGAGATTATCTCAGGGGCAGAGGCACTTTAAGCCCGAACCCAAGATTGAAGAGTGAGCTAGAGGACGGAAAAATGGCAAACATAGGTAAAGTCACACAAGTTATCGGCGCGGTTGTCGACGTACAATTCGAAGATAAGTTGCCCCAAATTCTGAATGCGCTGGAAACGGATAATGGTGGAAATCGCCTTGTTCTAGAAGTTGCTCAACATACGGGTGAGCGCACTGTTAGAACGATCGCGATGGACTCTACTGAGGGTCTTGTTCGTGGACAAAAAGTAACTGATACAGGTGCTGCGATTTCAGTTCCTGTCGGTGAAGGTACACTCGGTCGGATCATGAATGTAATTGGGGAGCCTGTTGATGAGGCTGGCCCAATTGCATTCCAAGATACTCGCGGTATTCACCAGGAAGCGCCAGAATTTATCGAGCAATCTACTGAGTCTGAATTGCTGGTCACTGGTATTAAGGTTGTTGATCTTCTCGCACCCTACTCTAAGGGTGGTAAAATTGGCCTTTTTGGCGGTGCTGGTGTTGGCAAGACAGTTTTGATTATGGAATTGATCAATAATATTGCGAAAGCCCATGGTGGTTACTCAGTGTTCGCTGGTGTTGGTGAGCGTACTCGTGAGGGTAATGATCTTTATTGGGAAATGATCGAATCTGGCGTGAATAAAGAAAAAGGTGGAGAGGGCTCTAAATGTGCTCTCGTCTATGGCCAAATGAATGAACCTCCTGGTGCGCGTGCGCGTGTTGCCCTAACTGGTTTGACGGTTGCTGAAAATTTCCGTGATCAAGGCCAAGATGTATTGTTCTTCGTTGATAACATCTTCCGTTTCACACAAGCTGGTTCAGAAGTCTCTGCCTTATTGGGACGTATTCCGTCTGCTGTGGGCTATCAGCCAACATTGGCAACCGATATGGGTGCACTTCAAGAGCGTATTACAACAACAACGAAAGGTTCTATTACCTCCGTTCAGGCGATTTACGTACCTGCCGATGACTTAACAGATCCGGCGCCTGCTGCCTCATTTGCGCACTTGGATGCGACAACTGTATTGTCACGTTCGATTGCTGAAAAAGGTATTTATCCGGCTGTGGATCCGCTTGACTCAACAAGCCGAATTCTTGAGCCAAGAATAGTAGGCGAAGAGCATTATAACATTGCGCGCGAAGTACAATCTATCTTGCAACGTTACAAATCACTCCAAGATATTATTGCTATTTTGGGCATGGACGAGCTTTCAGAGGAAGATAAGCTTGTTGTTTCACGTGCACGTAAAATCGAACGCTTCTTGTCACAACCATTCCACGTTGCTGAAATCTTTACGGGTTCACCTGGTGTGCTTGTTGATATCGCTGATACGATTAAAGGTTTTAAGGGCTTGTGTGCAGGTGACTATGATCATCTTCCAGAAGCGGCTTTCTACATGGTTGGTACCATTGATGAAGCAATTGCTAAAGCTGAAAAAATGGCTTCTGAAGCCGCTTAATAGGACTGAGACATGTCAGATAAATTGCACTTCGATCTCGTTTCACCAGAAAGCCTGCTTGTTTCATTGCAGGTCGAAAGTGTGGTTGTGCCGGGTAGTGAAGGCGATTTCGGGGTTTTGCCCGCACATAGCCCATTGGTGTCTGTTATCCGACCGGGCATTCTTTCTGTAATGGGCGAAGGCCAAGTTACAGACTATTTTGTCCGTGGTGGTTTTGCAGATGTCACAGCTGACGGTTTAACTGTTTTGGCAGAGCATGCTGTTGCTTTGCAAGACTTCAGCTCAGAAGCGCGTATGGCAGAAATTGAAACCGCAAAGCATGCGTTAGAGCACGCAACATCTGACCAAGAGCGTCTTAATGCGCAAATGGTGATTGATGTTGTCGAAGCGCTTTAGAACACTCTAAGCCCTCTCGCTTAGAAGTGCTCGAGCTAGGATATTGCTTCTCAAACTCAGCCGTTACAGGATCTTGATAAATCTTTTCAATAATTTTGGTTGACGTGATTGCCACACCTTTTGCCAATTGCTTTTTTAACATTTCTTTTATTGGAAGATGACGGTCTTTAAACCATTTCTTAGAACGCGTCTTTGCGTGTAGAGCTTAATTGCTTGAGCGAGTGTGCGCCGTTCGACATCACGCCCGACGTCAATTAGATCATTTACACTCATATCGTGTCGTATATCAGCAACACCTTGTGTGATGATAGGTCCTTCATCTAAATCGCTTGTCACAAAATGAGCCGTTGCGCCGATCATTTTGACGCCACGCTCGAAAGCGCGGCTATAGGGAACGGCGCCCTTAAAGCTTGGTAAAAAGCTATGGTGGATATTGATGATATGGTCTGGATATTGAGATGTAAATTCCGGGCTTAAGACCTGCATATAGCGCGCTAAGACAATAAGCTCCACGTTCTCAGAGGTGATTAAGTTCTTTAATTTTATTTCATTTTCCGCTTTGGTCTCCGGGGTGACAGGCCAATAATGAAATGGCACATGGGCTGTTTCAACGCGTTCGCGTGCATCCTCATGATTTGAAACCACGCCGACAATGGTCATATTCAAACTGCCAATCTCACTACGATATAAGAGATCGACCAGGCAATGGTCAAAACGCGATACCATAAGCAAAACGCGAGGCTTATCCGCTTTATTGTGCACACGCCATGTCATGTCGAATTGTTTTGCGATGACGTGAAATTCACTTTCTAACTGACTTTGTGAGTTGTCAGTCTTTCTGCTCTCAATTGATACGCGCATGAAAAATCGTTTGGTTTCTATATCACCGAATTGATGGCTTTCGCGGATATTGAACCCCAAGGTGAAAAGCAAAGATGACACCGCGGAAACAATGCCAGGGCGGTCAGGGCAAGATAAATTGAGAATGTATTCTGACATAGCGTAATTGTCCTTCTTTTTATTAACGAGACCGATGAGCAAAGCTCTCGTTTATTTTTTCTAAGAGATACTCTAAACCAGTGATTGGCGCATAATGAACAGATTGGTCCTGAGTAATGCAACTTGGTAACGCTGCGATAAGTGCATCAGGGTCCGGGTCAAAAAAATAAGCAATGGACTGTCGTGGTTTATCGCTTTTGTTTATGACTTTATGCTGGGTGGAGCGATATGTATCATTTGTCCAGCGCGCAAGCATATCGCCAATATTAACAATAATACAATCTTCTATAGGCGGCGCTTCGATCCACCCTTTTTTTTGGTCGAAAACATTTAAGCCACCAATTTCTTTTTGGATCAGTAGCGTGAGGCACCCAAAATCTGTGTGAGTGCCTGCGCCCATTTGGTTGGTGGTAGGTGGGTAATAAATAGGGCTCAATGTTGCCATTGGCTCATGTAACCATTTATCAAAAAAATTCTCTTCAAGATTAAGTGCTAGGGCAAAGGCGCGCATCAGCTGGCGTGATAAACGCGCACATTCATCATAGGTCGCCTGCATAATATCTTGCCAGCCTATAATGTCGGGCCATTGGTTGGGTCCGTGTAGAGCAAGACCCGCCATGACGCGAGGATGGTCTGGGCCACAATCATTCCCAATTTTCAGCCCTTCCTTATAATCGCCATTTGGCGTTTCTTTGGGATCAAGTATTTCTTCATAAAGACGATACCAGCCACGATGACAGGCCGATTTCTCAATGGCAATTTCGCCTTTTTTAGAATCGGGGAGCACGAAGAATTCGGCGGAAGCGTTAAAACATGCCTCAATTTTATCGGGGGCTAGCCCATGATTTTTTAAATAAAAAAAGCCATTGTCACGACAAGCGCGATCAATTTGACGGGCAACTGTTATTTTATCTGTACCAGTTAGAAAGCTACCAAAATCGATAATGGGTAGGGTCATTATTGGCTTTGTCCAAAAGGTTTGAAACAATTAGTTACATCCGTATAAACATGTCGCTTAAACGGAACAACAAGATCTGCGCAGGCCTCTATAGGCCGCCAAACCCAATTTTCAAACTCGATCTGATGGTGTCCATCGAGGAGAATATCATCATCGTCTCCGTTAAACTTAAAGGCAAACCATTTCTGTTTTTGGCCACGAAACTTGCCCTTGAGGACCTTGCCAATAAGATCTTCAGGCAAGTCATAACTCAGCCAACCGGGCATTTCATAAATTAGCTCGATATTGGTAATGCCAGTTTCTTCAGCGACCTCCCGATACGCTGCATCAATAGGTGTTTCCCCCTTATCCATGCCGCCTTGAGGCCATTGCCAACGTAGGGCATCTGCAGGTAAGTCTTTTTGAACACGGTGACCCGAAAAAACATGCCCTTTAAGGTTAAAAATAACGGCGCCGACACAAAGACGATAAGCTAGATTATGAGCCGGGTGGTCTTGATTAAAATGAGGTTGTTCATAGGTCATTTATCATCAGCTTCTGCAAGACGCATGGTATTTAGGTTTGAAAGAATTTGGATGGCCTCTTGTAATTGTGTGTCATCTTCTTTCTCAGGAGGGATGAAGGCAATTGAGGGCGCTTTTATCGCTTTATTGGTAAGATTTTTTTGGTTAGATTCGCCATCAATATTTTTGCCGTCGAGGGCGCCGCGGAGATCGGCTTCACTACGCCCTTTTATATCTTGTAACGTTTCAGGTAATATTTGCTCAACAACGATATCAGGGGCAATACCTAATGCCTGAATGCTACGCCCTGAAGGTGTGTAATAACGTGCTGTGGTCATGCGTAAGGCACCGTTATTAGTCAGTGGAATAATAGTTTGAACAGAGCCTTTGCCAAATGATCGGGTGCCCACAAGGATGGCGCGGTGATGGTCTTGAAGTGCGCCAGCAACAATCTCTGAGGCGCTGGCCGAGCCACCATTAACCAAGACAATGATTGGCTTGCCATTGGCTAAGTCGCCACGGCGCGCTGTAAATCGTGAGCTATCACTGTCGTGACGACCACGGGTCGATACAATCTCGCCCTGGTCTAGCATCGTGTCGGTTACGCTCACAGCTTCAGATAATAACCCGCCAGGGTTATTTCGAAGATCTATGATATAACCAGCGAGTTTTTGATCGCCAATCTCTGCATTAAGCGCGTTAAAGGCTTTCTTTAGATTGCGCGTGGTCTGTGCATTAAAGGTTGTTATGCGAATATATCCAATATTATCATCGGCACCTTCGTGACGGTAGCGCACGGCACGAATTTTAATAATATCGCGTGTGATCGTGATTTTAATCGGTTCATCTTCCCCGACGCGGATAATGGATAGCTCAATCTTTGTGCCTCTCTTGCCGCGCATGCGCTCGACAGCATCACTGAGTGTTAAGCCGCGAATAGGTTCATCATCTAGATGTGAGATAAGGTCATTTGGTCGAATGCCCGCGCGTTGTGCAGGTGTGTCATCAATGGGGGCGATGACTTTAACTAAACCATCTTCCATTGTCACTTCGATGCCCAATCCGCCAAACTCGCCCTTTGTTTCTACGCGCATATCTTCAAAGTTTTTGGGCGGCATATAAGATGAATGCGGGTCTAGAGATGTGAGCATTCCGGCCAGCGCAGCTTCGATAAGGTCATTATCATTTGGTTTTTCGACATAACCTTGGCGAACTTGTTCTAAAACATCACCAAAAAGACTTAATTGTTCATATAGGTTGGTTTGACCCTGCTCGCTCATAGGTTCTGAGTGCACGGGTATCATGCTGAAATAGAAAGCGACTATGAGAACAATATATTTTTTCATCTTAACCTCTGTTTGATGCAATCCAAGGTGCAGGATCGATCGGTTTCCCTTTATCTCTTATTTCCATATATAGCTGACGTCGACCCTTTGCGTCACCTTTTTCTGATAAAAAGCCAATAGGTTCACCGGTTAGGACATTTTGACCAACATATCCATGAGTTTGACCTAGGCCAGCCAGCAAAAGCTGGTATCTGCTATCAACGCCGAGGATTAAAATCGACCCATATTGGCGGAAAGGACCAGCATAAAGGATTGTTGCATCATATGGCGCAATCACTTGGGCGCCTGCGTCTGTCTCAATATAAATACCCTGGCTTTTTGCACTATTTTCAATGATTTGACCAAATTTTCCGCTAAGCCGTCCGTGAACAGGCGCTGGGATTTGTCCTTTAAATCTTTCAAAGCCTGATGCTTTTGGGTCTTCAGCTAGTTGCTTTCGTTTTTCACGCTGACGTTGGGCTAGGCGTTCGCTTAAGTCTTTTAGATTTTGGGCTTTAGCAACCAATTTGGCAATTTGTGCAGCTTCGTCTTGGGCTTTTGCGCGCAAATTTGTTTCGGCTTGGCTGCGCTGGTTCATGAGCTTTGCCATTTCGTCGCGCCGAAGCGTGGTCTCATGGGCGGCTTTGACCAATTCATCCTGCTCTTTGCTAATGCGTGTGCGAAGGGCGTTGAGTTCTGATAAACGTGCGCTCAGCTGGTCTGCGCGCTCTTTAAGTGCTGGCACAATGCGACCTAAGGCAATGGACCCTTGGACAGCGCGTAGAGCATCATCTGGATGTGTTGCAAATGCTGGTGGTGGGTCTTTACGTAAAACTTGTAGGGCAGCAAGGGCTTTCACCAAGCTTTCTTGCTCCGCTTGCATTTGTATAACAATAGATGACTCGGTTTGTTTGAGCCCTTCGAGTGTTTCAATTTTATCATCGCGCTCGCGGGCAAGGCGGGTTAATTCGCGAGCTATGGCCAACGTTTGTGTGCGTAACCGCTTAATCTCACTATTGACCTGGTTGGCCTTCTTTTGGAGCTCCTCTTGCCGTTTCTTGCGTGCAGTTATTTCGCTTTCGATACGGTCAAGCTTTTCCTGTGCGGCAACAGGGGCGGCGAGGAAACAGGATAATAGGATGAGGCTGATATATTTCATTAGTCACGATGATAAGGATGATGTGTTAAAATGGAAATGCCCCGCCAAATTTGTTCCATAAGTAATACGCGCGCTAAGAGGTGGGGCCAGCTCATTTTTCCGAGCGAAATGAGCGCTCGTGCGCGTTGACGCATGGCGTCATCGAAACCGTCTGCGCCGCCCAAGACAAAACAAATATGGCTATGCGATTGCCAGGTTTCTAAACGCTTCGCAAAATCTTGTGAGGAAATGTGTTCGCCCCGCTCGTCGAGTAAGATGAATTGGCAGGTGGGATCATCACTCTGAATTTTATTCATTATTTTTTGAATATCGGCGCGGTCTTCGCGTGCGCGTTGTTCGCCGGACGTGCCTTTTCGGCCTTTGTTTTCGATGACATTTATCGCGGAGATACCAATATGACGACCACTCGCAACAGCGCGTTGATGATATGAGTCGAATAAACTGCTTTCCTCAGAGGCTTTTATCTGCCCTGTCGCAAGGATGGTTATCCGCATCACCGTGCCTAAGCAGAAGCACTTTCGTCGACTTCATTGTCAACAGCCCACATTTTTTCAAGACTATAAAAGTCCCGAACTTCAGGCCGGAAAATATGAACGATTACGTCACCAGCATCGAGAAGAACCCAGTCTCCAGTTTTTAAGCCTTCGATCCGAATATCCCGATAACCCGTTTCTTTAAGTCGACGCATAAGATGATCGGCAACCGCATTGACATGGCGATGAGAGCGGCCAGTTGCAACAACCATCGCATCGGCAATAGCTGTTTTGCCCTCTAGATCGATTGTGACGATATTTTCTGCTTTGTCGTCGTCTAAACTTTTGACCACAAGGTCCAACATAAAATTTTCTTTAGACACTTTTTTCCTTGATGGCTTTTGCCAAAAATATGGTGTGCTCGAAAGCACGGTTAGATATTTGCCTGTTTCTTGACGATGAACAATGTAATCGCAAATGTTATTTAAGCATGTTTAAGATGGTGATTCAATCATTCCTCATTCGAGAGTATCGGATTGGCTTTAGTCTTAACTTATGGCGCTATTGGCAGCATTATCGGGTATGGCCCTGCTGCATATTACGCATTTGGCTAGAGGCTTCATAATTATGCGGACCTGTTAGCATTTGCCATGCGGGTGCTTGTATCTGTGGGGCCCGAAGATTGCACTGCGCGCTGCGAAAGCGTTGTGCAGCTGGTCCAAGTCCGGCTTTTAGAGAAGCGCCGGGTCTTGGGTAAATGGCAACTGGAATGGCGTTGATAATATCTACCCATCCACGCCATTTATGGAAATTTGCCCAATTATCACTACCAATCACCCATATAAATTCAACATTTGGATAGAGTGTTTGGAAATTTCTTATTGTTTCAATTGTATATTGCGTCCGCCATTTGCTCTCAATGTCGCTGGCGCTTATATGAGGATGTGATTCGGTTATTTTACGCGCCGCTTTTAATCGCTCAGACATAGGGGCGGGCTTGTGTTGTTTAAGCGGGTTCTGCGGGCTGACAAGCCAAATCATGTGATGCAGGTTCAGCTGTTTTAAAGCGGATAAACTGACCTGAACATGCCCTTGATGCGGGGGATCAAAGCTGCCACCCAACAAACCAATTCGGGTATGGGGTAAAATAAGAGGAAGATTGCCGCGCATTCTATTTGGGCCGGGTTTGGCCGTCTCCTCGAACTACATATTTAAAAGTTGTAAGCTGCTCAAGACCAACGGGCCCGCGCGCATGAAAGCGGCCAGTCGCGATACCAATTTCGGCGCCCATGCCAAACTCACCGCCATCCGCAAACTGGGTTGAACAGTTTTGCATAACAATGGCGCTGTCTACTTGATTCAAAAATATCTCGGCGGATTTTGCATTTTGCGTAATAATGGCATCCGTGTGATGGGAGCCATAATGATTAATGTGATTAATCGCATCCTGAAGCCCATCAACACATTTAATTGAGATCACAGAGTCCAGATATTCGGTGAACCAATCTGTCTCATCGGCTGGTATAACCTTTGTGTTGGCGGCTTGTGCATGCGCATCACCGCGAACCATACAGCCGCTTTCTGCGAGGGTATCAATGAGGGGCTTTAAGTGTGTCGAGGCACACGCAGAATCTACAAGCAATGTCTCGGTAGCGCCGCAAATGCCGACACGTCGCATTTTTGCATTAAGAACAACTGATCGAGCCATTTCTAAGTCGGCATCTTCGTGGACATAAGTGTGGCAAACACCGTCAAGGTGGGCAAAAACAGGAACGCGGGCTTCGTCTTGTACCCTGGCAACAAGGTTTTTCCCGCCTCGTGGGACAATCACGTCAATGGTATTTTCAAGGCCAGCAAGCATCATGCCCACAGCGGCACGATCTGCAGTTGGCACAAGCTGAACACACGCCTCATCCATTCCATTCGCGCGTAAAGCAGATGCAAAACAAGCGGCAATAGCTTTGGCTGAATTCATAATTTCTGAGCTGCCGCGTAGGATGACAGCATTCCCAGATTTGAGGCATAAAGCTGCTGCATCGGCCGTGACGTTGGGCCTGCTCTCGTAAATGACGCCAATCACCCCTAGTGGCACGCGCACGCGGCTAATGCTGAGCTTATTGTGTTCGGGCGTCCATGCTTGCATAACCTCGCCGACGGGGTCAGGTAGCGTTGCTATAGCTTCTAAGGCTTTTGCAATACCATCCAAGCGTGCTTCGTCGAGCATAATACGGTCAATCCGAGCTGCTGGTAGATTTTGAGCTTCCGCTAATTTTAAATCGGCGGCATTGGCGCTCAAAATATCTTGTGATTGGGTGCGCAATTGCTTGGCTGTGTCTAGGAGGATAGCATCTTTTTGAGCCCGCGAGGCAAGCCCAAGAGTGCGTGCGGCAATGGCAGATTTGCGGCCAAGCGCATTCATTTGTGCTTCAAGCTGTATTGTCTCACTCATTATAACTCCTCCTTATGTAGAACGAGGTCATCGCGATGAATGACTTCTGAGCGTCCAATATAACCCAGAATATCTTGAATTTCTGCACTTTGCTTGCCAGCAATGAGGTGCGTATCGTCCGAGCTATAAGCGCAAAGACCGCGTCCGATTTCTCTATTGTCGGGACCTATGATGAGAACGCAATCCCCGCGTTCAAATGTGCCCTCAATTTTAGTCAGGCCTACTGGCAAAAGCGATCGGCCGCTGGCCAAGGCACTGCTGGCACCAGCATCAATTTTTAAGCGCCCAGTTGGTGTTAATGCACCGGCTATCCAGCTTTTGCGAGCCGAATAAGGGGTGTTCAGTGCTTTAAAGAATGTTGATCGCGCTCCGTCTTCCAAGGCTTTAATTGGGCGCATGGGCTTTCCGCTGGCCAAGACCATGTCGCACCCGCCTTCGCCAGCAATACGCGCGGCTTCGAGTTTGGTTTTCATGCCGCCGCTGCCATGTGGGCTGCCTGCGTCACCCGCCATATCTAAAATATCACTCGTTAATTCTTCAATAATTTCTATATGCGCCTCGGGGTCGGGTGACTCGCCAGTTTCAGGTGCTTTGCGATATAGGCCATCAATGTCTGAGAGCAAAATCAAACATTGTGCGCCCACCATGCTGGCCACGCGGGCGGCTAGACGATCATTATCCCCATATCGCAACTCTTGGGTGGCGACAGTATCATTCTCATTAATGATGGGCACAGCGCTAAGTTGAAGAAGCGTTTTAAGCGTTGCGCGTGCATTTAAATAACGGCGCCTTTGTTCTGTGTCATCGACGGTTAATAAGATTTGCGCTGCCACCATTTGATGTTTCTCTAATAAAGATTGCCAGCCATGGGCCAAGGCAATTTGACCCGCCGCAGCTGCGGCTTGGCTCTCTTCAAGAGTGAGGGGGCGGGGACCAACATTTAACGCTACACGACCAAGAGCCACCGCACCGCTGGATACGAGCACAACTTTTTGTCCGCGGTTATGGCATGCTGCAATATCGTCAATCAAGGCAGACACCCATTTGCTGTTCAACTGACCATCTTCAATAAGAAGCGAAGAGCCAATTTTAATGACAAGGGTTTTTGCGTTTTGTATGGCCGCAAGGCTTAGGGACGCCACGGTTCAACTTCCTTCTTTTGTTGCCGCATGCCCGTCTCGTCAAGTCGTCTTAAAACTGTATCGAGCAAGTCATCAATACCATGCCCTGTAACAGACGAAATGGACATGACTTCGTTACCTGTATGTTTTGCAAGTGCCTTGGTTTTTTCTGTGAGAATTTCATCACTAATACTGTCGGATTTGGTGAGCACAACCATTTCTTCTTTGTTGGCCAATGCTGTGTCATAAGCCGACAATTCGTCTCGGATAATTTGATAATGCGTGCATATATCTTCTTGGGTTGCGTCCACAAGGTGTAGCAGAAATGCACATCGCTCAACATGCCCAAGGAAACGATGTCCAAGGCCAGCACCGTCGCTTGCGCCCTCAATAAGGCCAGGGATATCGGCAAAAACAAATTCCCGACCGCGTGCGCCAGCCACACCCAAATTAGGGTGAAGTGTAGTGAAGGGGTAATCAGCAATTTTAGGTTTTGCGCGAGTGACACGTGAGAGCAAAGTTGATTTACCGGCATTGGGCATCCCTAATAGGCCGACATCAGCAATCAGTTTTAAGCGTAACCAAATCCATGCTTCGCGACCTTCTTGCCCAGGATTGGCGTGACGAGGCGCTTGATTAACAGGACCCTTAAAGCGTGTATTTCCAAAACCGCCATTGCCGCCGCGCGCAAGAACAATCTTTTCCCCTATCTCGGTTAAGTCAGCAATGAGGGTTTCATTGTCATCTGCAAATATTTGAGTGCCCACAGGGACGCGCAGTTTTGCATCTTCTCCGCCGGCCCCAGTACGGTTTTGACCCATACCATGTTGGCCGGTTCCTGCTTTGAAATGTTGTTGATATCGATAATCAATCAGCGTGTTTAGTCCATCGACGCATTCGACAATAACGTCACCGCCGCGGCCGCCGTCGCCCCCGTTAGGGCCGCCATGTTCGACATATTTTTCACGCCGAAAGCTAATCGAGCCCGCACCACCATTGCCAGATCGTATGTAGACTTTGGCTTGATCTAAGAATTTCATAGTGGAAACTGAACCTTACTTATGCGCTACCAGTGAAAATTATGGCATGAAAATGACGCAATGAATATCATGTACTGAAATAAAAAAAGGGAGATGGTTGCCCACCTCCCTCATCATTCTTGAAAGAGATTGGCTTACTCAGCCGCCTGTGCACTCGGTAAGACGGATACAACAGTTCGGCCGCCACGCGCACCTGAGAAGGATACATGTCCTTCAACCAATGCAAAAATTGTGTGGTCTTTCCCCATACCAACATTGTTACCAGGGTGCCATTTTGTGCCGCGCTGGCGCAAAATAATATTACCAGGTATGACTTGCTCGCCACCATATTTTTTCACACCAAGACGTCTACCTGCACTATCGCGTCCGTTACGGGATGAGCCGCCTGCTTTTTTAGTTGCCATGGATGATTACTCCTCGCTTGCCTCTTGCGCGGGTTCTGCTTTTTTAGCAGCACCTTTTGCAGCAATGTCGGTAATTTTAACTTTTGTCTGGTATTGACGGTGGCCTTTTGTGCGGTGGTAGTTTTGGCGGCGTTTGAACTTAATAATCGTTACTTTATCAGCACGCGATTGTTCAACGACCTCGCCAGACACTTTCGCACCGACAATGGTTGGCTGACCAATGACAGTTTCTTTGCCATCTTCTCCAACCATTAAAACTTCATCAAAAACAATTTTATTACCTTCTGCACCCTCAAGGCGTTCAACGGTAATGACATCGTCTTTATTTACCCGGTATTGTTTACCACCGGTCCGAATTACAGCAAACATCGCTCAAATCCTGCGCTTATGTTTCAGAAGCCGGCCCATAAAGGAACCGACGCACATTAATAAAGCTGCTCAAACAAATTGAGCCGCTAGAAGCCGCGACTATACTCACCAAAAGCCCGAAGTCAAGCGACTTTCAGGCATTTATTCAGCTATTTCTTTTCATTGAGTGCAGGCCATGCACCCAGGGTTTCGGCCTGCCAAATCGCGTGTCCAATTGCCCGGGCCACGCATTGTGCGGCGAGAGTGCCCAAGGCTGTCAAGTTTAAGGCACGTTTGGACGGGTCCAAAGCCAAGGGGCGCATGCCTGTTGCCATCACAAACAAGCTATCGCCGTCAAAAGGTGTGTGGACAGGGTTTATTGCGCGCGCAAGCCCATCTTGTGCCATAATCGCCACACGCTGGGCCTCTGCTTTGGTGAGGTCAGCATCGGTGGCAATAACCCCAATTGTTGTATTGGCCCCCGCAAATGCAAGCGCGGCTTTAGTGCCATGCAGCGGATGTTTTGGGTTACGCGTCTTGTGCGGGCTGTCATCGCCATATTCTCTTGTATCGCCATATTCTAATGTGTCGTTATGAAGAAGCGCATGATCTTGGGCGTAAAGCCGGTTATTTTCATCAATTGTTGCGCCAAATGGGTTGGCTGCGATAACTGCGCCAATAAGAGGGAGATCCTCACAAACAACGGATGCGCTCCCCAGGCCACCTTTTATTGTTCCCGCAACAGCCCCATAACCCGCCCCAGCATTGCCTTGGGCGAAGGTGGGGGCGCAGTTGCTTAGGGCCTGTGAACCCAATGCGCGATAGAGGTCCGGCCGCGTATCGTCAATAAATCCGCCATTTCTCAGATCATATAATATGGCCGCAGGCACAATAGGAGATGGCAGTGCGGCGCCAGTGTCAAATCCATGGCCCGCACGCCCTAGATCGGCTGCCACAGCCCCTGCGGCATCGAGTCCATAAATTGAGCCACCAGCTAAAACGATCGCATTCGCGCGTTCAACAAGATTAGCGGGTTGCAAAGCGTCGGTCTCACGCGTTCCTGGGCCACCCCCCGGGATGGAACAGGCGGTTACCGCCGTCTGCTCGGCTAAAATAACGGTCACGCCAGTTCGCGCCAGCTCATGATGAGCGTTACCGACCAGAATTCCAGAAATATCGGTTATGCTATTTGTTTTTCCTGGTCTCATAAATATGCTGTCCTTAAAAGGTCACTTATAATATGTGATTATATAATATGTGGTTATAAAAATTAACCTGAGACAAATTTATTAAGACAAATCAAGTTTATTAAGACAAATCACGATTAATCAATCTTTTTATAGTTTATCAGCCTATTGATTTAAGGAAATGATTATGATGACCTTGTTTCTAATGAAATCTGAAGCGGTTTAATCAGGTTTTTTGAGAAAGGTGAGTTAGATGAAGGTTGTAATAGACGCTTATTTAAAGCCAACTGCATTGATCAACAGCAATCATCCCGACCTTCAAGCATGTGCGCAAAAGTTTGAGCATTATGATACGCCGATAGAACGAGCCATTGCTATTTATTACTGGGTGCGTGATGAAATTCGATACAATCCTTATGTTTTTGGTCCCGACGAAACGCATATGCGTGCTGACCTCACAATAAAAACGGGAGAGTCTTGGTGTGTGCCCAAAGCCATATTAATGGCTGCTTTATGTCGGGCCAGTCATATACCTGCAGGTGTTGGTTTTGCGGATGTCCGTAATCATTTGTCGACAGAGCGATTGCGCGCACGCATGAAGACGGATGTTTTTTATTATCACGGCTATTGTACGGTCTATCTCAATGATCAATGGGTCAAAGCAACGCCAGCATTTAATGCGGGCTTATGCCATAAATTTGGGCTCAAGACGTTAGAGTTTGATGGTGCTGAAGACAGTCTCTATCATGCCTATGACCTGACGGGACAACGTCATATGGAATATATTCGCGACCATGGTCATTTTGACGATGTGCCTGTGCGTGCGCTTTATGACTGCTTTGCCCGCGAATATGGTACAATGTTGGACACAGATGCTCCCGATCACCAGTCGTGGGATGATGATGTTGCTCGCGAAATAAAAAATTAATCGTGACGAGGGACTTTAAAACCTAATAAGCCTCCGCGCGCCTTACATCATCAATCAAAGGGCGTGCCGCCGCCATAAAGGCGAAAATAGACACGACCAGTGTTATTGGAATGGCGAGAAGAGCCATTTGTAAGCTAGCATCTCCATAGGTAGGCGCAAGCATATCACTCAGTGTGCCAATGATAAGCGGGCCTAGCCCCAAGCCTAAAAGATTGGTGACAAAGAGAGAGATGGCAACAGAGGTTGCGCGCATTTTGACCGGTGATACAGCTTGTATGAGAGCCATGAGCGGCCCCTGAAAGAAAATACCTAAAATGCCTGGGATCAAAAATGCAATCAGGGCTCCATTACCGCTTGATGCTGAAATCATTAAAATATAGCCAACAGCCATCAATGCCGCACCTACTGCACCAATCCATAGTCCCCAGCGCAAATCACGTTTGACAAGACGATCGCTTAAAAAGCCTCCAATAACGACAGTGCCAAAGATCCCGCCAATACCTATGATTAAGCCAAGGGCAAGTCCGACTTCTGATACCTCAAGTCCATGTGATCTGTTTAAAAAGGAGGGCACCCAGGCAAGTGCGCCTGTGGATGCTCCAACCATAAGCGCAAAGCAAACATTCATGCGCAAAAACGATTTTTGCGTATATAGAAAATGAATACATTGAGCGAATGCTGGAGCATCTTGGTTGGCGTCAATTTTCAAATTATCTGCGGCGCCGCGCTTTGGCTCATCCATGGTGAAGAAAATAGCCAATGCGATAATAATGCCTGGCAAACCAACGACCATAAAGGCGGAGCGCCAGCCGTATTGAGCTGCAACATATCCCCCGACAATAAAACCAATTAATAAACCAATATTAGCGCCAACGGACATAATGGCCATGGCGCTCGACCGTTTCTCCTTTGGGTATAAGTCCGCAGTTATGGAGGCGGCAGCGGGCATAGTGCCAGCTTCACCAATGCCGACGCCGATGCGTGCAATAAAAAGCCAAAGGAAATTTGTAGCGAGCCCACATAAGGCTGTCATGGCGCTAAAAAAGGCCAGGGAAATCGCAATAATGGTTTTGCGTGAATAACGCTCTGAAAGGCGGGCGATTGGCATGCCGAGTGTTGCATAGAAAATAGCAAAAGCTGCACCAGTTAATAGCCCAAGGAGACTATCATTCAAAACCATTTCTTGTTTGATTTGCGGCAGGAGAATACCGAGAATAAAACGGTCCACAATGTTGAATGTATAGACCAAGGTTAAGAGAAACAGTGTGTATCGGGCGGTTCTTTGGCTGCTTATGTTGTTTGGGTCGATTACTGTTTTCTGCAAGTTACTCTCCATTTATTGCATTGGGCTCGGTAACCCAAAGATTAGCATAACATTCAATCATTCCCTGTCGATAGGGCACAGCTTTGGCAAAGCATTTGTTCAAGGCATATGTCTTATTATCAAGTATTGGGATTAGTAAATTCATAAACGTGGATCACCTTATGAATTTAGCTTATAAAAAAATTAGATACAAAAAGGAATTGATCCATGACAGAAGAAGATATTAGCAAGGCTGCAGCCTTACTTCGTAAGGCGCATGAAACAAATGTGGCAATAAGCCCTTTGCGCGATGAATATTCGCTCACCATGGACAACGCATATGCAATCCAAGATGTGAATACGCAGCAGTGGCTTAATGATGGGCGCATTCTTTCTGGGCGTAAAATTGGTGTAACCTCGAGAGCGGTTCAAGAGATGCTTGGTGTTGACCAACCAGATTATGGCATGTTGTTTTCTGATATGGCTTATGCTGATGGCGAGACAATTTCATTGTCGCGCACTATGCAGCCGCGGCTTGAGGGCGAAATTGCTTTTTTTATTGGTAAGGACCTCGATCAGCCAGGTATTACCATGGCAGAGGTCATCTCGGCTGTAGAATATGCTGTGGCTGCTATTGAGATTATCGACTCCCGCATTGCAGATTGGAATATCGGTATTATGGATTCGATTGCAGATAATGCGTCATCGGGTCTTTATGTTCTTGGTTCACGCCCTGTAAAGCTTGACGCCTTTGATCATCACAATTGCGAAATGTCGATTGAGCATAATGGTGAAATTGTATCAAGCGGTATCGGCGCGGCATGTCTTGGTAATCCTCTCACGGCTTGTTTGTGGTTGGCAAAGAAAATGTTAGAGGTTGGTCGTCCATTAAAAGCAGGTGACTTGGTCCTTTCGGGAGCGCTTGGCCCCATTGTGCCCGTGGAAGCAAACCAAACCTACACATTGCAGATAGAGGGTTTGGGGCGTGTTCAGGTCTCTTTCGCTTGAGCCGTTGCGGCTGATGTGGTGTATAAATTGTTTACAAGACACGTCTTCTAAAAGAGGTCAAAACTTTGTCATAAGGTCGCCGATGTTCACCACTCTTTTTTGGGGTTTTGAGACAGAAGGACGTACCTAAGTTGATGCGCATTTGAGCATACCTTTCTTGCGTCTTGCCTCAAAAACGGCTTAGGATACTTTGAAATGTGTAACCTATTCATCAAGCTTTGTACGCATTTTCAAAAGATGTCTGTTAAGAGGATATGGTTTTGTTTGTTGCTTTGAGTCCATTGAAAAAATGATCTGTGAATACTCGCATTTGTCTATGATTTTTGCGATAAAACTGTGAGGTAAAATTTCAAACCATTAAAAGTTTCAAACCATTAAAAGAAAGAATAAAAAAGGAAAAAACATGACGCCCAATAATAAGGTTATAGTATTAGGTGGTGGTCTACTCGGTGTTTCGACTTTCTATGAGCTTGTGTCACGTGGCGTTGAGACTATTTTGGTTGAAAAAGAGCCTTTTGTTGCCCGCGGAACAAGTTATGCAAATGGAGGTGTCTTACATCCAAGCTTGCCAGATCCGTGGAATAACCCAGGCATTGGCGGGCACTTATTTGCTTCACTATTTAATCCTAATGCGCCGATAAAACTTCACCTATTGCAAGTGCCAAAACTGATCAATTGGGGAATCTCATTTTTACAGCATTCCACCCCGGTTCGACATATCGCAACGACAAAAGCCAATTTTGAGTTGGCGCATTATTCAACGAAGAAGACAATTGAACTTTCCCAGCGTTTGGGGCTTGAATTTGAACATGCGGATGTAGGAACGCTTAAAATCTTTCGCAATGAGGTTGAGCGCGAAACGGCACTTAAATTGGCAGACCTCTTAGCTAATCAGGGGCTGAAATTCGAGGTTCTTGACCGCAATGGATTGCTTATGCGCGAACCAGCCTTGGCGCAGGCAGTTGATGGGATATCGGGTGCTTTACTTTTTCCTGATGATCATATTGGGAATGCACGTTTATTTTGTGAACGCTTGGCTGAAGCCGCCATTTCTAAAGGAGGCATCATGCGTCTTGGCCAAACTGTTCAAGACTTGCTCATTGAGAATGGGCAGGTGACAGGCGTTCGGTTGGGTGATGAGGTTTTGTCTGGTCAGGTTGTGATTTGTGCGGGCGTAAACGCACCGCAATTGGCACGTCAAGCTGGTATAGGACTACCGATCCAGCCTGCCAAAGGTTATTCAGTCACGCTTGATATCAACGGCGTTGACGGTAAGCCTCTCCAGCATGCGATTATAGACCCCACTTTGCATATTGCTGTGACGCCTTTAGGGCATAAACTTCGTGTTCTTGGGATGGCCGAGTTTATAGGAATGAATACTGAGATTGATCCGAGGCGTATCGCCTTGCTACGTCAATTCTTTGATAAATTGTTTCCAGATATTAGTCGCCACCTTAATTGGGAAACAGCAGAAAATTGGGCCGGATTGCGCCCTATGTCTGCAGATGGTCGTCCGTTTATCGGTGCATCAGGCGTAACTGGGCTTTGGTTAAATTGTGGGCATGGACATTTAGGTTGGACAAAAGCTGTTGGGTCTGCCCATCTATTTGCTGAAATATTCACTGGAAAAGAGCCCGATATTAATGCCGCATTTTTTGCACTCGATGCGCGGCGGCGGCAGTCGATCTTTGCGTAAGAGGTTTTGTGTTTATCGATATAACATATTGATAAAGATTATCTTTCAACAATCTAATAACGTAAGGAGGTTGTAATGACTAAAGTATCAAATGCTATTCCTGCAGTTCCTATGTTGCCTTTTCGTTGCAGGGGATCTTATGTTTTTATCGGGCCATCTGCCATTTTAGGCAGATGGCACATTTGCAAATGACATTGAAGCGCAAACGCAGCAAAATCTTGAGTATATCAAAACAATCATTGAGGCCGAAGGTGCTGTAATGGGCAGATTTTAAAGGTCAAAAAGTGACTAGTGAATAAATCAGATTTTGCGGCTTACAATAATGTTAATTGCAATTTATTTGGTGATGTCACTTTTTCTAGCGCGAGGCACGGCCATCTTTGAATTTGCTCTTGATGGTGCACTTATTAAGGTTGAGACGATTATTCACGGCCGCTGATGGCCATACAGGATTTGCATTATTATTAGTCCATGACAGGTCTTTGGTTTAATTTATCATAAGCGCTATTCAAATGGGTGGGGATGTGGAGCGACTTTTTTGCTCGGCGGTACAGGGTACTTCTGGGTGTCCGCCTGCGAGCTAGCTTATTGAGATTGAGGCGATTGTTCAGCGGCTGCAGAGATTTCTTATTCTCAATGCGGTCCTGTGAATGCACTCTTGTCTTGCGCTCTAAAGCATCATTATACTGCATAATGTTATTATTGCTTTGGGAGTAAAATGTTTATGTCTGAAAAAAAAATAATTAAAGGAGCTTCTGCAGCTTCTAAAGCTCCTAAAGCGCTTAAAACTTCTGCAGCTTCTAAAGTTTCTAAATCCAAGGCAGGATCTGCGTCGGGTCCATTAAAAAACAAGTGGATGATTTATGGTGCTAATGGCTACTCGGCTCAGCTTGCATTGGAAAAAGCTGCTGCGAGTAAGTTGAAGCCCATTGTGGCGGGTCGCAACAAAGATCTCGTGGAACAAATTGCCGCCAAATATGGATTGGAAGCACGCATATTTGATTTGTCAAATATTGATCACATTGCTGGTCAATTAAAGGATGTTAAAATAGTCAGCCATTGCGCCGGCCCGTTTTCAGCAACAGCTGAGCCTATGATGAAGGCCTGCATTCAAGCTGGTACCCATTATACAGATATCACCGGTGAAGTTGCTGTCTTCGATACGGCGCAAGCCTTGCATACGCAGGCAGTGGCGGCGGGTGTTGTGCTTTGCCCTGGGGTTGGATTTGATGTTATTCCAACAGATTGTGTGGCGGGCGTACTGCATGAAGCAATGCCAGATGCCACGCATTTGACCTTAGGCTTTGCAGGCAATGCATCGCTAAGCCAGGGTACCGCAAAAACCTCGGTGGAAGCATTAGGTGATGGGATGAAAATTCGTCTCGACGGAAAAATGGTCACGGTTGGTCGCGGCTATAAAATGCGTGATATTGATTATGGCAGTGGTGTTATTTTGTCTTCAGTCATTCCGTGGGGTGATTTATCAACCGCCTATTGGCAAACAAAAATTCCAAATATTATGGTATATACCGCCCATAGTGGTGGGCGCTTAGGCGTTTACTTATTCCCGATCATTAAATATTTGCTTAAGCTTAAATTTGTTCAAAACTTTGCAAAAAAGAAAATTGAACAGAGTGTTGCGGGCCCAACCCAGCAAGAGCGAGATAGCAGCGATACTTATGTTTGGGGTGAGGTCGCCAATGCAGTAGGCAAAAAGGCTGTCGCGCGTTTGCGTGTGCCAAATGGTTATACCGTTACCATGGATGGCATCATCATGACGTCCCGTCATCTGATAGGGTATAATGGCGCTGGTGGGTGTTTTACGCCGGCCCAGATGCTTGGCAATAAATTTGCTGAGAAACTCCCTGGCGCGGGTAAAATAGAACTATCGGAGGTTTGATAAAGTTCACAACTCTCGGTTCGAGGTCGGAATAAGTGAAAACAGAGAGTAATCTTAGAATATATTCCTTAACATTATGGAGCGTAAATTAATGTCTATAAAAATGGTAAATGCGGAAATTGCAAAAGAATGGATTGAGGCTGGTGAGGCCATTTTAATTGATGTGCGCGAGCAATCTGAATATGACGCGCAAAATATTCCATCTGCGCAATTAGCGCCACTTGGTACATTGTCATGCGCGGACTTACCAAGTGTGGACGGTAAAATCATTATTCATTGTCAAAAAGGTATGCGCGGCAATAAAGCATGCGAAAAATTATTGGCTGAGAATAGTGGACTAGAAATCTATAATCTCGAGGGGGGTATCGAGTCTTGGTCGGCGGCGGGCTTTAAAACTCATGGCGCTGATTAAAAAAGGTCTATCATTGTGTTTATTAAGATGCGCATCAATCTAATGGCCAGCGTTCATGGATAAATATAATCTATCTGAAGTCATTGCGATGGCTTGGGATGATGAGACAAGTTTTGATCAGATTAAGCAGCAACTTGGATTGAGTGAAGGAGACGTCATTCGCATTATGCGAACCGAACTGAAGCCCTCGAGCTTTCGATTGTGGCGTAAGCGCGTTTCGGGGCGACTGGCTAAACACTCAAAGCGCGCAAAAATCAGGAAGAGCGGCGATGGATAAGATTGATTATGAATTTGGCCGCACACAACGCCTGATCGCTGGCCGATCAGCTGCGCAGTGTCTGGCGGAAGAAAGTGAAAAATTAGGGGCGCATCGTGTTTTTATTATTGCCTCTCAGTCCGTCATGAAAAAGAGTGATCTTTTGACATCATTTCAACTAGCGCTTGGCCCCCGCTTGGCTGGGGTTTATACTGGTATTCGGGCGCATGCTCCGCAGGAGGATATTTTAGCCGCCGCTTCAGCTGCACGTGCGGCAGAGGCCGACCTCTTGGTTTCTGTTGGCGGGGGTACTCCCATCGATTCAACTAAAATTGTTCAGCTTTGTTTAACTCATGACATTACCACACGGGATCAGCTTAATAGCTACGCCTATGGTGCTGGCGGGTTGGGGGGAGCGATTCATAATAAGGTTGGTGATATTCGTGCGATTGCTGTGCCAACGACTTTATCGGGAGCGGAATTCGCCGCGCTGGGTGGGGCCTTGGTTGTGGAGATGAAAGAGAAACAAGGTTTTAGTCACCCTGAGCTTGCGCCAATTTCGATTATTTTTGATCCTGAACTCGCCATGCAAACGCCATCATCCCTTTGGTATTCGGCGGCTATAAGAACAATCGATCATGGAGCTGAAGGTTATTTATCACCTGATGGCTACCCCATTTTACAGGAACAATTTTTATCGACATTAAAGTTGATGTCGACTGGGTTAAAGCTAAGCTTTGCGGCAAATTCAGAGCAAGATAAACGCGATGCCTTTATGTTGTCCTTTCAGGGTGTGTGGTCTGTGGCTCCAGCTTTGGGGCGGGTACGTATGGGGGCAAGCCATGGGTTGGGGTATATTCTCGGTGCGATGTTTGGTGTTGCGCATGGCGAAACATCTTGTGTGTTATTGCCCGCTGTTTTGCAATGGAATGCTCAAACCAACCAAGCCAATCAAGCCGCCATTTCCAATGCATTGGGGACACCTAATCAACCGGCACATGAGATTGTTGGCGCCTTAATAAAAGGGTTTGGCTTGCCAAGCTGCTTGGCTGATGTTGGCATTGGTGACGATAAATTTGATGAAATTGCAGATGCAGGCATTCATCATGGCTTGGTCCTTGCGAATTCACGCCAGATTAACCAGCGGCAAGATATTTTAGATATATTGCACCTCGCGCGAGCTTAGGTCATCATTGTTCTGAGTTGAGCTAAATGCCGAATATTTTTTGAATATCCGGCATCGCTAGGCGTTTTAACAAAAATAATCGGTTGGTCTAAAACCCGCTTAGGACAATTTTACCTTTGGTTTTACCTGTTTCTATTAAGCGATGGGCTTCGCGCATATTTGCGGCAGAAATAGGCGACATGATGTTTGCGACAGTTGATCTTATTTTCCCAGAGTCAATTTGTTCGGCCACATATGAGAGGAGTTTATGTTGTTCAATCATATCGTCTGTCTGATGCATGGATCGGGCAAACATGAACTCCCAATGAAGACTGGCGGCTTTTGTTTTCATGCCTTCCATGGGCATGGGGAGGTGGGTGTCTTCAATAGATACAATGCCGCCCTGTGGTTTGATTAATGTAACAGCGCTGTTCCAGTGGCGCATATCGTTGAAGATTGCGATATGATCGACATTGGGAAAGCCGAGTTTGTTTACCTGTTCAATAAGTTCATGACTGTGATCAATTATGTAATCAGCGCCCAGATCGCGCACCCACATTTGTGTTTCAGGTCTAGAGGCTGTTGCGATGACGGTTAAGCCCGCTTGTTTGGCCAATTGAATCGCGATTGAGCCGACTCCACCTCCGGCACCAATCATAAGGATTGTTTCACCTTTATGGGCACCGTCGCGGTCAATGTTTAGTCGGTCAAACAGTGCCTCATAAGCCGTTATGGTTGTGAGGGGCATTGCAGCAGCTTCAGCATGGCTAAGTGTTTTGGGCTTATGGCCAACAATGCGTTCATCGACCAGGTGAAATTCAGCATTTGTGCCTGAGCGAGTAATGTCTCCAGCATAGTAAACCTCATCACCGATTTGAAAGAGGGTCACATTTGGGCCAACAGATTCAACAATGCCGGACGCATCATAGCCAATGATGCGAGGGACCTCTTCAACTTTATCTTTTTGTGCGCGCACTTTTGTATCAACAGGGTTAACAGCCACGGCTTTAACCGCGACACATATGTCATGCCCTTTGGGTGTGGGTTTGGTTAAGGTGACATCAAGAAACGCATTGACGTCGTCAACAGGTAAATAATGTGTAAATCCAACAGCTTTCATGATTATGCCTCTTTTGTTAAAAATTCGACGGTAACAAATATCAATTCTGTTTCGCCCGTATTGATGAGATTGTGAACGAACCCATTTTCAGCACTTAGGTCAGAAAAATACTGAGTGTCGCCCGATTGATATGAGATTGATGTAACGCGTCCATCATCATATTCAGCAATGGCTTCACCGTCTGTGACAGTAGACCAAAAGTAAGGGTGCGCATGCTTATGCGCGGGCATAATGTCGCCTGGTGCCAGGCGCATATGCCATACACGCATTGTGTTTGTCTCAAAAACCATTTGTGTTCCAATATTTGTATTGTTGCGACCTTTGGCGATATGTTCTGCGCTTAATGTCATTAGATCTGCTCCCATTTTGGGTAATTGCTATAGCCCTCTTCACTGCCGCCAAAGAGTTTTGAACTATCGAAATCAGAGAGTGGGATATTCTTTATAAACCTTATGGGTAGGTCTGGATTTGCGATGAAGGGGCGTCCAAAGGCAACCATGTCAACAAGCCCGGCATTTAAAATTGTTTCGGCGCGGTCTTGAGTGTATTTGCCCGCGACGATAATTTTACCCGAATAGGTGGCGCGGAGATCGTGCCGAAACTGTTCTGGAATCTGTGGAGCATCATCCCAATCTGCTTCAGATAAATGAATATAGACAAGCCCCATTCGATTAATTTCATGGGCTGCCAAGAGTATTGTGTCGATGATTTCATCATCGGCCATGTTTCTTTGCGTAATATAAGGCGATAGTCGGATACCTGTTTTATGCGCACCAATCTCATCGGCAACGGCCTCTGCGACTTCGACAAGAAAACGAATTCGGTTCTCTTTTGACCCGCCATATGCGTCGGTTCTGTGATTTGAAGAGCGACGTAAGAACTGATCGATCAGATAACCATTGGCGCCATGGATTTCGACACCGTCAAAGCCGGCATTTATCGCGTTGGCGGCAGCCTGACGGTAGTCATCTATAATATCTTCTATCTCATCTATATCGAGGGCGCGAGGAATCGGGCAGTCAACCATAGCACCAAGCTTCGTTTCAGGATCTGCAACCCAGACTTGGGCGTCGGGTGATAAAGCCGAGGGGGCAACAGGTTTTCTGTCATCATGGAAACTTTCATGGCTCATGCGCCCCACATGCCAGAGCTGTAAAAAAATACGACCATCGGCTTTGTGAACGGCCTCGGTGACGATTTTCCATCCATCTATTTGACCTTGCGTGTGAATACCGGGTGTAAACGAATATCCTTGACCTTGAGGTGATATTTGGGTTGCTTCGGAAATAATGAGAGCCGCTGATGCGCGTTGTGCATAATATTTTGCCATCATTAAATTAGGCAAATTTCCCGGCTGAGTGGTTCGTGACCTAGTCATAGGTGCCATAACGACACGATTAGGTAATGTAAGAGAGCCAAGTTTTATTGTTGAAAAAAGTGTATTGGCCATGGGGGGAAGTCCTTTCATGAATGTGTTGCAGTGCGTTTTGGGAGGAGGGTTTCATTTAGGTTGCCTCTTGCTTAACAAGCCCAGGCCTTAAGGCTTTGAGTTGTCTCAAGGTCACAAGCTTGCCTGTCTTGATCTTGCATAGCTGATCTTTGTGTAATGTGTAGTGTTCTATAAGCATCGAAACATCCCTTAATGAGATGTTAGATTACACTTGCTGGGATCTTGGATAATTGCCTAATATCTGAAAACACAATTCGCCAAGAACAAACAATAAGGCTGTGTCATGCTGATTGAGAATCTCAAACTATTTCTGCGTATTGTTGAGAAAAAAGGACTTGCTGCTGCTGGGCGCGATATGGGGCTGGCTCCAGCAACAGTGTCCGAGCGCTTGTCCGCACTTGAGTCGCATTATGGTGCTCGGTTACTAACGCGCACAACGCGCGCCATTAGTTTAACAGATGAGGGACGCCAACTTATATCAGACGCGCGCCATATTTTATCAGAAATTGAGGAGAGCGAAGCGCGCATTAAACTTGGCGCCAATACATTATCTGGCATGGTGCGGGTCACCGCACCTGTTGATTTGGGGCGTCGGCGGCTGGTTCCTCTGCTTGACAGTTTTATTGCAGAACATCCAGACGTCCGTATTGACCTGACACTCAGTGATGGCAATGTCGACCTCGTGGGGCAGGGGATTGACTTTGCATTGCGTTATGGTGTTTTGCCTGATAGCTCCCTGCGGGTGCGGAAGCTGAGATATAATCGACGTCTTTTATGTGCGGCGCCGAGCTATTTAAAGTTGATTTGTCAACCCTTTCATCCCGAAGACTTAAGTGCTCATAATTGTTTGATCATGCGTTTTGGGCATATTGTTGACCG